>NZ_CP017479.1:2830239-3144710 GCF_001761465.1 Flavobacterium gilvum | reverse complement strand
TTTTTACTCAACGACCAACAATTGGGGAACTCCAGAAGTATGGAATGAGGCAAATGTCGTATTGAGAACGACAGTAAAAGAGGAGGCCCTCGTAAAACCGGTTGAATCACTTACGATAGGAATCAGTAGTTTGGATGCTAATTTTGCTTATTTGGATATCGCTTGGGAAAATTCTTCTGTTTCGATGAAATTTGAAGTGCCTACTCAAAAGAATACAATGGAAAGTATAGAAAAAGTTCTGGCGGGTCCTACATCGGCGGATTACTTTACGGCAGCACAATATGTTTTTCAATCAAATGGAGATAACGCAAAAGCTTTGAACTACATTGACAAAGCAATGGATATGAGTACAGAAAAACCGTATTGGTACACTCGTTTGAAATCACAGATTCAGGCAAGATCAAGCGATTATAAAAATGCTATCGAAACAGCAAAAATTTCTCTTGCAGCGGCTGAAGCTGCCAAAAACCAGGATTACGTAAAAATGAATAAAGAAAGTATTGCTGAATGGAGTAAAAAAGAACAATAAATCTATAGCCATCTTTACGACAGAATTAAAAAAAAATCCCGATTCATGAAAAAATTTGAATCGGGATTTTTTTTATGTAATACTATTGTCTACTAATGTTGTTAGTTCTTCCTCGCTTTTGAAGACTGATATTTGGAGTAAATAGGATAAAATTATTGTGAGCAATGCCCCAATAAAATTAAGCCATAAATACCCCAATTTTTCGGCTCCGCTAGGGTAAATGAAATTCGTGAAATAATAAATGATAAAAATTGCAATTTGGCTGATGATGGCACTGTAGTAAATTGATTTTCCCTGTATTTTTTTGGTATAAAAACCAACAAGGAAAATACCAAGAACGGTTCCGTAAAATATAGATCCGATGATGTTTACCAATTGAATTAAATTTTCAAAAAGTGTTGCAATACAAGCAAAAGCAATAGCGATAATTCCCCACATAAGAGTGAAAAGTTTGGAAGCATTCAGATAATGTTTTTCGTCTTTTTCTTCTTTTATGTTACGTTTATAAATATCAATTGCTGTTGTCGATGCCAAAGCCGTTAGCCCCGAAGCCGTAGAAGACATCGCCGCAGAAATGATTACAGCAAGTAATAAACCGATTAAACCTTTGGGTAGGTAATGAAGTATGAAATAGAAAAACACATAATCTTTATCGTTTGTTTCTGCTTTGCTGTCTGCTTTGGTTATTATTTCTTTGGCCTTGGCTCTTAATTCTTTTTCTTTGATAGCCAAATCTACTAATCCTTTTCGAAGGGTAGGATTGTCGTAATCCTGATTGAGTTGGTCAATGTACAGTAGATTAATGACTTTTTCGTTTTCGGATAACTGATCCAGTTCTTTCTGTAGATTCTGGTATTCGGTTTTGTATTTAGAATTTTCTACGATTATTTTATTATTTGGGTTAAAATTCAAAGGTGTTACATTGAATTGAAAAAAGACAAAAACCATCACTCCGGTCAGTAAAATAAGGAATTGCATGGGAACTTTTAAAAATCCGTTCATAATTAATCCCATCTGACTTTCCTTTACTGATTTACCTGATAAATAACGTCCTACCTGCGATTGGTCTGTTCCAAAATAGGCTAAGGCAAGGAAGAACCCGCCCGTGATACCGCTCCAGAAAGTATATTTTTCATCTAAATCAAAAGAAAAATTTACGATGTTCATTTTTTGATTGGCTCCGGCGATATGCAGGGCGTTATCAAAGGTCATGTCATTGGGTAAATAATCAAAAATCAGAAAAAAAGTGATCATCATACCGGTCAATATGACAAACATTTGTTGTTTTTGCGTCACATTCACCGCTTTGGTTCCACCGGAAAAAGTGTAAATAATTACCAAAATACCAATAATAATATTCGTGTAGGTAAGATTCCATCCCAATAAAGCTGATAAAATAATGGAAGGTGCATAAATAGTAATTCCTGTTCCTAAACCTCTTTGTACCAAAAACAAAATAGCTGCGAGAGAACGGGTTTTTAAATCAAATCTTTTTTCCAGATACTCATAAGCGGTGTAAACTTTGTATTTGTGGTAAATAGGAATAAAGGTAAGGCAGATGACAACCATGGCTATTGGTAAACCAAAATAGAATTGCACAAACCCCATTCCGTCATGAAAAGCCTGACCCGGTGTCGACAAAAAGGTAATGGCACTGGCTTGCGTAGCCATTACAGAAAGTCCTACCGTAAACCAAGGAGTAGTGTTATTGTCAAGTATATAATCATCAACATTCTTGCTACCTCTAGTTTTCCAGGCACCGTAAATTACAATGAATAGTAGTGTTGCAATGAGTACAATCCAGTCAAATAATTGCATAGGTTAAGAATATAATTTCATAATTAAATAAAAAACAATTATAAAAAAGGCATTAGCAAGCAAAACCAAGGTATAGTTTTTTGACCACATTTTTTGATTTTTTTGATCCATGTTTATTTTTGTTTTATGGTTTCATTTTTTGATTCGGAATGGTTTCCGAAGATTTAATCGAAATCAGGTTCGACAATAATTTGTAAGCTCCCGGAACACCTTCAGGCAATTCCCTGAAAAGACTAAGTCCTGTGTAAATATAATTTCCTTTTCCGTAAGGAGCAATTAAGAGCGCACCTTCTTTGGCATTTTCTCCTTTATCATTTGAAGATAAAATAGGGGTAAAGGCTTTGTCAAAATCTTTTGGGTAATACAAACCTTGTTCCTGTTTCCATCCTTTAAAATCATTTTGGGAAATTGTGTTTGGGTAATTCAAAGCAGGATGATTCGGAGCTAGAAAGCGTACTTCAGCATCTTCTTCGGTTACTCTATCATTGGAAATTTTTAAAGGATAAGGCGCTATTTTTGAGGTGACCAAATCACTATTTGTATTATACTGAACAATCATTGTTTTTCCGTTTTTTACAAAATCAAACAAAATATTTTGTTTATTTGCCAATGCTTTAACGGTATTGTAAGCACGAATTCCAGTCATGACCACATCAAAAGAATCGAGTTTCTCAGGCGTTATTTCTTCGGGTTTTACAAGTGTTACTTTGTAGCCCATTTGTGCCAAACATTTTGGGACTTCATCGCCGGCTCCCATAATATAGGCGATTTTTTCTTCGTTGGTTTTCAAATCAAATCGGATGCATTTTACTTCAGATGTTATAAGAACTTGTTGTTTGGTGATATGATCGTAATTAATGTTTATTTGTTCCTTATCATAGTCGATACCATCTACAGTTGCAATGCTTTTCCCTGTTGTTTCACTGAGTTGAGCAGGTGGCGTAACTTCAAAATAGAAAGTTTGTTCTGCTCCTTTTTTTTCCAACTGAAACGGAATAGCTGATGGAGAAATTTTCCAGTTATTAGGCAAGTCCAGTTTTAGGTTTCCTTTAATGTTGTTTTTTCCTGCTTTTACGGTTACTCCCACGTATTTGGATTTTGTATTGGTGAAAAGCAAAACTTTGTCCTGAATAGTAGTGGTCACAACTGGAACAATATCAAGAAAATTATACATTTCTCCTTTTACATCATCATTATATTTGTAAACTACTGTTTTTTCAAATGGAATTTCGACACCATTTATTTTTATATTAAAAATTACTTTGGCTTCACGGATAATATCAGGAATACCAATGTTTTGTTGTTCTTTTACGGTGTACAATCCAATGGTTCCTTTTTCTTTAAGCCAATAAGGCTCTGTGTAATCGATTGATTGGGGTAATTGTAAATCAAGAGCGTTGTTTTGTGTAATATTATTTTTTAAGTTGATGTTGAACGTTGTTGTTTTTTGATCGGGAAGTGTTGTAACGCTAACCAATTCCATAGCTGTTGCACTTCGGTTTATAGTTTCCAAATTAAGTTTTACCACACTTCCAGGAGTTGCTTCTTGTGTGTTGGAAACTGCTTCGAGGTACAAACCGGAACAGGCTGCAATGATTTTTTTTATTTCCTCTGATTTTATTGTTTTCCAATGATTTTCATCCAATGCTTGAATCATCGTGTAAGCTTTAACCAAATTCGGAATACTCGCCGATGGTTTTTTAAAATCATAATCATTGGTAATATCAGTGATCAGTTCTCCTATTGGTTTGCCACCTTTTACACGGTTCCAGCTAGTGTCGATTCCTTCAAAAACAGATGATTTATCTTTAAATGGAACTCCTTTCAAAAATTCCAGATATTCCGTTTCTTCTCCTCGGGATCCTGTACTGCCAAACCCTTGCGATTTATGACTACTTCGGCTCAATGCAGCAATTTCCTGATTTGATTTCCCTAAAGTTGGGTAATACACTCCAGTTTGAATGGACAGCATATTGGTTTTATCGGCAGCGTCAAATTTTTCTTTGCTTCCGTAATACCACCACGAAGGATTAAAAAATATACGTTTGGGCTGCCAAGTCTGTACAAATGGTAATTGCTCTGGAAAAGAAGCAGGATTGTTAGCCAATTCAAATCCTTCTACACTCAGCATTGCAGAGGAAGTGTGATGCCCGTGTGTTGTCCCGGGTGAACGATGGTCAAAACGGTTGATAATGACATCGGGTTGGAATTTTCGGATAGTCCAGACCAAGTCTGCAAGCACTTTTTCTTTGTCCCAGATATGCAATGTTTCTTCCGGATTTTTGGAAAAACCAAAGTCATTTGCTCTAGAAAAAAATTGTTCACCACCATCAATTTTTCGGGCTTCAAGGAGTTCTTGGGTTCTTATAACTCCGAGTAATTCTCTTAATTGTGGGCCAATTAAATTTTGTCCGCCATCTCCTCGGGTCAGCGATAAATAACCAGTTTCGGCATGAACTTCATTAGCCATATAAGATATTAATCGGGTGTTTTCATCATCGGGATGTGCAGCAATATAAAGTACAGTTCCAAGAAAATTTAGTTTCTGGATTTGATTGTAGATTTCGGCAGAACTAGGTTTTAGAGGCTTTTGGGCATTTACGGTATGTGCCGAAATAAATAAGAGAAGAAAGAGTTTAAAAAAAAGCTTTCGCATAAATTGGGGGTTTTTATTCTTGAAAAAGGATTTTAGAGACTAATCCTGGTTCAAAAATACTAATTAAAAGCAGGTATATTTATGAATATCTCAAAAAAAATATGTTAATGTTTAGATGCTCATCGGATTTTTTTTGAAGATAAATTCTCCAAAAATTTGCAGGAGTGATAAAATAACAGAATTCAATGTCAATTATTTAAAATTAGAATGTTAAATTTGAGAAAGGCATGAATCGTAGTTTTATATTATTTGGATAAAATAAATAGCCTGACTATTTCAGAATTAGCTTTGTTTATAATTTTATTTTTTAACTAACCTAACCAAAATCGATATGCAATATGTTGAAGATATTTTGAAGAATGGTTTTGAACAAACTACCATTTTTCAGCCAGATGATTATGAGGGTAAAGTTACATCTACATTGATTCGGAAAAGAAATACAGTTTCTTCTGCAAAGGCTGTTTTATGTATTCATGGTTTTAATGATTATTTTTTTCAGGAAATTATTGCCGATGAGTTTCTCAAGAAAGGATTCCATTTTTATGCCTTGGATTTACGAAAATATGGCCGTTCAATTTTGAAAAACCATAAACAGAACAATGTCCGCGATTTGACTGAATACTACGAAGATATTGACAGTGCATTGGCAATAATCAATGAGGAAGAATGTCGAGAAATAGTTTTGTTCGGACATTCTACAGGTGGTCTTCTGATTACTTTATATGCTTCAGAAAGAAAAGGAAATGAATATTTTGACGCCTTGGTTTGCAACAGTCCTTTTTTTGATTTTAATGTGTCTTGGATTCAAAAGAAAGTGGGTATTTCTTTGCTTTCTTTTTTAGGCAGTATTAATCCAAATATCAGTTTACCGGTAAGTTTTTCAAAATTTTACGGAAAAAGTCTCCACAAGAGTGGTTTTGGTGAATGGGATTATAATTTGCAGTGGAAACCCCATGTAGCTCCTTCAATTAATGCGGGCTGGATACATGCTATTCATAAAGGACATTCAAAGATTTCACATGGTGTTTCAATCAATAAACCGATATTAATATTACACTCTTCTATTTCGGTTTATCCTTCAAAATGGAGTGAAGAAATGTTTGAAGGCGATGCTATTTTGAATGTAAATGATATTGTCGAAAAAGCTAAATGCATTAATTCTCCGAACCAAAAGATTATTGGCTTTAAGGGCGGAATGCACGATTTGGTTTTGTCCAGAAAACCGGTGAGGGACATGGTATTTGAATCCATTTTTGAATGGTTGGACAAAATTGAGAATAATTTTTTCGAAAAAAAAGAAACAAAAAAAGCTGTAACACTTTGATTTACTGAAGCTTGTTTTGATTTTATATTACAAAAAAAGAGCATTCATTTGAATGCTCTTTTTGTAATTGAAAAGAAATAGGTCATTAGTCGTTATCTCCACCTTTATGTCCTTTTTTTCCGTGGCCATTATGATTACCATTGTCATGGTGTTCTTTGCCATGATTTCCTTTGTCGTAGTGGTCGTTGTCGCGATCTTCGTAACGTACTTGGTACGGTCCTCTCATTCTTTGAGGCTCACCTTTATATCCTTTATAGTATTTTACTTTATGCTTGTCGTAATATGCATAAGGTGTATGACCATGATAATCAGCCAATACTACTTTGTATCCATGATATAAGTCATAGTCTCTGCAACGAGAAGGTAAATATCTGGAACGAATCCATCTGCCGTTTCCAAAATAGATGTATTGTGAAGCTCTAATGTCATAATAGACTTGGATATCTGGTAAATAGTAATAATCAACATCGTCATAGCCTACAGGTCCCCAAACTGGTGGAGTTCCCACATGTATATTTACATTTGGAGTTCCAATGTTTACATCTACTGCAACTTGTGCTTGAGTTGTGCTCGCTGTAAAAAACAGGAGTCCGATAATAATTGAATTAATAGTTTTCATGGTGTTTAAATTTAGGTTTTTTAAAAAAAATTAGGGTTTAAAGTGTTAGAGTTAATTGATTTATCGTTAGTGATAATTAATTTTACCTTCAGTCGGTAAATTCATTATTGTTGTTAGTCAGTTTTTTTATAATTGAAATTCCTTTTTGGAAAAACAAATTATTGGGATAAATAACCAGTTCACCTGTTTTAGATTTTAAGGTTACGTGCAAAGCGCCTATATCTTCAATTTCACCTTCTACGGGAAAATCTTTGTCATGTATCTGTATGCAATCTCCGATTTTAAACGGAAACGAAAAAAACAAAAGAATACCTGATGTGATATTGCTTAAAATTGACCATTGAGCAAACATTGCAACTCCAATGACCGTAGCAATTGATGAAAGTGTTACGAAAATATCTTTTGTTTGTACTCCCCAAATCAAGATTATGGTAATCGAGGCCAAAATCGTAATCAGAATATTGATGTATTTGATAACCAAATTGGTTCTTTTTTCTATAATATGACTGGCAGTGGCGTATCGCTTTACTAATTTTGAAACTACTCTCCGAACCAAAAAGACAATCAACAACAGCATTACTGTACTGATTTCCTGTAGGAGGTAGTATTCCAAAATTTCCATATTTTTTTATAAATTATTTAAATAGTTATACACTTTGTCTGTCGGCATTCCCATGACATTGGCATAAGAACCTTCTATTTTTGAAACTCCTATAAAACCAATCCATTCTTGGATTCCGTAGGCTCCAGCTTTATCATATGGCTTGTATTTTTCCAGATAATAAAGAATAGCTTCATCACTTAACGCAGTAAAGGTAACTTTTGTTGTCTCATGTATTAAATTTGAGGACAAATTTGTCTTAAAACAAACTGAAGTTATGACTTCATGCGTTGCATTTGACAATGATTTCAATATTTCAAAAGCATTTTGATGATCTCTTGGTTTACCTAAAGCACAATTATTGTGCCAAACTATAGTGTCGCTGGTGATTAATATATCGTTTTCGTTCAACTCTCCATCAAAAGCATCGGCTTTCAATTGAGCAAGGTAGTTGGTAATTTCTTCAGCTTTCAATTCTGGAGGAAAAATTTCTTCAATTTCTTTCAGTCGTATTTCAAATTCAAGATCTAGATCTTTGAAAAATTGATGTCTCCTGGGAGAACCCGAAGCCAATATGAGCTTGTAGTTTTTTAGTTTTTCTTTAAGCATGATGAAGAATATTATAGGTAACAACCGAAATGGATAATAATCCAAATAAAATTATAAGTTTTAAAACAGTACTCAGATGATTGAAATCTTTGCTTTTTTTGGCATCGGCCATTTTTACTGCAAAATAAATTAAAGGAGCAACGATGCAAATTAATGCATAAAGGGTTGCTATATATAAATTGAATTCAAAGAAATAATTTTTGATATATAATATTACCATAACGAGCGGAATCAAACTCAAAATCAGTACTAATTTTGATGTTCTGCTTATTCCAAAAGCAATAGGTAAAGTGTTCATTCCTTGATTATAATCGCCATTTACATCTTCTAAATCTTTAACTATTTCTCTAATGAAATTAATCACAAAAGCGAATAGAGCGTAATCCAAAAGAATCGAAAACAATTCGGCCATAACGACTTTATTTCCGGGATTGATAACCGGCAAAAGGTCAAAGATTCCAATAATAAGTACGCTGAAGCCCAATAAGAATGCCACAACAATATTTCCGATAAGCAACATTTGTTTCAGGCTTGTGGCGTAAAGATACAAAGTCGCCGAAATGATTATAAAAATCGAAGCAAAACCAGGCTTTTCAATCAGATTAGATAAATAAAATCCTGTACCAACCCCCAAAACAGTACAGGCGAAATATAAATTATAGGCATTGGTTTCGGAAATGCCTTTGCCTACAACTACTTTATTGGGTTTGTTGTCATTATCGGTAGCCTGATCCATTATATTATTAATGATGTATCCACCGGCGGCTATCATTATTGTTGCAAAAACCAATAAAAAATATTGCCAGTCTTTTAGAGCCAGAGGAATATTTTGATAATTCAAAAAACCATATCTGAAAATCAATTGCATCAAAGCGAGCATCAACAGATTTTGGTATCGAATTAATTTGAGGTATTTCATATTAAGTAATCAGTGTTCAGTTTTTTAGTGTTCAGAATGTTGAATTTAATATTCAGTGTTTAGTGGTCTGTTTTTTTAGTATTCAAATTAACTGATCACTAAAAAAAACTGAACACTGGATACTATTTAATCTAGTTTCCCGTCAAAATAAGTCATCCATTTTCCTTGTACTTTCATTACTTGTTCGATTACATCACGTGCAGCGCCTTTACCGCCGTTTATATGCGAAATGTATTTTGAAATCCCTTTGATTTCGGGACTTGCGTCTTGTGGACAAGTTGGTAATCCCACTAATTGCATCACGTGATAATCGGGAATATCGTCGCCCATATACAAAACCTGTTCTGGCTTAATGTTGTAAACATCGATGTATTCTTTGAAGGTTTTAACTTTATCAGGAGTGCCCAAATGAATATCGGTTATTCCAAGATTGCGCAATCTCACTCGCACGCCTTCGTTGCTCCCGCCCGAAATGATGCATACTTTGTAGCCGCTTTCCACGGCTGCTTTCATTGCATAACCATCGCGGATACTCATGGTTCTAAGCATTTCCCCTTCATTGGTAACAAAAACAGACCCGTCAGTAAGTACGCCGTCTACGTCAAAAACAAACGTAGTAATATCATTCATTATTTCTTTATAGCTTTTTGCCATGATTTTGTATAGATTGGGTTAATATTTTATAAATAGTGGATTGATTTTCATTCGACAAAAAAGATTCATGCGCTTGAATGGTTGTTATATCATTGCGTTTTGCAGGGCCGGTCTGTGCATCTTTTGGCGAAAGCATCAATAATTTCTCGGCAGTTTCCAGAATCAAAGGTTTTAAAATATCGAAGGAAACGTTGTTTTCCTGACAAATATCGTTCCCTAATTGATACAGATAATTGGTGAAATTATTCACAAAAACGGCGGCAACATGCAGTGCTTTTCTTTGATGGGAATCTATTGGCTGAACATTGTCGGAAATGGAACGGGCTACTTTTTCCAAAATTGTGTAATCACTTTCAAATTGTGTTTCCAAACAGAATGGAATGGTTTTGAAATCTATTGCTTTGCCTTTTGTAAAAGTCTGCAAAGGATAGAAAACGCCTTTTCGGTTTTTGTCGCTCAAAAAAGACAAAGGAGCACTTCCTGATGTGTGAACTACCAATCGATTTTCAAAAGGAAATTGAGACGAAACGCTTGCAATAGCGTCGTCGGAAACGGCGATGATATATAAATCCGATTCCACCAAATCTTTCAAATCGTGGATAATTTTGCTAGAATCGAGTAGGGGAGAAATCTCTTTTTTGGTTCTCGAAAAGACCTGAATGATTTCTGTCGCATTGCTTTTTGCGAAAGCGTCAATCAGATGTTGTGCTACATTTCCAGAACCTATAATCGTTATTTTAATCATTTGACAAAATTAGAAAAAAAAATGAAGAGTTAGTTTTCAATTTTTTCTACCAACCTCTTTTTGTAATTAACCGCAAATTACTTCGCCTATTCACTATCGTTCGTGTCGCAAATTTTTTTTAATAATTTAGTGTTTTTCGAGTAACAAATTTGCATTAATTTCATTGGAAGTAGTTTTTTAAAAGCTTGAAGGGTCATAAAAATAATTTGCGAATTTGCGGTTGTTTTTAAAAAATAATATCGTAATATTGCAATATAGAAATATTACTTATGGGAGCAACTAAAACAGATTTTTACACAGACAATCAAAACGAATTGGCGGTTTTGATAAAAGCATTGGGGCATCCTGCCCGGATTGCCATAATCGAATATCTCATAAAAGTTGATTCTTGTATTTGTGGTGATATTGTAAATGAATTGTCTTTGGCACAGCCTACAATTTCGCAACATTTAAAAGAGCTTAAAAATGCAGGATTAATCAAAGGAAGTATCGAGGGAAATGCAATTTGCTATTGTATTGACGAAAAAGGATTTGAAAAAATAAAAAGTTTTTTTCAAAATGTAAATGAGCACGTTGAAAAAAAGAAAACGAATTGTTGTTGAATATAAAGGAATTAAACTATGAAACTATCACAAATTAAAAAGTTGTTGGGCACAGTTGAAACTGTAGATTTTCAATTGCCTGACGGGACATTTGTTCCTGAGCATTTTCATGTCACAGAGGTTGGTTTGGTAACCAAAAATTTTATCGATTGTGGCGGAACTGTTCGCGAGGAAACGGTTGTGAATTTCCAACTTTGGGATGCAAACGATTTTGAACACCGACTAAAGCCCAAAAAGCTTTTGGATATCATTCAATTATCTGAAAAAGTTTTAGGTATTGGAGATTTCGAAATAGAAGTCGAATATCAAAATACGACTATTGGCAAATATGAATTAGAATTCAATGGAGAAAATTTTGAGTTAGTGAATAAACATACAGCCTGTTTGGCAAAAGAACAATGCGGAATTCCAGCCGAAAAACAGAAAGTGAGAATGTCGGATATTAATAATGAAGCTTGTTGTTCTCCCGAATCAAAATGTTGCTAATAAGCCAAAAGTAGAGCATAAACCGTGAAGTTGACCTAACAGGTTTTCAAAACCTGTTAGGTCTTACTTGTAAAATTTATTTCAACTCTTATTTTTGTTAATCATAATCAATTCAAAAAATAAATGACTACAAACCAATCAATTCTATTTCCAGAAATAGTAGCAGTAATTAAGAATTTAAACATTGAAAACATCACAGCGGAACGCAAAGAAATTCTGCAATCTCTGATTGATTTTATTCAAGTCAAAGTTACAAATCAGCAAGAAATCAGGCTCAATATGATTTGCACGCACAATTCGAGAAGAAGTCATTTGACACAAGTTTGGGCGCAAACGGCAGCGGCTTATTTTGATATTAAAAATGTTTTTTGTTATTCTGGTGGAACCGAAGCTACAGCAATGTTTCCGATGGTTGCAAAAACTTTGATAGAGCAGGGGTTCAAAATCAAAGCGATTTCCGAGGGGAATAATCCTATTTACAGCATTAAATATTCATCAATTGAGCATCCAATTATAGGTTTCTCCAAAACCTATGACGATGATTTTAATCCTGAAAGCGGTTTTGCAGCTATAATGACTTGTTCACATGCCGATGAAGGTTGTCCTTTTATTGCCGGAGCAGCAAAGCGTATTCCAATCACTTTTGAAGATCCAAAAGCATATGACAACACACCGCAACAGGCAGAGAAGTACACAGAACGAAGCCTGCAAATTGCAACCGAAATGTTTTATGTTTTTTCTCAAATTAAAAAATAATTATGTCGGCAAATAATTGCGTACCAATCGTAGAAAGAAAAAAGTTAAGTTTTCTCGATAGCTATTTAACAGTTTGGATATTCCTGGCGATGGCAATAGGGGTTTTAATTGGTTATTTTATACCGTCGAGCAGCAATTTTATCAACTCATTTTCGAGCGGAACGACCAATGTTCCGTTGGCAATTGGATTGATTTTAATGATGTATCCGCCTTTGGCAAAAGTGAAATACGAACAAATGGGAAAAGTGTTCCAAAATGTAAAAGTTCTAGGCGCATCATTGTTCTTGAATTGGATTGTTGGGCCAATACTAATGTTTTTATTGGCATTACTATTTCTAAAAGGCTATCCCGAATACATGATTGGGCTAATCCTAATCGGTTTGGCACGTTGCATTGCGATGGTCGTGGTTTGGAACGATTTAGCCGAAGGAAACAGAGAATACGGAGCCGGATTAATCGCCTTAAATAGTATTTTTCAAGTATTGCTTTACAGTGTTTATGCTTATTTTTTTATAACGATTTTACCGCCTTACTTTGGTTATGAAGGTTTTGAGGTAAATATCAGCATCGGGCAAATTGCTGAAAGCGTGGGTATTTATCTAGGGATTCCGTTCGCATTAGGAATAATCAGTCGGTATACTTTAATCAAAATGAAAGGCGAAGAATGGTTTCAAACAAAATATGTTCCAATAATTTCGCCAATAACGTTAGTAGCATTATTGTTTACGATTCTGATAATGTTTAGCCTAAAAGGTGAGCTGATTGTGCAAATCCCTTTGGATGTGATTCGTATTGGGATTCCTTTGGTCATATATTTTGTGGTTATGTTTGTTCTTAGTTTTTTTGTCGGAAAATATTTTGGAGCAGATTATTCGAAATCTACTGCAATCGCATTTACGGCAACCGGTAATAATTTTGAATTAGCAATAGCTGTAGCAATAGGTGTTTTTGGTGTTAATAGCGGACAGGCATTTGCCGGTGTAATTGGTCCTTTGGTCGAAGTACCTGCGCTAATTGCATTGGTAAACGTTGCTTTTTGGTTCCGAAAGAAATATTTTGAAAAAGAAATTTAAAGTAAATCAAATGAGACTTTCCCTTTTTTAGGAGGTCTCATTTTATTTTTTTGCAGTTAGAATTTTTTTGTAAAAAGGGATTTTTGGTTTTTGTTTTAATCAAAAAAAAGGCTCTTTTTTTGATTAAATTAACAATTAAGGTCTTAAAAAAGTGTGCAATTTTGAGTACTTTTGCGACACTTTATAAAAACGAAATCTACTTCCAAATGGATAAAAAATTATTCTCTGTCCTATTTTCTACCCGTTTAATGGCCTTATTATTCCTGACTTTTGCAATAGCAATGGGAACAGGAACTTTTATCGAAAGTAAATACAATACTGATACAGCACGAATTTTAGTGTATAATACTTGGTGGTTTGAAGCTATCATGGGATTTTTTATGATTAATTTCATAGGGAATATCAAGCGTTATCATTTACTTCGAAAAGAAAAATGGGCTTCGTTGATGCTACATTTGGCTTTTATTTTTATCATAGGTGGTGCATTCATTACCCGTTACATTAGTTTTGAGGGAATGATGCCCATTCGCGAAGGCGCAACCGAAAATCAATTTTATTCGGATAAAACATTCCTGACCCTTTTTGTTGATGGAGAATATAAAGGGGAAATGAAACGCAGGGTTTTTGAGAAACCGCTTTTGATGTCACCTGTCACTGACAATGATTTTAAGATGACTGGCGATTTTGCCGGAAATCCGTTTGAGGTACACTATAAAAACTTTATTATGGGTGCCAAAGAATATGTAAAACCTAATTCGAAAGGGAGTTTGTACTTGAAATTGGTTGAGGCTGGTGCCGGTGGTCGTGAAGAACATTTTTTGAAATCTGGCGAGGTGCAAAATATTCATAATGTTCTTTTTGCATTGAATAAATTTACCGAAGGTGCCATTAATATCAACACAACAGGAAGTAGTTATACGGTTCAAATGCCATTTGAAGGAAACTTTATGCGAATGGCCGATAAACTGCAGGGAAAAGTGGTGAAAGATATTGTGCAGCCGTTGATGATGCGCTCTTTGTACAGCATTGGCGATATTCGTTTTGTTTTTCCGGAGCCTGCTGTTACTGGTGTAATCGATTATGAAAGTAGTAATAATTTCAAAGAAAAGAATCATGAAGACGCTTTGACGGTTACGCTTTCAGCAAATGGAAAAGAGGAATCTGTAACATTAATAGGTTCCAAAGGGAAAGTTGGGGATTCTAAAACCGTTAAAATTGGAGAACATGAATATACTTTTTTCTTCGGAAGCAAAGCTTATATCTTGCCATTTAAGATTAAGCTGAATGATTTTATTGCCCAAAAATATCCCGGTACAGAGAAAAGTTATTCTTCATTTGAAAGCCAAGTAACCGTTCAGGATTCTGTAAAACCATTTGATGCCCGAATTTATATGAATCACGTTTTGGATCACGGAGGCTACCGTTTTTTCCAATCTTCATTTGACCCAGACGAAAAAGGAACTGTATTGTCTGTAAATCATGATTATTGGGGAACGAATATTACTTATTTGGGATATTTTTTACTGTTTTTTAGTATGATTTCTATTCTATTTACCAAACATTCCCGTTTTGCTGATTTGAAAAGAAAATTGGATGTGGTGAAAGAAAAGAAAGCAAAACTGCTGACGATTTTAATTTTATTATTCAGTTTGACTGGTTTTGCGCAGGAACATAATCACGACCATTCGGCTGAAAAAGCTGGAGAATCACATACTGAAAGTACAGGTCATGTAAGGGTAAAACCTACTCAGGCACAATTAGATTCGGTGTTGACGGCTTATACAGTTACGCCAGAACACGCAGCCAAATTTGGACGATTGATTATTCAGGATGCGGGAGGAAGGATGAAACCAATCAATACTTTTTCATCTGAATTGTTGCGAAAAGTAAGCCATTCGGATACGTATAACGGAATGAATTCGGATCAGGTATTTTTGTCCATGACGCAAAGCGCACAATTGTGGATTGAAATTCCGATTATCTATATCAAACCTGGAAATGACAGTATTCGTAAGATTATCGGAATTGACCCAAAAGATAAATTTGCTCCTTTTATTGCTTTTTTTGACGAAAAGGGGAATTATAAATTATCTCCATATCTTGATGATGCTTATAAAGCCGGAAATCCAAATCAGTTTGAGAAAGATTTTGTCGAAACCGATAAAAAGGTAAACTTGATGGAATCTGCTTTAAGCGGAAGTATTTTGCGAATTTTTCCAATTCCAAATGAACCAAATAATAAATGGATTTCCTATTTAGAACTGGAACACGCTGGCTTAAAAGGAATGGATTCTACTTATACCAAAAGCATTTTGCCGCTTTATTTTGGAACATTAGGACATGCTATTGAATCGAAAAATTATAAAACTGCCAATGAGTTATTGGAAAGCATTAACGGTTTTCAGAAGAAGTTTGGTAGCAGAGTGAGACCAAGCGAAGAAAAAATCAATCTTGAAATAGCTTACAATAAGTATGATTTACTGCAAAAACTGCCTTATGCCTATTTATTAGCAGCAATATTAATGTTGATATTTACTATTGTTAAAATATTCAAAGAGTCCAAAGTTTTAAATGTTTTGGTTAATTCAATGCATATTCTCATAGCCATTCTTTTTGTGTTGCATACTATTACTTTATGTGCCCGTTGGTATATTTCTGGTCATGCACCTTGGAGTAATGCTTATGAAGCTATTGTATATGTGGCGTGGGCGACCATGTTTTTTGGTTTGGTGTTTGATATTAAATCAAAATTGACGGTTGCTTCGGCCGCTTTTGTGACGGCAATGATATTAACGGCTGCATATGCCAATTGGATTGATCCGGAAATAGCCAATTTGCAACCTGTTCTTAATTCCTATTGGTTAATGATTCACGTGGCAGTAATTGTGGCTAGTTATGGACCTTTTGCTTTGGGAATGATATTAGGTTTTGTGTCGCTTGTTTTAATCTTTTTTACCAACGAAAAGAATAAAACTAAAATGGATTTGAACATCAAAGAAATCACTTATATCAACGAAATGGCATTGACCATTGGTTTGATTATGTTAACCATCGGGAACTTTCTTGGAGGACAATGGGCAAATGAAAGTTGGGGGCGTTACTGGGGATGGGATCCAAAAGAAACTTGGGCATTGATCAGTATTATGGTATATGCATTTGTTATTCACGCTAGATTTGTGCCTTCATTAAGAGGTAAATGGGTGTTTAACCTGATGAGTATGTTTGCTTTTATCTCCATTTTATTTACCTATTATGGAGTAAATTTCCACTTGGTAGGATTACATTCATACGCCAGCGGTGAGGCACATTCGTTAAGCTGGATTTGGTATTCTTTGGGTACAATCTCGTTAATCGGAGCTATAACGTATCCTAAGTACAGAAAGTTTTATAAGAAATAAATTTTTATAATAATACTATTTGAGTGAGTTTTGACAGTAAAGTTGAAGCTCACTTTTTAGTTTGAAATATTTTGATTTTTTTTAATAAAAAGCTGATTTTTAGTTAAATAAAATGTAATTTTGTCTTGTAGTATGCTTGTGATCAACTATTGGCATGGTGTTTGGAAAGTTGATAATAGATAATTTTATTACTCCAAATATATTGTAGATTAGGTTGGTAGGTTGGTTTATACACATATTCATAAAATTATCGATTACAGTTAGTTAGGAAGATGCTCCCTTATCGGAGCATCTTTTTTTATTTCATTTTCTAATGAATAATTTTGAAGTATTTGAAGCTTCTCTTGGTTTTACCACTTTACTGTTTTATCAATAAAGCGAATTAATTCATCAGCCATCATTTGTTGTTCTTTTCTGTTTGGATGATTAGGTCTTCCTTTGTAAGGAAAGAAAACAGTATGAATTTTTCCGTCTTTCAAACCTGCTACAGCTTGTTCTATATATCCCGGCCATTTTGAGCCCGCTTCTGTAGCGTCCATGTTTCCTAATGCGCAAATGATATACGCTTTTGGGTATTTAGCCCGAATGCTGGTAACGAAATCGCGATACGATTTTATTATAAAATCTTCTGAAGGCTTTGTTGTGCCAAACCGGTGTTTAAATTCCTGATGTTCGGGTCTGTTAATTAGCCAGGAATCATTTTGAAACAGATTTATCACAACCACATCAGGAGTATATTTCGCGAAATCCCATTTTTTTGAAGAATCAAAAGGATCCAGACGATCATAAACTTCAGGCATAATCTCAGGAAACCAACTTAACATGATTCCGATACCACTTCTGGCAATGATAGATGATTGTGCATTAAAGTGTCTAGCCGTTATGGCTGTATAGCTGTAATAGTTGTTGAAAAGTTCGGGTTGTCCAGCATCCTTCATTCCCGGCTGAACATCAACGCCATGACCTGCAGTAATAGAGTTTCCGTAAAATTCTATTTTTCGTTTAGGCAGCTGAGATGGTTTTTGCAGTTTTGCTTTTCCACCAATTTCGAAACCATATAAAACGTTGGCAGAGGTGTTGTTAGAAAGTTTATACAATTGTAATGTGTGTTTGCCTTCAGAAAGGTTTTCTACCAGGTTGATTTCTTTTTTTACGCTGTCTGTTTCAAATTTAAAAGCCTTTGCTGCATCGTTATCTACAATAGCATAAAAATATCCTTTTTCTCGGAACGATTTCATCGTAACTTTTACGTTTTTTCCTGTAAAATTAATTGTTGCAGAAGTTCCTGGCCAGTAAAAAGTCGCAGAGTTTTCGTTTATTGCTACCCTTCCCATATAGGAGATTTTTTTATTGTTGGGTTTAATTTGTAGCTGACAGAAACTGGTTAAGCTGCTTAATGATAAAACTAGAATAAGACCGTACTTGAAAAAAAAATGCATAGTTAGGAGGGGATATTTTTTATTAAAAATCAAAAATACACTTTTCAAATTAATATAAGTCTTCGTTGTTTAATGTTTTTGACACGTTTTCACGATGACTGATTCAAAATTATTGTCTCAAACTCGTGGTTTTTTCAAGATTTTTTTCAAAAAAAATATATGGAAGGTTATTGTTTGAAAAAAAAACAAAATATTTTTAAAATGTAATTAGTTGTAAATAAGAGTATTGGTTGTGTAGGTATGTAGGGAGTATTTATTTTTACTAAACCTAGATGCGTTTTGGCATCGTCTTTGCTAATATGTATTAGGTTTTATTAGGTTATGCAAGCATCATAAATAGTTATAGTAGGTTTGGTTTATAAAATTTGTTTGCATAGGGGGGCCTAATAATTATCAGTTATTATTTAGTTAAGAAGATGTCTCAAATGAGGCATCTTTTTTTTGTAAAAATGTAGTTCAGAATTTTGGCACAGTGTTTGTAAATACGGTACCAGATAATTTAATTGGGTTGTTTTTAATCTAAGTTTTGTAGGTTAGACTATTAAGTTAGTAAAAGCGGCGTATCTACAAGAGATTATCGATTTAAAGATGCTCCTTTTGGTGCATCTTTTTTTTGTAATTGAAGTGGGGTAATTGAATTTTTTTAAATCCCCTTAGGTTTTGTTTTTTAGTTGTTTTGTAATTAAATTGATTTTTTTAATGCTAAATAGGGTTATTATTTTGTTTATTAAGTATAATTTAACGTCATATTTTACATTCGGACGTTTTTTGGCATGGAGTTTGAAAAGTATATAAATAGATAATTTGGCTAGGTTTGGTTACTCTAAGGTTTTAAAGTTAGGTTAATAATAGGTTTGCATATACAGAGTGCCAAAAAAAATTATCGATTACAGTTAGTTATTGGGATGTCCCTTTTTAGGGGCATCTTTTTTTTGTCCAAAACCAAGTTTAAGTTTCAATTTATTGGTTTCAAAAATAGTTTAAAACTATGTACTTTAGTGCATTCCGCTTTCAGCTTCTAAAAAGTTTTTATGTCACAAATTGCACAAATTTTTACGGATTATTTTGTGGAAATTTGTGGTTTAAATTATGTCTTCCATCCTTGCGTACTTTAAGTCTGCCAACCAAACCTATGGACTTGAAGTGCATAGTGGTTTAGTTAAGATTGAATTGTGTAATACTATGGTTTATTTGTAGATTAAAACCTGTTTATATTGTTAAATAATGTATTTTATCTATGTAATTTACTTTTAATCTGTTTTTGGCATGGTGTTTGGTTGCTTTTATATGATTGGTTTATTTAGATTTTGTAAATTTTAATAGATTTATAAAATAGTTTACAAGGGGGGAATCTAAATTGAGTTAATTATTATTTAGTTAGTAAGTGGAAAGCCTCTTTTTGAGGCTTTTTTTGTTCTTTACCTTTTGCACTTTGGTTTGAATTCTTTCTTTTGTATTAGAATCTCTTTTTTCTCAAATATATTTTAAAGCGAACACTATTTGTTTTAATTTTATAAAAAAATTAAACCTATGAAAAAACTAGTTGTAGCGATATTCGCTATGTTCCTTTTTAGTATCCAAATTCAAGCACAAGTGAAACAGACAATATATCAATTTAAGGTTGAAGATTTATACGGTAAGACTTTTGACTTTGCAACGCTTAAAGGCAAAAAAGTTATGATTGTAAATACCGCTTCAAAATGCGGATTAACTCCTCAGTATAAGGATTTGGAAGCTTTGTATAAAGAATATTCATCCAAAGGGTTTGTGATTGTTGGTTTTCCTGCCAATAATTTTGCTTCGCAAGAACCGGGAACCAAAGAAGAAATTGCAACTTTTTGTCAGTTGAATTATGGTGTTACCTTCCCGATGATGGACAAGGTTTCGGTAAAAGGTGATGATATGTGCGCTGTTTATCAGTTTTTGACACAAAAATCTAAAAATGGATTAGAAGATTCTGAAGTTAAATGGAATTTTCAAAAATACCTTATTAATGAAAAAGGAGAATTGGTAAAAGTAATTGCCCCAAAAACATTACCAACAGACCCTGAAGTAGTGAATTGGATTAAGGGATAATTTTACAGTATACAGTAGTCCGATTTTTTGTAATCAGTCATTAGAAAAGAGTTTGTTAGTCAAGCTCTTTTTTTATGCGTTGTATTTTTAGGCAAAAGGTAAGAGTCAAAAGTCGTAAAGAGAGAAAAAACTCAAAACCTTATGTATCTCAATTCATAATTCATAACTCATAATTCTTTAGCTATTACTTCCTTAACGGTTGCTTCGTAATTTCGAATACTTTTGGATTTTTTAATGTTTTTATAGACTTTGTGCGGATTTGAGAAAATAACCGAAAAGTATTCCCATAAATGATGCATTTTTAAAAGAATATGAGCTTGTCCGGATAATGATTCGGTATAACCCGCGTAAAGTGTATCATGAAAAGCACTGAACAATTCCATTTTGTTTTTAGGATATTCCAAAGAATTGTTTTTTATCATGCTCGGCAAAAAAGGATCGGCAATCAATCCCCGGCCAATCATCCAATGGTCAATAGAGGGAAATCGCTCCTGCATTTCCTTGAATTTTGCAACCGAAGTAATGTCGCCATTGTAATATAATTTGTGTTTTGTATTATCAATGCATTGCTGAAAAGCATCGAGATGAACGCCACCTTTGTAAAGTTGTTTTCCAATACGGGCATGAATTGCTATGTTTTTTATGGGATAAGTGTCCAAAATAGGCAGTACATCAAGAATTTCTTCGGTAGTGTCGTATCCCAAACGCATTTTCATGGACACAATAATATCAGTTTCCGAGTGTGCTCGGTCAAGAATATGATTGATTTTTTCTGTATTACTGATAAGTCCTGAGCCCATGCCAGATTTCGTAACCATAGGATAGGGACAGCCCAAATTCCAGTTCAGTTCTTTGTAACCCAGTTCACGGACATATTTTGCTACAAATAAAAACTCATCGGCATCATTGGTGATAACTTGCGGAATTACTTCTAAAGTGTTATTGTTCTCAGGCAACAAATCCCTCTCGTAAGATGATTTTATAACTAATTTTCCGTTCAAACGAATATAAGGAGAATAGAAAGTGTCGATTCCTCCGAAAATTCTATTTTGAGCATTTCGAAAACGAAAATCGGTAAATCCTTGTAAAGGAGATGAGAGCAATGTAAAATCCATAATAATTATAAAGACGCAAAGATACTATTCTTTATTCGGTTGTGCTTTCAGTCTAAGTTTTATTATAGGATAAACATTTTTAGGGATTCCTTTTTTATTACTTTGCTTGCCAGTAGCAACGTTTTGGCGAAAAAATAGATTCTTCCTTTTTTAATTGATCCATTGCTTTGTCTACCACTTTGCGTTCAAGACCTGTTAATTCTACAATTTTACCGGCATTCAAAGGAGTACCGTCCTTTTTCATAGCATCCAAAACTTGTTCTTTAGCATCCATAATTATTTAAATTTTAGTTTATATTTTTTTTAATAAAAGACCAAATAGGTTTCTAAGAAATCTGTAGCAAATTTTATTCCAAAATTAATTGCATAAAAACCGAATGCAGCCAACGGTCAAATTTATAGGCTGAATCCTTGATGATTCCAACGGTTTTGAATCCAAATTTTTCATGAAAATCAATACTGCTTTGATTTTCTTGATCGATTACAGCAATCATGGTGTGGAGATTTTGTTTTTTTGCTAGTTGAATTAATTCTTCCAGCAACAATTTCCCGATTCCATTTCCGTGGTATTCATTAGCTACATATACGGAATGTTCTACAGTATATTTATAGGCTTCCCTAAACCGGAATTCGCCATACATCCCAAAACCAACAACTTTGCCATTTGTTTCGGCAACTATTACAGGAAAATTCTTTTTGATTTTATCTTCCAATAAAGCTTTTTGCTGTTCGTAACTCCGAATGTTGTAATCGTATATGGCTGTGGAATTTAGAATGTTATAATTAATAATATTCAATATCGCTTGCGTATCCTGAGTTTGGTATGGTCTTAAACTAATTTCCATGTTTGATTTATTTGTAGTCCAAAAGTATGAAAAATAGACTAAAATAGGCGAAAATGGATTGCCAACTTCGTACATTTGCATAACTGCTTTTAGGAGTTTTTTTGGCATAAAATTTGCCTCTCTTTTTTCAACTATTTAAATATTCTAAATGATTTATCCAAAAATACCTTTAGCACAAAGCCTGCTTCAGATTTTTTTAGCCAAAGGAATAACAAACATTATTATATCACCTGGTTCAAGAAACGCTCCACTTACAATTGGTTTTGCCAGTAATCCCGCTTTCCAGTGTTACAGTATTGCAGATGAACGTTCCGCTGCTTTTTTTGCTTTGGGAATTGCTCAGCAAACTCGTAAACCGACAGTTGTGGTTTGTACTTCGGGTTCAGCTTTATTGAATTATTATCCTGCTTTTTCCGAAGCTTTTTATAGTCAGATTCCGCTGATTGTGGTTTCTGCAGACAGACCGCAAAACAAGATTGATATTGGAGACGGACAAACCATTCGTCAGGTAAATGTGTTTGCCAATCACTCCTTGTACAATGCCAATTTACTAGAAGCTGCCTCCGAAGAAAATGACCGTAAAATAAACGAGGCCATCAACACAGCAATTGCCAAAAAAGGTCCAGTGCATATCAACGCTCCATTTGAAGAGCCTTTGTATGAAACGGTCTCAGAGTTGAGTGTTAATAGTACTATTATCGCTTCCGCAAAAGTAAACCGAACGGTAGATAACAAAGATTTACAGGATTCAGCGTCTATTTGGAACAAAGCTGACCGAAAGCTGATATTAATTGGAGTAAACGAACCTAATTCGATTACAGAAGAAGTTATTAAGGCTTTCGCCAAAGACGAATCGGTTGTGGTGATGACCGAAAACACTTCGAATGTGTGTCACGAAAGTTTTATCAGCAATATTGACACCATTATTACACCTTTTACGGATGAAGATTTTAAGAAATTTCGTCCCGAAATTCTCGTTACTTTTGGCGGAATGGTAGTTTCCAAACGTATTAAAGCTTATTTCAGAAAATACAAACCGGATCATCATTGGCATATCGATACCATAAGAGCCTATGATACTTTTGGTTGTTTGTCAGAACATTTTGAAGTTGAACCAAATACTTTTTTTGAGGAATTTTTGCCACTTACTTCAAAAGTAGAAAGTGATTATTTTTCTCAACTGAACGCTATTAAAGAATTACGTAAAGAAAAGCACAATAACTATTTGGCTAAAATACCTTTTACAGATTTTAAAGTTTTTGAAAAAGTGATTGGAAGCATTCCAAAAAATAGTCAATTGCAGATAAGCAACAGTTCGGCTATTCGTTATGCGCAATTAATTCCAATAGATTCATCTATTGAAGTGTATTGTAACAGAGGAACCAGCGGGATTGATGGCAGTACATCAACAGCTATTGGTGCGGCTGTTGCCAATTTTAAACCGACAGTTTTTATAACCGGAGATATAGGTTTTTTGTATGACAGTAATGCGCTTTGGAATAATTATATCCCGAAAAATTTCAAAATTATTTTGATTAATAACGGTGGAGGTGGGATATTTAGAATTTTGCCAGGACATTCGGAAACTCCAGTTTTTAATACTTTTTTTGAAACATCTCATAAATTGACAGCAGAACATTTGTCAAAAATGTTTGGATTGGATTATTTTACAGCCAATGATGAATTGAGTTTGTCCAAAGGATTGGATTTGTTGTATTCTCAAAACACAAAACCTGCTATTCTGGAAATTTTTACTCCAACAGAAGAAAATAATACGGTCTTGCTACAATATTTCAAGGAATTAATCTGATTTAATTCTTAAAAAAACTAGGTTTTTGTTATATTTCTAAAACAAAAATCTAGTTTTTTTTTGTAAGTATTTGGTAGTAAGAAAGTTACTTGTTTAAAAGTTTAGAAAAGAAACCTTTTGACTTTGTTTTTTCATTATTATCAGATATTACTACTTCTTTTTGAATATTTGAGATTCTAAGCTTTCTAAAGTCTTCTAATTTTTTATTTAATGTAGATTTTAACAGTTTCGTCTTCCTTGTGTCTTTCATATGTATAAATTTTTTAAAAAAAGTTTTTATTTTAAGACAAAAATACTTTTTTTTGTAAATGATAGATGTATTTTTGCTGGAAAAAAATAGTTAAATGAATTTAGGAAAATTAGAAAAAACAGGTTTAGAAACTGCTTTGCTTTTTGATAAAAATGGAGAAGTTATTGATTCTCTAAAAATAGAATACCCAATAAATATTGCCGCAATGTCCAATGTTATTTTTACCATGTGTAAAGAAATGTTGGAGGATATGAAATTTAACGATTTAAAACAATTAATATTAAAAACAGATACTGGATTAGTAATCGGAAATAAATTTGAAGATAATTTGTTTTTGATTACAACCACAAATGATATTTCTAAATTAGGCTTACTTCTTAAAGTAATAGATAATTTGGCCCCCAAATCTTAACCAATAATTATATATACTATGTCAGATTTTTTAAAAGAGTTCGGAGAGAACTTAAAAACTAACCTACCAGGTTTCATTGCAGTTGCCGTTGCAGAAATTAAAAGCGGAATTTCTTATTATTCGTTATCAGTTGTGGATTCTTTTGATCCCGAATTGGCTTCTGCGTTTAATTTAGAAGTAGTTAAACAAAAAATGAACGTTATTGCCTCTTTGGGATTAAAAGAGAAAATAGATGACGTTATTTTTACGCTTACTAATCAAATTCACATTGTTGATGTTTCTGATAACGGAGAATACTTGATTTATCTAGCTGTAGATTCTACAAAAGGAAATATTGGTATGACTAAAGCTATGCTTAGCCGTTACAAAAAAGACATCGAGTCTAAAATTTAATTTTTTTTTATGTAGCACAATTACATTTGTAAAAGAATTTTATTAAAAACAAATTACCCCATTTTCTTTTTATCATTATTTGGTAATTAGATGTTTTAATTCAGAGAATTTTAAATTCTCTATTAAGAAAAGGCCTTAAGCATTTATGTTTTAAGGCTTTTTTTGTGCTTTTTTGTCAAATAATTTGCGGTATGGGAAAGTAAGCTATTTTAAAAATTGTGATCTGGAAAAGCCATTTTTGAATTAAGATAACGAGTTGGGTGTAATTTTTTTTTTTTTTTTTTTTACCTCATAGAGACATATATAGTAGTCTATGAGAAATATAGAGCTATTTCTATTTGTTTTTTTGCAGATTAGCTATAAAATATATGTGTGGTTCATTTTTTATTTAAATAGAATTACAAAGGAGTTAAGATAATTTATTTGAAAAAATGAACTTCTCATTAGGATAATTGATTGCTTTTCGAAATGGTAATATTTTGATAAAATTGGACAATTTATATGATTCAGAATTGGTTTAATTAGGACAATAAAAAAAGGATAGTTTTTGCTATCCTTTATAATATTTATCATCAAATTTATTTATTATGAAGTAATTTGATTGGGTATGGAATCTTTTTTATGAAAAAAGTGACTCTTTAATTTTGAGTTCAATGTTTTGTCTTTCTTTCTTTAGGATTATTGATAAGCAATAACATAGTATTAATGCTATTGTACCGAGTGTTCCCATAAACAACCAGTTTGCTCGATAAGAGAAAGTTTCGATAATTGCCATACTTGTTTTTGCACTTAGAATATGGGCAAAACTGTAGCTCATTGTGAATATAGCTATGTATCTCCCTTTGAGATTCATGTGTACTCTGCTCATGGCAAACGAATTTGCAAAAGGTAAAGTAAGCATAATTCCAATTGACATGAAACATATCATAAGGATTATAACACCACTCCAATTGTCAATAAGTAATAATAATAGGCTTATTGACATAGAAAGGATTCCCAAAGAAATTACTTTGATCCTGTCTATATTTCTTTCTTCTACAAATCTCACGATTGGAAGTTCAAAAAGTATTGTTATCAAACCGCTAAAACTCAGTATTAAACCTGTTTCAAATTCTGTGAAATTAAATTGTTGCTTGTAGTATAAAGGCAATGTTGTGAACATTTGAAAAAACAGTATTCCTGTTATCATTGTAATGATTAAATGCAGTATAAAAGGCCTGTCTCCAAAAATGACTTTATTTGCTTTGGTTTCGCTTTTTACTTTTTTGACTTTAAAAGGTAATTTCTTTTCTTTTATTAGTAGAATAAAAATTAAAATAGCAAGAATACAGGTTGAGCCATCAATCCAAAATAAGCCGTTATAGCCAATGTTCATAATAATCAATCCCCCCAAAACAGGGCCAATTAAAAATCCCATGTTTATAGCCATTCTGGTTAATGTTAATGCTCGGGTTCTTGTTTCTTTGTTTCCATAGGTGTCTAATGCTAATAACATCGCTGGTCGATACATATCAGCAACCGATGTCAAAATTAAGATTCCGACACATAGGCTTTCGAATGAAGTTAAATATTGTAGGATGATAAAAATTACTCCACTTGTAAATAAACTGAAAACCATTACTTTATAAAATCCTATTTTGTCTGAAAGTTTGCCGCTTAGCCAGGATCCTATTATGGAGCCAACTCCAAAGAAAAACATTATCCATCCGATTTGATTATATGAAAAAGATAAATTTTCTTTCATGTATTTGGAAAGGAATGGAATTACCATTGTTCCGGCGCGGTTTAGAAAAGTAATAAAAGTTATAATCCATATTTCTTTGCTAAAGCCTTTAAAGTTGTCTGAGTAGTTTTTTATCATTTTTGTAGGTTGAGGGGGTTAATAATGCTTGTATTATTTAATACATTTTAATCAATGGTAAATTAAGAGTGTTTTTTAAAAGTTAATAATTGTTGATTTTCAGTGTTTTATGGGGCTTTTGTCAAATTGATTTTTTTGGTAAAATTTTAGAACAATAAAATAAAATTTCATCTAAAAAAAAAGTTTTTTGGGACAAATGATTTAACAATGTCATTCGGGCAAAAATTCTTTATCCAACTATCTAAAAAAATGGACTATTTTATTATTATGATGGATTATATTATTATTCGTAATGCATTTTTTAGTTTTTAGATGTTTTTTTGTGTAAACTATTATTGGAAACTTATAAAATTTAATTTTTCTAGAAAAGATTTTCCAATGTTATTTTAGACTCCAAGAAGCAAAATTTTGAACCATTTACTTGGAGTCTTAGTAACGAAAACAGAATTTAACTTAATGGCATGATGTTAATATGACTTCGAGGTAAAGGCTATTACAAGTTTTTATAAATAAAAAAAGGTCAATTTGTATTAAAAAAAAATCATTAAAAATTAATGTATAAAAATCGCACATGTTGATAATAAATTACTAAATTTGAAGTAGTTACGAAATTAAATATGTAAACTTAAAATATATTTTTATGAGTGCAAAAGATGTATTAATAGTGAAATACGCAGCCGATTTGAAAGAAAAATGCGGTATTACTGCTGATATGGATTTATTGACAAAAGTGACCATTGGATGCGGGCCATCAATATATAATCCGGATTCTTCGATCATAGCAGGAACTCAGCAGTCTGAAATAGCAACGGTGAAAAATAATTTTTTGATAAAAAAATTAGGTTTAAAAGACGGACCAGAGCTGTTAAAAGGAATCGAAGCTGTTTTGGAAAAATACGGACAATCAAATAAAAACAAGTACAGAGCGGTGGTTTATTATTTACTGGCGCTACATTTTGGAAGGGAAAGTGTTTTCGGTTAAGTTAATTTTAAGTCATTTTGGAAGCGCCTTTTTCAGGCGCTTTTTTTATTGGAAATGTTTTATAAATCCCATTTTCAAAGTTTGTACCTTTGCGCCTTAAACTTAGTTGGAATTTCAACTTAGAATCTGAATTAAAATGATTGAAATAGGAAAATACAATACGCTGACTATATTGCGTGATACCAAAGTGGGTTTGTTTTTGGGAGACCCAGAAAATGACCCAGAAGGAAAACACGATATATTGTTGCCAAATAAATATGTACCAAATGAATTTGAAATAGGAGAGGAGTTGGTGGTTTTTGTGTATCTGGATCACGAAGAACGCCCGATAGCAACAACTTTGGAACCATATATTTTATTGAATGAATTCGCTCTGTTGCGAGTGAATTATATTAATCAAATTGGCGCTTTCATGGACTGGGGCATGGAGAAGGATATTTTGGTTCCGTTCAAAGAGCAGGCGCGCCCAATGGAAAAAGGCAAACGTTATTTGGTTTATCTTTATATGGATAATAAAACCAATAGATTGGTTGCCTCCAGTAAATTGAATCAATTTTTGAAAAATGACCATCTTACCATAGAAAATGGAGAAGAAGTTGATCTTATAGTTTCCCATATTACTGAATTGGGTATTAATGTAATCATTAATGAACAACATAAAGGATTGCTGTATAAAGATGAAGTTTATGATGATTCGATTCGTACAGGTGACCGTTTGAGAGGGTATATCAAAAACATTAGGCCTGATAATAAGATTGATGTTGCGTTGCAGGTTCAGGGATATCAAAGTATTGAACCAAATGCTGAGAAAATTTTGGACGAATTAAGAGCCAGCAGAGGGTTTTTGCGCCTAAATGATAATTCACATCCCGAAGACATTAAAACGGTTTTGAAAATGAGCAAGAAAACCTTCAAGAAAGCCATCGGAGCTTTGTATAAGGAAAAATTGATTGAGATTAAGGAAGACGGAATTTATTTGGTTAAGGAATAAAAAAAAAAGGCTAGTCATTTTGATTAGCCTTTTTCTTTTATTTTTGTTTGTACCCTATAGATATAAACAAAAATAAAATTTTGTCTAGCATTTTCAAAAGTATATTTAAGCTCTTTATTATACTGTTAATTTTCAAGCGTAAAACTTACTTCCTTCAATGGATTGTCTATAAATCAAAACCTTTACTTCTAATACCAAAATCTAAATTTCGCAATAAAACCACTGGTTGACTATACATTTAAAGTTTATTTTCCTTACTCTTCTATAACAATTCGTCTTGTTATCTATTGAAGTTATTCGGATTGTAAATCTTTTACTTAACCTTTAGGTGCTACAATTTATTAATTAATATCTTGGCAAATGTTTCATTTATTTGCTTCTGTTTCGATATGGTTTTTGAAAAAATTATACAATTTAAAACCATGAAAACAGAAACGACAATAATTTCAAATTCACTCAAAAAAATCATTTTTTAAGTTTGTAAATCAGTGAACAACTCTATGCTAATCTGAATTAATAACTAACGTTGATTTTTACTATAGATTAACGATTAGCATGAGATAAAATTAATAATTATTTTTTCTCATGAATGTTAAAATTACTTTTTTTTTTCAAATTTTAACGCTTTTATCAGATTAAAATTTTTATTGAAAGTAATTGTGTAATAAAATGATTGTCAGTGTGTTGAAAATCTTATTTCTTAAAACTGAATATTAAGGTTGACTCCCCAAATAGCCTTGTTAGCCACTTTGTCAAAGCCCACAGGAGCCAGTCCTAATTGTGTTTGAGTTCTGTCTTTGTACCCAAAACTATCCAACAGCGTATTAAAAGGATCCATTAAAAATAATGAGGTGTATCCCAGGAATCGAGATTTTAATACTCTCTTGTCGTGTTTTAGAATGCTTTTTTTAGCATAAAAAAATCCTTCGCCCACAACAGATCCAAGAACAGGAGTTATAATAAGATCTTGTTTGGATGGAATTTCGGCAAAAGCTTCGATTCCGTATTCCCAAAAACAAGTTGACATTAATGCTGAATATAAAAAAGATTCGTACCAAGTAAAACCACTACTACGGGCTGTCATATAATAAACTCCTCCAGAATATGGATGTGTAATCCAGTTTAAAACCCAATCATCATTATCCCAAACGGGTCCCGCTTTTACATTCTGTTTCCATTTATATGCAATTCCGTTTTCTTTCATTGCTTCTTTGTCCCAATTGGTTACGCTTTCGGGCATGGCATAAAGTATTCCAAATGAAATAACAGCAGCTCCCAAATACATTGCTGAATCGTAGCCTAATCTTCTGAAATCTCTTTTGCTTGGAGGATAGGTTATTGTGTTTTGCTGTACCGTTGTGCTATCTGTTAACGAAAGCAAGTTATAAGGATTGCTGCTTTCTGGAGTATCAGAATAGGCAAGTGTGTTTTCTGAAAAAGAGGGTTGATGTAAACTTTGATAATTTATTGTCGGCTCTGTATATTGTGCAAAAACGCTGCTGCAGGACAATGAAATTAAAATGGTGTATAAAATAGTTTTGAGAGGGTTCATTTTTAGATTTAATACAGTTAGAAGATTTTCGGATAGATAGGACTTAAAATATGAATAGTATTTTGTTTTAAACGGTTATTTTTTTTCGGGGATAAGTCTCATTTTTAAACGGCGCAAATATAATTAATTAAATAAGAAGTAGGTAGTGTATTTTTATATCTTATGAGAAATTAAATAGATAAGGGGAAATCATAAAAAAAAACTCAAACAATCCCAAAAGACTGTTTGAGTTTAATATCTAACTCGTAAATGGTATTTTTATTGTTTGAACTCCAATTAAAAATATTTTCTAGTTGTTTAATTTTATAAATCCACCATCAATTGGATAATCACAACCGGTAATAAATCCGGCTTCATCACTGCACAGGAATAATGCCAAAGCTGCTACTTCTTCAGGTTTAGCCATACGTCCGATAGGTTGAGATTTTGAAAGTTTTTCAAACATTTCTGCTTGATTGTCAGGATAGTTTTTTGAAATAAAACCGTCTACGAAAGGAGTGTGTACCCTTGCTGGAGAAATAGAATTGCAACGAATGTTTTCGTTTATATAGTCCTTGGCTACAGACAATGTCATAGACATTACGGCACCTTTCGCAGTAGAATAAGCAAAACGGTCTGGAATTCCTACCCATGAAGCTATCGAAGCCATGTTTAGGATAACTCCACTACCAGCATTTCTAAGTTGTGGCACTGCAGCAAACAGACAATTGTAAACACCTTTAACATTTACACTCATAATACGGTCAAAATCAGCTTCGGGAGTGGTGTCTACTTTGCCCACGTGTGCAATACCGGCATTATTAACCAAAATATTAAAGGCACCAATCTTCTCGAATGTAGCGGTTACTTCTTGCTGATTGGATACATTGCAGGCGTGCGACACTACTTTTCCGCCCAAAGCATTTATTTCATCCACAGCAGATTGTGCGCTTTCCTGCGTTAGTTCAACAATATGTACTTCGGCTCCTTGCTTGGCGAATAAAAGAGAAATAGCTTTTCCTATTCCGCTACCACCTCCAGTAATTACAGCTTTTTTATTTTTTAATGAAAACATGATTTTATTTTTTAAATATTTAAAGGGATTTCTGCTTGATTGGTTTTATGCCCATTGAAAGCAAATAACAGTATAACCGAAAAGCAAACCAATGGTACAACATAACCATTTTGAATGTTTCCAGTGGCATCAGAAATTAATCCTAAAACCGGTGGCAACAATGCACCTCCTACAATTGACATTACAATTAATGATGAACCAATTTTGGTATTGTGACCAAGTCCGTCTATTCCCATCGAGAAAATTGTAGGGAACATAATACTCATGAAAAAGGCTATTGCAATAAGCGTGTAAACCACAACCATTCCCGTTCCTACGATTGCTAAAATTGATAATAAAATGCTGATTATTGCGTATATAATCAATAATTTTCGTGGTTGAATGTATTGCATGAAGAAGGTTCCTGCAAATCTTCCCAACATGAATGTCAAACCAAAAGCACCTAAGAATTTGGCAGCAGTATCTTCATCAAGACCAGCTGAAGTAGTAGCCATTTTTATAAAAAAACTAGCCACACAAACTTGTGCTCCCACATAAAAGAATTGTGCCAAAATTCCCCATCTTAATCGCATAGATTTTAAAGCACCAGCAAAACTTCCACCAGCATTTCCTTCTGCATCTTCATGATCTTCGTCTTTTACATCAGGCATATTAGTGAAATAAAATATCACTGCAACAGCCAAAATTATTAGCCCCAAAATCAAATAAGGCATTTTTACACTGGCAGCTTCTTCCAGAATATGGGCATGCATTTCTGTAGGATTCATGGCGTCCAATTGTTCTTTACTTATGCTTTTCCCTGATAAAATCATTGGACCGATATAAGCAGGAGCAACATAAGCAGCCAATCCGTTGAAGGATTGTGAAAAGTTTAATCTTTTGGTTGCTGTTTCTGAAGGTCCTAATATTGTAACGTAAGGATTGGCGGCTGTTTCCAAAAAGGTAAGTCCGCAAGCAATTACAAACAAAGCTCCCAGGAAGAAAATATATTGTAATGAATTAGCTGCCGGAACAAAAAGTAGACAACCTATTCCAAAAAGTAATAATCCTAAAATAATTCCCGACTTGTATCCGTATTTTCTCATGATGTAACCCGCCGGAAGTGCCATAACAAAATAGGCAATAAAGACCGAAGAATCAATTAAAGAAGATTGTAGATCGCTAAGATTAAATGCTTTTCTTAAATGCGGAATAAGTATTGGATCTAGATTGTGTACAAATCCCCAGAAAAAAAACAAACTGGTTACTAATATAAAAGGGAATAACCATTTTTTATTATCGTTTGATCCATTGCTGTTCTGCTTAACTGATTGTGGTGCTATTGCCATGCAAAAATTGTTAAAATTAATATTATTTTAGATTTCGAAAGATATAATACCTCAGGCAGGTATGCTAATCAAAAATTATCCTAGTTTAGTCGTTAATTATCCTTTCAAAGGGCAAACCAAAAATTAGTGAATAATCGTTATTTTTTTTAACAGTTATTTAGCTGCCAAAAGAATCTATCAATTAAATGTCGAAAATTAATTTTCGGTTTTTTTTCGGTATTCTTTTGGTGTGGTTCCCGTTAGTTTTTTGAAAAGTTTATTGAAATTCGATGCTGTTTTATAACCACATTCATAAGCTATTTCAGACATTCCCATGTCAGTTTCAATAAGGAATTTACAGGCGTTAGAAACCCTTATTTCGTTGAGATATTCAACAAAATGTTTTTGGGTTTTTGCTTTGAACATTCGACAAAATGATGTTGGGGTCAAATTTGCAATTTTAGCAATTTCATCAAGTGAGATATCTTGTTTGAAATTGACTTTTACATATTCGAAAACATCCGAAAGACGATCGTTTTTAGTTTGGTTATTGGCTGGAATATAGGCTTCATTATTTACAAATGAAATATCGTCACTCTCTGAGAGAATTGATAAAATTTCGAAAAGGCCAATAATGATTTCGAAGTTTTTTTTATGAACAAGCTTTTCTAATTTTTTTGCAATTATTTCGTTGGTTTTTCCTGTAATGGAAAGACCTCTCGTGGCTTGATTAAAAAGACTGCTTATTTTTTGTGTCTCTTTTAATTCATAAAAAATAGGGCCAAAAATATCTTTGTTAAAATAAACAACTATCGCCTCGGCTTTTAATGTATTAATGCCTTTATAATATATTTCATCGTTCAACCATACGTGGGGAATATCAGAACCAAGAAATACCATATCTCCCGATACAAATGGTTCTACAGAATTTCCCACAATTCTCTTTCCGTAGCTTTCTTTTATATAAACTAATTCTAGTTCTGGATGCGAATGAAATGGGGATTGAAAAAAAGGCTCTTCACGCGAAATAACAGAAATATAGCTATTTAGGTAAGATGTGATTTTTGTTTTTTCAATTTTCATTATTTTTTTTTTACAAATATAACTAATAATTAAAACGAGTTGTACTGTACAATTTTGATTTTAATGTAGTAATTCCTGCTTGTTTTTACTTTATGTTTAGAAAGATTATGTAATTTTTATACAATTGGTAATTACTGATTAATCTTTGATAAAATAAAGGTAATAAATGTTGTTTTGTCATTCTATCTTTCGAAAGAAATAAACTTTTTTAGAAAAATTTATTTGTTGCCGTAAATAATAGAAAAGATATTATAAAACGATTTAGATATAACTTATGAAAAGATTTGCCATTTGTATAAAAAAAGGATTATGTTTTGTTTTTTTATCAGGGATTACATTAATGAATAGTGCCTTGTTTGCCCAGTCGAAATCGGCAAAAGAAATTGTTGGTAAATATCAAAACGTATTTACAAAACCACCTTCAAGAATACCAAGTAATGTTTCTGTTGACGCTCCTTTGCTTGGAAATGGTTTTACTACTGTGGCTATTGCAGGCACACCCGAATTGCAAAATTATTATTTGGCAAGAAATGATTTTTGGCGATTGAAATCGGGTTACGATAACGCTTTCCCGACAGTATTGGGTAATCTCAAAATTAATATTCCAAAATTAGAAGGTGCAGCTTATAAAGTAACACAAAATCTATACAATGCAACTACAATTACTCAATTAAGTAAAGATGATTTATTTGTTGAAATTCAGTCAATTGTTGCTGAAAAGAATGATTGTATGATTATTGATATTATAAATAAAGGGAAATCAAATATAGAGGGAAAGGTATTGTTGGAAGTTTGTAAAACAAAAACGCATCAATTTCCAGATACTTTGGCTGAAGGTTCCCGTGATGGCTTGCAATGGATACAAAGAGGTTTTGTAAAAGATGTCGATATCAAAACCATAGCTGTTGCCGCTGTTAAAATATTGGGAAATCCTACCGGAACTTTTACTGTTTTGCCGGGACAAAAAGTAACTTTGGTATGTGCTTTTTCAAGCAATTTTAAATCTAACGATGGTTTAAAAACGGTTCAACAAGAAGTGAAAAAGATTTCAGAAAAAGTCATTTCAAAAATTCGTCAGGAACACGAAGCATGGTGGGATCATTTTTGGAATGAAAGTTATGTGACAATTGGGGATTCGATTATCGAAAGTCAGTATTATAAATCGCAATACAATATCGCTTCCTGCAGTCGAGACCCGAAATTTCCACCGGGAATTTTTGGTTGGGTGACCAAAGATATACCAGCGTGGAATGGAGACTATCACCTTAATTACAATTACAGTGCGCCGTTTTATGCGTTGTATTCCTCGAATCATCTTTTGCAGGCAAAGCCTTATGAAGCTCCTTTGCTTGATTTTATCCCAAGGGGAAAAGTATATTCCGAAAAGCTTACTTCGATACCCAACGGAATACTATATCCTGTTGGTATTGGACCTCTCGGAATAGAAACCGTTCGAACCAAACCTGATGATGCGCTGTTTCTTGGACAAAAAAGCAATACGGCTTATTGTGCAACAAATTTGGCGGCTATGTTTTATAGAACTTATGATAAAGAATATGCCAAAAGAGTGTATCCATTTGTAAAGGCAACGGCCATTTTTTGGCAGCATTATTTAAAGAAAGACGGGAATCGTTATATTATCGAAAACGATGCCATACATGAAGGAACTTATGGTACAGTAAATCCTATTCTTTCTTTGGGATTGGTGCCAATGGTGTTGAAAACTGCGATTGATATGAGTGTCTTGCTTGGAGTTGATGGAGATTTGCGAAGCGATTGGAAGGACAAAGCAGATCATATTTCAAAATACACTACACAAGTTCGTAACGGTAAAACCGTATTTAGATATAGTGAGAAAGGAACGGATTGGTGGAATGATAATACGCTTGGTATTCAGCAAATTTATCCGGCAGGTCAAATAGGGTTGGATAGTGATCCAAAACTCTTAGAAATTGCTCATAATACTATTGACGAAATGCATCGTTGGAAAGATTTTAACGGATCGAATAGCTTTTTTCCTGCGGCTGTCCGCATAGGTTACGATTCCGAAACTATTTTGAAAAACTTGCGCGAATACAGTTTGCATACTTATAGCAACGGTTTCCAATTGAATAATCCACATGGAATAGAAAACTGCAGCACGGTTCCTAATACAATTAATGAAATGTTGTGTATGTCTAACCAAAATGTGTTGCGAGTTTTCCCAGTTTGGCCAAAGGAAAAAGAGGCACTTTTTGCCAACATTAGAAGTGAAGGCGCTTTTTTGGTTTCTTCAGAGTTGAAAAATAAAGTAGTTGTTTATATCAAAATTCATAGTGATAAAGGTCGTGAATGTGTTTTACAAAACCCTTGGCCAGGACAAGAATTATTGATAAAAAGTAATAAAAAAGCTGATGTTACTAAAAAAGGAGATAGAGTAACCATCCCGACGGTAGAAGGTGAAGAATTGGTCATTACACCTTTAAATTAAAAGTTAAATATAAATTATGAAAAGAAATGTAGTACTGTTATTATGCTTAATCGTTTCTGGGTTATCAGGTGCACAAACTTCTGTGCATATTATTCCGCAACCGGTTAATTTAGAAATGAAATCGGGAAATTTTATCGTCGATGATAAAACGTCTATAAAAATTTCCAAAAAAGACAAAGAAACAGAAAGAGTTGTGCACTTTTTTACTGAATATGTAAAAAAAGTAACAGGCTTTGATTTGAAAGCGAATAGCAAAGGAAATAAAATCGTTTTTGGTATCGAAAAAATCGAAGGAATAGGAGAGGAAGGCTATCTGATTTCTGTGAATCCAAATGAAATTTTGGTAAAAGCCAATACTTCCAAAGGATTGTTTTACGGAATGCAGTCATTATTGCAGACTTTACCTTTTTCAAGAACCAACGATTTGGTTCAGATTCCAAGTATGGAAATAAAAGATTATCCGCGTTTTCAATGGAGAGGAATGATGCTCGATGTAAGCCGTCATTTTTTCGCCCCCGAATTGGTGAAAGAATTCATTGATTTGCTTGCAGCTTACAAAATGAATGTTTTTCATTGGCATTTGGTTGATGGAGCTGGATGGCGTCTAGAAATCAAAAAATATCCAAAACTGACTCAGCAAGCTGCTTGGCGTATTGATGATACTGCAAAACCTTGGAATTGGGCGGGGATAGAGTTTAATTCAGACAGAAGTAAATCTACTTACGGAGGCTATTACACTCAGGAACAGGCCAAAGATATTGTGGCTTACGCAAAAGAAAGAAACATTACAGTTGTTCCCGAAATTGAAATGCCGGGTCATTCAGAAGCGGCGATGGCAGCCTATCCCGAACTTTCTTGTAATTCTAAAGTTAATTTTGGGGTATCTGGAAATTTCTTTGCCAGTAAAGGCGAAAGTAATTACTGCGCGGGAAATGATCAGGCTTTTGCCTTTTTGGAGGATATACTTACTGAGGTCATGGCTATTTTTCCTTCTAAATATATTCATATTGGAGGTGATGAAGTAGATAAAACAAGTTGGAAAAATTGTGCCAAATGTCAGGCTAGAATGAAAGCAGAGCAATTGAAAGATGAAAAGGAATTGCAGAGTTATTTCATTCGCAGAATTGAAAAATTTGTTGTTTCTAAAAACCGAAAAATGATTGGTTGGGACGAAATTCTGGAAGGGGGTCTAGCTCCCGAAGCCACAGTTATGAGCTGGCAAGGTGAAGCCGGCGGAATTGAAGCCGCCAAGATGGGACACGATGTGATCATGACACCGGGTTCTCCTTGTTATTTTGACCATTATCAGGGTGATCCGGAAACAGAACCTGCTGCAATTGGCGGTTTTAATACATTGAAAAAAGTTTACAATTATGAACCTATTCCAACAGAATTAACTCAAGAAGAAGGCAAGAGAGTAATGGGCTCGCAGGCCAATTTGTGGACAGAATATATTCCAACTGCAGAACAAGCTGAATATATGATTCTTCCTCGTATGCCCGCTTTGGCTGAAGTATTATGGTCTACTAAAGAACAACGCAATTGGGAAGATTTCAACAAACGATTACAGCCTCATTTGGTTGGTTTTGATCAAAAAGGGCTTCACTATTCTAAGGGAAATTTCAAAGTAGATATTAAACCGATTGTAGAAAATGGCAAACTTTCTATTGCTTTGGAAACAGAAAATAGCGATGGTGTTATTTATTATACAACTGATGGAAGTACACCCACAACCGGAAGCATCAAATATGAAAAACCTTTTGATGTTAATTCGTTTATGACGGTAAAAGCAATTATGGTATTGAATAACAAGGTGATGAATACAAAACCGGCAGAACAATCTTTTACTTTCAATAAAGCTACAGGAAAAACGGTTGCCTATACAAATCCTAATAGTAAATATTATCCAGCCAATGGTGCCAACACATTAACAGATGGTATTAAAGGAACAAAAAACATCGGTAAACAATGGCACGCATTTAATGGAAAGGATTTGGTGGCTACAATCGATTTGGGTGCTACGACCAATGTTAGCAGTATTACGTTGGGCTGTATCCAAAATTGGGGACAATGGGTGTTCTTGCCACAATGGGTAAAGTTTGAAGTGTCAAATGACGGAATTAATTTTAAGGAAATAAAAACCGTAAACAATTCGGTTTCGGCTTCAGAAAAAGAAATGGTTATCAAAGATTTTGCCGTAAAATTTACTGAAGAAAAAGCAAAAGTTGTTCGTGTTACTGCCAAAAATTTAGGACTTTGTCCTCAAGGTCATCCTGGAGAAAATCAATCGGCTTGGTTGTTTGTGGATGAAATTACGGTGGAATAGTAAATTTTTTTTTATCAAAAGTTAATAGCTGTGATTTTAGTTTAAATCACAGCTATTTTTTTTCCTAAAATTTATTGAAAATTCTAAATGATAACATTTAGAAATATAAAATAATCCAATCTTTACTCACTCTCCTTTGGAGAGGGTTGGGGTGAGGTTAAACAAAAAAGACTATTTTATATTTCTAATTGGTATGACTTTACAGTTAATCAATTTTCACAGAAACATAATGAATGTTTTTTCTGTTGTCGGTATAGGAAATATGAATGTTTCCATCCTCGCTTTGAATTACCGCTGGATAACTATATTCTCCTTTTTCGTGGTTTTCCAAAGAGTAAATATCAGTCCAGTTTTTTCCGTCTTTAGAAATGGCTAATCTCAGTTCTGAGCGTCCCAACCACCAGTCTTTTCCAGAAACCATTGGGTTGTATGCCAAAATTTGACTGCCGCTTTTTAGCATAGCAGCATCAATTCCAGAATTGGGATTTGGGAGCGAAATAGCCGAAGGTTTCGACCAAGTCAATCCTTCATCTTTTGACCAAGTTTCTACGATTACATTTTGTCTGCTTCGGCACAGCATTTGGAGACTTCCATCAGGGTATTTCATAATTGTGGGCTGAATTAGTCCAAACTCACCATTGTCAATAGTTATTTTGTTCCATTTGGAAGCATTATTGTCACTAATTTCGAGATGAATTTTCCAAATATCATCCTTTACACTTTCAGTACTGGAAGGATGAATAATTTTGCCTGATTGGAGTTGAATTGGTTTGTTTTTAATTGGCCCCAAAATTCCATTTGGCAACTTTTTGGCTTTTCCCCACGTTTTTCCGTCGTTGTTGGAAACTTTCATTTCTCCCCACCATTCGCGAGGATTTGGTCCTACTTTATAAAATAAAAACAATTTTCCTTTTTTGTTTTTGAATAAAACTGGATTCCAACACGCAAAACGAAGCGAATCATTCTGAATTCCGTTTCCAATAGATTTAGGTTGACTCCATTTTCCATTTTCTAAAATTGAAGTCCAAATTGCAACGTCTTTTGCCCCTTCATGATCGCCTGCAAACCAAGACGCCATAATCCGATGATTGCTTAATTCGACCAAAGTCGAGGCATGACAGCTTTTGAAAGTGTTTTCGGGAAAAATAGTTGATTGAGTAATTAGTTTTACTTTTGATAAATTTTGTGCATTCACAACTGCTATTGATAAAATGAACAGTAGCATGAAACTATTTTGTTTTACAATATTCATGTTATAATTTTAGATTTTTTATGAAATCAATATGTTATAAATTTAAACTTTTGGAAGAAAAAAACAGCTTAAAAGCACTCCGATTATTTGGAATAACTTTTAAGCTGCTTTATTATAGAAAACCAAAAATTAATTTACTGTTTTCACTCCCAATTCAGCAACGCTAATATAATTTCCATCCACACTACTTTTTCCTATGAATTTAAAATATCGGGCTTTTACAGCTGTTTTTAAAACTATATTTTGTTCTACAGGATTACTTTTGATATTTGAAAATTCACCTTCGGAAACAGTTGTCCAAGTTACATTGTCTGTGCTTGTTTGCCATTCGTAGTTTTTAACAATTCCACCAGTTCCATTTTGTCGAGGTAAATACGAAAAGGAATTAATCGTGATTTCTTTGCCCATATCAATAGTGATTGATTGAGGTAAAGTCGTATTATCATTAGTATTCCAAAGTGTTCCGATGTTTTCATCAATGGCGTTTTGTGATTTTCCTCTTTCTTGATTTTCAAAAATAGCCGAAACCACTTTCCAGTCTTTTTTACTCACATTAAAAGATTGAATTACTGTTTCGCCGGATTTCATATTTGTATTAAATGATTTGGCTTTAATTATGCCCGAATTCGTAAACGAAAAACCATTTTGATAAAGCAGCGATTGAGATGTTGGTTCCTTGCCGTCAACAGTATAGCGGATTTCTTTTACTGGCATTTCGGTAGTTATTGAAACGATTCCAGTCTTGTCTCTTTTAATTTTTGGTAAAGGCAATTGCTCCGGTTCTTTAAAAACGCCAACATCACTTAGTGCGATACAAACAGGAGACTCCTCGATGCGAATTCTCAATTTTGAGGTCGTAACATAATTTTGCAAGCGTATTAATCGGTTTGCACCAATGCTTGTAGCTTCGGCAATTTTTTTCCAATTTCCATTAACAAAAGCATCAACTTCAACTTTCTCGATGCGTTGTCCAAGTTTAATGTTTTCTCTTAAACGAATAATATTAAATGTTTGTTCGTTTTTCCAATCCAGTGTCAAAGATGGTTTTTTAACATCGTCATTAGTAGCCCAATAAGAGTAACGGTCTTCATCGACTAAATTTTTTGTTCCAAATGATTTAGAATCACCTCCTCTAACATCAGAAGCCTTAATTACAGCCGATTTTGCAAGATTGTTTGCAAACAGTTGTTTTAAGTAATCACCAAAATCTTTTAATGCTTTTACGTCATTTTGATGCAGCAAACCGTCAGTATCTGGAGATATTCCTAAATCCAAACAACCACCTCTGCCAACTGATTTAGAATAAATCTCAAATAATTCTGAAACCGATTTTACGTGATTGTCGTCGGTGGTGTGATAAAACCAACCATTTCTAAGAGGTACATCACATTCAGCGGGTTTCCAGTATTTACCGTTTCGTGTTCCTTCAGGAGCTTTCTCAGATTTGGTTTCTCCTGGTGCAGCTACCTTTTTACCGTCTGTTGGTTCAGGAGTAAATGTTGCCCAAGAAGTCTCGGCGGCAAAACCGTGTTCATTTCCTACCCAACGAACATCACCGTTATCAGCAAAAATAACCGCTCCGGGCTGCAGATTTCGGGAAATTCCCCAAGTAGTATCCCAGCCATAATAGGTGGAACGATCAATATTTCTTTTTTCATTTTTCCCTCCATAATAACCATCGCCACCATTGGCACCATCAAACCAGGTAATGAATAATTTTCCGTAATTCGAATACAATTCTTTTAACTGTTCACGGTAAATGTCTACATATTGTGGTTTACCATAATTTTCATTATTTCTGTCCCAAGGCGAACAGTAAAGTCCAAATTTTATTCCCGCATTGCGCGCTGCAACTTCAAATTCTTTGACCATATCACCTTTACCATTACGGAAAGGGCTTTTGCTGATATTATAATCGGTTGTTTTGGTTGGCCACAAACAGAATCCGTCGTGATGTTTCGCTACGAGAATTACTCCTTTGAAACCTCCCGCTTTGGCAGCGTTTACAATTTGGCTTGCGTCAAATTTTGCCGGATTGAAAATTTTTGGGTCGGCGTCTCCATATCCCCATTCTTTATTTTGAAAAGTTGTTGGTGTAAAATGTACCAAAACATATTGTTCCATTTCATGCCATTGCAAATGTGGTTCTGTTGGCAAAACGCCATAAGGGGCAGGAGCATTGGCTTTTTGAGCAGCCATAGACAAAAATGCCAAACATCCAAAAATGGTTAGTAACTGTTTTTTCATTTTTTGTATTTAAATAGTTATAAAAAATAATCAGCCAATAAAGAAAATTATTGGCTGATTGTTTGTTTTTTCAAAAAATTATTTACTCACTTTAATGGCAACAGCTTCTTGACCAGCCAATGAATTTCTGAGTTCTTGAGGAATTGTGATTTGAATTCCACCATCCACTTTCTTAGAAGTCAATTTTTGTTTGTTGCTCAATAAAGTAGCTTTCAAACTGCCTTTCATGTCTGTTTTGATGGTTATTTGAGCAGGCAATTCCTTTTCGTCTTTTGCTGGCATATAAATAGCGTAAATTGCATTTCCTTTTTGCGTATAACCCACTTTTCCGTCCAAGTAGGGTGCTACAGGTTTTGTATCGTAAATAGCTTCACCATTTGCCGACAGCCATTTTCCAACGCTAGCCAAAGTTTTTTCGATTTTTGGATCAAATTCCCCTTTTGCATCAGGTCCAACTCCAAGTAAAAGATTTCCACCTTTTACTACGATATTCGTTAGTAATTGAATTACTTCTTTAGAAGATTTATAATGGTCATTTGGTACCCATCCCCAAGCTCCACCCAGAGTAATACAACTTTCCCATGGCACAGACAAAGGTTTTTCAGGTGTTTTTTGTTCGGGTGTTAAGTAGTTTTCATATTCGCTAGGAACCCAACGATCTACTACCAACATTCCTGGTTGTTTTTTACGGGCTGTTTCTGCAATCAGTTTCATGTTAATGTCCATATCATACGGATATTTGCAGAATTCTTCCACCTTTTTGTTAATGGTTGATAAAGGTCGAACCCAGCATCCGTCAAGCCAAAGAATATCAACTTTTCCGTAGTTTGTTGTCAACTCGTTCAACTGGTTTTGGGTGTATTTTACATAACTATCCCATCTTTCAGGAAATTTCTTGATGTCATAAGTGGGGTTTCTGTCTTTTGGCGGATAATAGGACCACCAAAAGTTTTCAGTTGTCCAGTCGGGTTTTGAAAAATATACTCCAACAGCCAATCCTTCTTTTCTTGATGCATCCAAAACGTCTTTTAACACATCAGCTTTTGGATTTTTAGCATAAGGTAATTCTGGGTTTGTGATTTTAAAATCAGTGTATTTTGAATCATACATACAAAACCCGTCGTGGTGTTTGGAAGTGAAAATCATATATTTTGCTCCCGCACCTTTGAACATTTTTGCCCATTTCTCTGAATTTAGATTAGTGGGGTTTAATTTGTATTTGGTATTTCGGTAGTCGGTTGCGTATTTGTAATAACTGTCATAGCCGTCTCTGGTTACCCAATCTTCTGGTGCCAATCCCCAAGATTCTACAGTTCCCAACTGGGTGTAAAGTCCCATGTGGATTAATACTCCAAATTTATAACCCTGCCATTTGTCAAGGTTCGCTTTTACCAATGGATCTTTTGTCCAAACGTAGCCTTCCTCTTCTGATTTGTCAGCTTTCATACTGAATTCGCCTTGTGCATGAAGGGAAATCGTATTAGAAAATACAAATGCCGCAAATAATAATTTAAATCTGTTTTTCATTTTTTGTCTTTTTTATTAAGTACTTGAAAACGATGGAAACCACACAAATAAAATGCTTGTTATTTTTTATTTTAAATTAGCCACTAAGTTTTCTACTTCTTTGCCATCAGCAGTTTCTGTTCCATCAGTAATGGCTGATGAATGATAGAAAGTCGTGTTCATTTTTTCTTTCAGCATGGCTACATTCGAAGAGCGAACACCTCCGCCAGGCATGATTACAATTCGGTCTCCAGCTTTTTTTGCCAATTGTTCTAAAACAGAAATTCCTTTGACCACATTGGGTTCTTGTCCCGAAGTCAAAATGGTTTTGAAGCCACATTCTATTACTGTTTCTAGGGAATTGTACACATCAGAAACAACATCAAAAGCACGGTGGAAAGTACAAGGCAAAGGCTTTGCGAGAGTAACTAACTCTTTATTTTGTCTTACGTTTATACTATTGTCTTTATTCAAAATTCCGAATACAAATCCGTCAACTTTCAACTCTTTGTATGCTTTTATTTCTTGCTTCATTTGTTCGAACTCGGCATCACTGTAAACGAAATTTCCGCCACGTGGACGAATCATCACATTCATGTCGATGGTCAATTTTTCTCGTGTAGCAATTACATCTTCATAAGATGGAGTTGTTCCTCCTTCGTTCATTTCAGCGCAAAGTTCTACTCGATTTGCACCGTTTTCTTGTGCTATAACTGCCGATTCCGGATTGAAACAGGCAATTTCAAGATTGTATTTTTTCATTGTTCTGAGTTAATGCTTTTTATGGTTTCAAATAAAAATCTGGGTCGATCAATCGGTTTCCGGTTTCGTCATAAACCGCATAATTGAAACCGCTTTGTACACAATAGGAACCATAATCACCTTTTTTGTTCAAGGCAATAAAACCAACCTGAATGTCTTTTAAATTCTTATTTCTTATTTTCATTAGTTTTACAACTCTCAAAACGGCTTCTTCACATGCTTTTTGAGGCGATTTTCCCTGACGCATCAATTCGACAACCAAGTGGCATCCAGAAATTCGGATTACTTCTTCACCGTGGCCAGTTGCAGTTGCAGCACCAATTTCGTTATCAACATATAATCCCGCACCAATAATTGGGGAGTCGCCCAAACGTCCATGCATTTTGAATGCCATTCCGCTGGTAGTACAAGCTCCCGAAAGATTACCAGCAGCATCAAGGGCAATCATCCCGATAGTATCATGATTTTCGATATTGGCAATGGGTTTGTATTCTGAGGTTTTCAGCCATTCTTTCCATTCTCTTTCAGAGTCGGGAACCAATAAATTTTCTTTTGGAAAACCTTGTGATAAAGCAAATTGAAGTGCTCCATCTCCAACCAACATAACGTGTGGTGTTTTTTCCATTACGGCACGAGCTACAGATATGGGGTGTTTGATGTATTCTAAGCAACCCACAGAACCGATATTGGACATTTCATCCATGATACAAGCATCCAACGTTACGCGTCCGTCTCTATCTGGACGCCCGCCATAACCCACACTTCTTTCTTTTGGGTCTGCTTCAGGTACTCTTACACCAGCTTCTACAGCGTCTAAGGCTCGTCCTCCTTTTTTCAAAACTTCCCAAGCGGCTTCATTGGCACCTAATCCAAATCGCCAAGTTGAAAGAACAATTGGTTTTCTTACTTTAGAAGAATCCAAAATGGTTTCTTCACTTTCTTCAACTGCACCTCTGAAGGAACTTAATGCAACGGCAGCCGATGCAATGGCTGTTGTTTTTAGAAAATTTCTACGATTAGTCATATCTTTTATTTTTAAATCCGATTGGCAACAATCAGCGTATTTTATTATATTAACTTAATAAAGTTGCTACTCCCAATAAAGCGGAAGTTTCATTGTCGGTAGAGATTGCTACTTCTATTTCAACACCAGCATTTTTGATTTTTTCCTTAAATGAATTTAAGAATAAATCCCCAGCATTGGCTAATTTCCCGCCAATAACAAACATATCGGCATTAAAATTTTTCAAACATGGAAGCACGACCTCGGCAAGATCTTCCCCAAATTTACTAAAAGCTTCGTTAGCTTTTTCATCTCCGCTATTGGCTAAATGATATAAATCTAAACCTTCATTAAGTTGTTTTCCAGTAAACTTTTTGTAATTGTCAAGTAATCCTCTCAATGACACAGCATCTTCGGCAATTCCGTTTTTGTATGGTAGATTCCATATTTCACCATTTTCAGGAACATCTTTTCTATTTTGGACTATTTTTCCGTTTTCGATAAAGCAACCGCCAAGTCCTGTGCCCAAAGTAACTGCCATCACTCTTTTGGTAAGGTTTTTTGTGTTTTTATATACTTCTCCTTTTCCAAAACTATTGGCATCATTATCAGAAACGATTGGGAAATTGTTATCAAAATTAAAACGTTCTCTTAATAGGTCTTTGATATTCAGGCCATAGAAATTTTCGTATTTGTTTTGATCTTTTATCCAAAAAGTTCCTTTTTCATAATCAAATGGCCCAGGAATAGCCATTGCAATTCCAGATAAATTTTCCAAATTTATCTTTTCACATAAAGAGCGAATCCCTTTTTCCCAATAATCCATTACTATTTGTACAGGTAAATTAGAATCGAAGGAAAGTTTCGAAACAGATCCTTCCACAATTTTCATCTCATTTACATCAATAATCGCGGCTGTAATATGCGAGCCGCCAACATCCATTCCTATTGCAAATCTTTTTTCCATTTTAAAGTAATTCTTCTTTATATGACTATGTTTTAAAATTATTCTACTATTATTTCATCGACGAAAAGCCAGGCCGGTTTTCCCGCACCAGGAGAACCTTCGGGACAAAGTCCAATATTTTTGGCTGTTACCCGGATTGATTTTGCTTTTTGCTTTGCAAAATTTGTTTTTAGATCATTCAGCATCACTTCAGTTACATTGGTTGGAACTGGATTTTGAACGGTTTCTATTTCTTTGAAATTTGTACCGTCAGCCGAAATTTCAAATTTGACCCATTTTGGCATGAACATCCAGTTATTAAAATACTGAATAGTTCCTATCGAAATGCTGCTGATTTCTGTTGGTGTTCCCAAATCGATGGTAGCGACAACATCATCTCCTTCAAAACCATGCCAATTTTGATAGTGATTTTTAGTGCCTTTGAATCCGTCGGTTAACGAGTTGTTGCCGTTTCCAGGATAATTCTTGCTGTATTGTTTTTCGTATTTTACTTCTTTTCCAGTAGCTTTATTGAAAGTGAAACGCTGTTCTGAAGGTCTTGAAACCATTGTTTTATTATCGATAACAAGAACAGCTCTTACGGTTGCTGTTGTAGTAATTTCAAATGGCCTCGTATATTTTTTAGAACCAACATTGGGCATACTTCCGTCAGTGCTGTAATAGATTGTCCCGTCCTCATTTTCGGATGAAAGGAATACGGTTATTACACCATTAATCCGTTCCGCTTTGATATCTACTTTAAAGTTTCCTTTGGAATATCGAAAACCTTTTTGATCAAAAGCCGTCAAATGTGGTTTTAATCTCAAGTTAAAACCATTCCAATCACGCTTTTCTTTAGGAGACCAAACCACTTCTGATAGCGCAAGCATGCGTGGTAAAATCATATATTCGACTTCTTCTCTTGATGTAATGTATTCCGTCCATAAGTTACCTTGTGAGCCTAAAATATGTTTTGCCTGTTCGGTAGTCAATTCTTTGGGAATTGGTTCGTAATTGTAAATACGTTTTAGCGTGTTAAATCCGCCGAAAGCCTGAGGTTCATTTTCGCTATCGCCTTGATAATAGTCTAAATAAAGAGGGGAGGCAGGACTCATGATTACATCGTGTCCCATTTTTGCGGCTTCGATTCCACCGGCTTCACTTCGCCAACTCATTACGGTAGCTTCGGGAGCCAATCCACCTTCCAGAATTTCGTCCCAACCAATCATTTTTCGGTTTTTAGAAACAACGATTTTTTCAATTCTTCTGATAAAATAGCTTTGCAATTCTTCTTCATTTTTCAAGCCTTCACTTTTCATTCTTGCCTGACATTTTGGACAAACTTTCCAGTTGTCTTTATTGACTTCATCACCACCAATGTGAATGTATTTTGAAGGGAATAGCGCCATTACTTCGCTCAATACGTCTTGCAAAAAATCAAAAGCTTTGTCATTTCCAGCGCAGAAACTGCCATCAACTTTACTCGCCAGAAAAACATCCTGATTCCCAAAATGTACTTTTCCGTTGCAAGAAAGTTCTGGATAAGCGGCCAATAAAGCTTCGGTATGTCCCGGCATTTCAATTTCGGGAACAACTGTAATATTTCGGGCTTTTGCGTAAGCCACAATATCTTTGACTTCTTCTTGGGTATAATAGCCTCCGTAAATCGATTTAGTATTGTCTGCAGAAAATTCTATACCTGACCAATTCCAAGGTTTGCCAGTATCGTCTATACGCCAAGCTGCCTGCTCAGTCAATTTAGGATATTTTTTGATTTCTAGACGCCAACCAGCTCCGTCAACCAAATGCCAATGAAAAACATTCATTTTGTACAATGAAAGTAAGTCGATAAATTCCTTGACCATATCAGCAGCGAAGAAATGACGACTTGTATCCAGCATCAATCCTCTCCATTGAAAACGAGGATAATCTTTAATTTGCATACAAGGAATTTCGGCCACGCTGTTGGTGCGGGATAGGGGAAGTGTCTGGATTAATGATTGTACACCATAGAAAAGCCCTTTTGGAGTATTCGCAGTTATAAGGATTTCGTTTGGATTGACATTCAGTAGATAACCTTCATCACCAATTTCGCTTAATTTTTTTATTTCAAAACGAATAATTTTATTTTTTTTAGTATTGATTTCCAATGTAGTTCCTGTAATTCTCTTAATATATTCCTTTAAGAAAAGAACTGTAGGCTCTACATCTTTGTTTTTGGTGTTGTAGGCGATGACAGTTGATGGATCAATGCGGAAACTTCCTTTTTGCAATTCGAGGCTCACTGGTTCTGGAATGATATGTAATGTCTGCTGAGCTTGCAAAGCAAAGGAGAGCAAGATTGACGCTAAAAAGACAAATTTTTTCATTTAAAAACCGGTGTTATTTATTTCTTAATTGTAATGATTTTTTGCTAAAGTAATTATTTTTTATTAAAATACTAAATCGTATTAGTAAATTGGTTTATTAGAATTAAATTTTAACATATTACTAAAAATTTTCTATTATTTAATTTTAATGATTTGGTTTGTTTAGTAAAAATAATCTTTCTTTTTTAAAAGTTAAAACGTTTCTAGTTAATAATTTGAAACTGGAGTGTTTTTTTAAAAATAAAAGTTTATTTTCATTATTCGACAACGTACCAAGTGTAACTTTCGGGTTCAATTGTGAATGTCAGATTGACTTCATAATTGCGGTTGATTTTGTAATTTTTGGCAACGGCTTCTTTCTCCCGAATTTTAGCATTTTCAGTCAAACCCGAATAGTATAACGGTACTTTGATGGTTTTAGTCATTTTTTCTTTGGTCGGATTGTACAACATAATAAATGCTTTTTGTTTTAAAGCGGGATTCACGTGTACAAAACCATCCCAGTCCCTTCCATCGGCACGACGTAATTGTATCATATCGGAATTTAGAATGTCACGGTATTTTTTGTACCAATTGATTGTTGTTTTGACTAATTCTTTTGTGACATCGGTGTCATACAAACGGGGGCCTCTATAGCAGGCTTGAACTCCCGCTCCATAATATTGTACCATTAATTGTTGGTAATCTTTTAAGTGTTCGCTCAAGGGTTCCAAAACCGCTGAAGCATCACCGCCTTGATATGCTGTCAAGGGAACAAAACCCCAGGACATTGAAGCTGTTTTTTCAATCGTGCCGTCATGAATATTCTGGCGATTCAAAATGCGTTGTTGTTCTCTTGATAGGGAAAAATTTCTTTCTCTATATCCCAAAGCGATTTTATGTGTTCCATCTAAAAAATACCAGTCTGGTGCATTGATATATACACCTTTTTCATTCAACCAGCGATACAATTCTTTCTGGATTTCCATTTGTTTCCATTGTGAGTCATCTAGGCCTTTGTGTCCTGGATGTGTTGTTGATGCACAAACATCACCAGGATATGGCCCGTCATTTTCCCAAATATCAAAACCAGTTTCTGTGTAAAATTTCTTGATTCGGTCTCTATATGACAATCCCCATTTGCTTCCAAAGCAAGGAGCGTGACCACCAAAAAAAGCACCGCCAGGTTTTCCTGTTTTGGGATCAACAACATCATCTTCGTCACTTATTCGTCGGCTGCTGAATAGCGAATAACCTCCAATTTTCACACCTTTGCTATGAGCGTAATCGGCTAATGCTTTCCATTTTTGATGATTTTCCGGCGTATCCAATTCCATATTTAAATGGCTTCCAAAACTTAATATCAATGCTTCGTAACCTGTAGCGGCACACTGGTCTATAGCTGTTCGAACCTGTTCGTCATTTTTGCTAACCAAGTGCATGAAAATTGGATTTTCGGTAATCCAAGGTGCTATTGTGCGGTACATTTTTTTGATCATCAATCCGCGACGTTGTCGATCATAAGTATCTATTAATAATTCATTGCTGCGAACAGAATTGTAAACATCATTTGGATTTAGGTCTATTCCCGGTGCTTTTTCGGGATAAACTTCAAGCAGGCAAGGCGTTTTGTAGTTATAATGCACCTGAGATGTATAAACGGAATCCATTTTCCAATGTGTCGTTTGATCGCTCAATTCATAACTCATTGAGTTATTGAAAGCATAATTGGTTTCGATATAAAAACCGTGTTGGCCTCTCATCTTTTCGGGATCGCCTTCTACAGCACTTTGTTCCTCAACCATGGCGATAGTTTCGCTTACGACTCTGTCTAGTTTGAATACTTTTTGGGTGGCATTTTCAATAGAAATCGACTTTGTAATCAAAGGTAATCCATCATACAATTCGTAATTAACCTTAACTTTCAACCCTTTCAATTCGGGTAGGGAAGAAGCATATTCAAAAGTCAATAATTTTCCGGTGGCTTGTTTTTTGTTCATTGCCCAATTGGTCGGTTTCCAATTGATGTATGGTTTAATATCTGAAATTGTATAATTCACAAAAGTAAAATCTTCTTTTCCAACTTCCATTTTATCCAACCATTCTGGCAACAAATAAGCATTCTCTTTTTGGCCTTTCAATCCGCCAATGGCGTATTCTTTTCCGTCAAGTGTAATTTTTGCTTCTGGTTTTACTGCTCTGATTAATTGCTGATTTGTAGTAAGATTGGTAAAATCGGTACAGGCGACATTGGGAGAAATTTGAAAAGTTCTCCTTACCAATCCGTTGTACAAAACAATCGATTTTTTGTCTTTACTCGCATACACATTTGCCTTGGCATCTATAGGAGTGACCAACCAATCTTTGGATACAGCAACTTCGTTTTTAATATCCAAAATAGGAAGTTTCGACAAGTCCTGAGCATTAATTGTAAAAGCAGGAACAGAAATAAGAAATGCCAGAATTATTTTTTTTACCATTTTTTTGAACTTTTTTTCGCCAAGGGTTAAAATTTTTAGTAAAAATTAGGATTAAAACAATGTTGTTAAATATTTTTATCGGCTAATATACTCGGATGATTTTTGCTGGTATTGACAATTAATTCGCCAAATAACGTATTAGCCCAAGCAAACCATTTTCGGGTGAATTTTTTTGCATCGTCTTTATGGAACGATTCGTGCATAAATCCAGTATCGGCGTGGGTTTTCTTTAGGATGCTGATGCAATATTTTATTTCGTTTTCATCAACACTTGTAATAGCTCTAAGGATGATACTCATAGGCCAAATCGTGTCGGCTCCTGTGTGTGGTCCGCCAATTCCTTCACCTGCTTTTCCTTTGTAAAAAAACGGATTATTATCTGAAAGAACCACTTTTCGGGTATTTAGATATAAAGGGCTGTCAGGTTTTACAGCACCCAAATAAGGCAATGATAATAGTGAAGGCACATTGGCATCATCCATAAAATGAAAACTGCCATAACCATTTACTTCAAAAGCAATAATTTCCCCGAATTTTGGGTGTGTTATGATTCCGTTTTCTTTTAGTCCTTGTTGTACTTGCGCTCTCAGTTCGCTTGCTTTTTTCACAATTTCATCATCTTTTAAAGCAGGAGTAGAACACATTTCGATCATGTATCCCAATATTTCGATGGCAAACATATTGCTCGGTATTAGATATCCAAACAAAGTACTGTCATCACTCGGACGGAAAGTAGAAACAATCAATCCGCAAGGTTTTACCGGATAACCGTAGCCAGATAAAGGAACACCGTCTGTTGCCCAAGCAGTTGTTCTTTGGAAAGTATAAGGACCTTTGCTTGTCCAACGTTGTTGCTCTTTGAAAGTTTGTAAAACCAAATGCATGGCTTTTTTCCAATTTTCGTCAAACATGGAAACATCTCCGGTTTCTTTCCAGTAACCATGTGCCAATCGAACGGGATAACAAAGGCTGTCTATTTCCCATTTGCGTTCGTGGATTCCGGGTTGCATTTTGGTGATATCACTTTTCCATTCACTCACCTGATTGAAATCTTTGTAAAAAGCATTGGCGTATGGATCGAGCAAAATACATTTTGTCTGGCGGTTGATAACCCCTTTTACCAATTCCTTCAATTTTTTGTCTTCTTTTACAAAAGGGATATAAGGCCAAATTTGTGCTGTAGAATCGCGAAGCCACATTGCATCGATATCGCCAGTAATGACATAAGTATCTGGTTTTCCGTCGATGATTTCAAAATCGACTGTGGTGTCCAAAGTGTTTGGGAAACAGTTCTCAAACAACCAAGCCAATTCTGGATTGGCAATTTGTTTTTTGATACGAACAATGGCATCTTCAACGGCTTTACTGGTGAATTTACGCTGTGCCAATGGCGGACGCTGGCTCACAAAATCGGGCGCAAAATTTAAAAATAAATTAGAGCTTGAAGCAAAAACTTCAGTGTTTAGGGCGAGCATTCCTGCAGATAAAATCCCTGTGTTTTTTATAAATTTTCTACGTGATTGCATATTTTTTTATTTTTTGACTCGAATTATGCCAATCTTCAGATATTTTATTGGTGAAAATTGGAGAAATTTGAGTGAGTTTATTTTTTCTGTGTTGAATACGAATATGGATAACTTGTTTTTGAAGTCCCACGTTTTTCGTTTGGAATGTTAACCATATTAAAGTCAAGTTCGGCTCCTTTTTGTAATTCGAAATGATTGATATAGTTTTTGTCATAGACTTTTTGATTCCATTTCAATTCCTGAACGTATTTGTTTTCGGCAGAATTTTTATCTGCATTAATGACTATTTGTTTACCGTTCTCTAAAGTAACGGTTATTTTTTTGAATAAAGGTGCACCCAAAACATATTCATCCGAAGCCGGGCAAACAGGGTAGAAGCCCATGGAAGAGAAAATATACCAAGCCGATGTTTGTCCGTTATCTTCGTCTCCGCAATAACCGTCTGGGGTTGGTTTGTACAAACGGTTCATGACTTCTCTTGACCAATATTGCGTTTTCCAAGGTTGTCCTGCATAATTGTACAGATAAATCATGTGTTGTATTGGTTGGTTTCCGTGTGCATATTGTCCCATATTCATAATCTGCATTTCGCGGATTTCATGAATCACGCCACCATAATAAGAGTCGTCAAATGTTGGTGGTAGCGAAAATACCTCGTCTAATTTTGCGGTAAAGGCTTTTTCGCCTCCCATCAGATTAATTAATCCCTGAATGTCGTGGAAAACACTCCAACTGTAATGCCAGCTGTTGCCTTCTGTAAAAGCATCGCCCCATTTAAACGGATTGAAATTTTTAGTAAAACTGCCGTCTTTGTCTCTTCCGCTCATTAAATTGAATTCCGGATTGAACAGGTTTTTATAATTCATCATTCGTTTTTCGTACTGCGCAATTTCAGATGCCGGACGGTTTAAGGCTTTCGCCAATTTCCAAATAGCAAAATCATCATAAGCATATTCCAACGTTCTGGCTGCATTCTCGTTGATTTTTACATCATAAGGAACATAACCCAAGGTGTTGTAATATTCAACTCCTTTACGTCCCGTTGCGTTTGGTCCTTCGTTGTTTGCACCATGCTGCAAAGCTTCGTACAAAGTGTTGATGTCATAACCTCTCAAACCTTTTAAATAAGCCTCTGCAACTACCGAAGCCGAGTTGTTGCCCACCATGCAATCCCTTAGACCGGGACTTGACCACTCTGGCAAAAAGCCGCCTTCTTTGTAATCATTAATCAAGGCTTCCTGCATTTCCTTGTTGATGGATGGATAAACTAAGTTCAACAAAGGGTACAATGCCCGAAAAGTGTCCCAAAATCCAGTTCCACCATACATATAACCGTCTTGAATTTTTCCGTTGTACGGACTGTAGTGCACAATTTTTCCGTTGGAATCGACTTCATATAATTTTTGCGGAAAACAAACCGTGCGATATAAACAAGAGTAAAAAGTGTTAATCTGTTCTTCGGTTCCGCCTTCAGCTTTTACTTTTCCAAGTGTTTTGTTCCAAACCGTTTTTGATTCGGCTAGTACATTTTCGAAAGGCCTATTTTTCAATTCGGCATTTAAGTTTTGTTCTGCTTGTTCAAAACTAATAAATGACGAAGCAACGCGAACGTTTATTTTCTCTCCCTTATTGGTTTTAAAGCCTACAACTGCACCGGAATGATTGGCTTTCATTTCGAGTTGGTCTTTTGCTAATCCATTCTCGTTCCATGTGTATTTGGTTTCAAAAGCTTTGTCGAAAACCAAAACAAAATAATTTTTGAAATTATCAGGAACACCACCACTGTTTCTTGTGGTGTAACCAATGATTTTATTTTCGGAAGGAATGATTTTGATGTACGAACCTTTGTCAAATGCATCAACCACGATTGAAGATTGATCGTTTTTTGGAAAAGTAATTTGAAAATGAGCCGCTCTTTCAGTCGCAGTCATTTCGGTAGTAATGTCAAAATCGGCAAGATATACACTGTAATAATGTGGTTTTGTAATTTCCGATTTATGACTGAACCAGCTTGCTCTATCGTCTTCTTTATAAACTAATTTTCCTGTAACGGGCATAATCGAAAATTGTCCGTAATCATTGATCCAAGGTGAAGGCTGATGCGTTTGTTTGAATCCACGTATTTTTTCGGCGGTGTAAGTGTACATCCATCCGTCACCCATTTTGCCTGTTTGTGGTGACCAAAAATTCATTCCCCAAGGACGCGCAATAGCTGGATACGTATTTCCGTTTGACAAGCTGTGAACTGATTGGGTTCCCATTAGAGTATTGACATAATCTACAGGATTATCGGTTTTGTTTTGAGCATTTGTAATGAATCCCCAAAAAAGAAGTGCCAAAAAGAAGTTACAGTTTTTCATTATAGAATTTTTTTGTTTGATAGGAGGGGAGATTTTAAAATGAAATATTGATGAAGACAGGAGCATGATCAGAAAGACAAAGTTCATTTAATGTTTCGGCAAAAACAGCATATTTTTTGATTGAAATTCCTTTGGTTACCAAAATATAATCGATAAGAGGGCGGTCATTGAAAGGTATTTTTCCAAAATCATAAAAAGACCAATTTGGACCGTAAACAATTGGTGCCAGTTTTTTGGAATCCAAAAGACTTAACGATTTATCCGGTGTCAATAATGCAGTCATCACCGATGAGTCTGGAGTAGCATTCAAATCTCCCATCATTATTTGAGGCATTCCTTCGCTGAGTTGAGCGATTTTTAATTTTATCAAAGTCACACTTTCACGTCTGGCAATTTCGCCGATGTGATCAAAATGAGTATTTATTACAAAAAGTTTTTTCCCGTTGGCTTTGTCTTTCAGTTGCACCCAAGTTGCAATGCGTTCGCAAGCGGCATCCCAACCTTTGGATGGTTTTTCCGGAGTTTGGCTCAGCCAGAAATAACCTGATTTTATTAGTGTAAATTTATTTTTATTGTAAAGAATTGGGCTGTATTCTCCTTTTGTTTTTCCATCTTCACGACCAACTCCAATAGCTTCGTATCCAGAAAGACCTGTAGTGAAATCTTTCAGTTGGTGCTCAAGAACTTCCTGCATTCCTAGAATATCCACTTCGTTGAAACGAATCATTTTCAAGACATTTTCTTTGCGATGCTGCCAACTGTTTAAGCCGTCTCCCGGATTGTCATAACGAATATTAAACGTCATTATATTCAGACTTGATAATGCTTTGGTTTGTGCATTTGTATTTGCGAAAGCAAAAAATATTTCTAAAACCAATATGAATTTTCTCATAATATTAGTTGTTATTCGGTGATTTTATTTTTTATAAAACTTTAAGGCATTAATATAATTTTAGTCATGCCAAATCTGAAATCGACAATCGTTAATCAAAAATCTCTTAACCTAACAGTATTAGGCTACAAAGGTCTGTCAGCTTTTGCAACACCAAAAGTCATAGAAGGCTGACTGCCCATATATAATTTAAGTTCACCACCTTTTACAATCATGTCATGGGTAATGTATGATTTTGTATAGGGTTTTCCGTTGTATTCCACTTTTTGAATATAAATATTTGTTTTACTGTTGTTTACAGCAGTTATTTTGAATGAAATATTTTCTTTGTAATGAATAACAGCTTCGTCAACAGCTGGGCTTCCAAAAACATAGATCCCTTTTGCAGGATTTACGGCATAAAAACCCATAGATGATAACACGTACCAAGCCGACATTTGACCAACATCCTCGTTTCCACAAATTCCGTCAATTTTGGTGGTATAAAATTGGTCAAAAACCTGACGAACTATTTTGGCTGTTTTCCAAGGTTGTCCCACATAAGCATACAAATACGGAATGTGGTGACTCGGTTCATTTCCTTGCGCATATTGGCCAATCAACCCACTGATATCTGGTGAAGCTTCTTCGCCGGCTACTTTTTCTGTCAGTGTAAACAGTTGATCAAATTTCTCGATAAATTTTTGGTCTCCGCCAAATAAATCAATCAAACCATAAGGATCTTGAGGTACCAACCAAGTGTATTGCCAAGCATTTCCTTCTACATAATCGTCTTTTCGGTGGGATGAAGCCAACGGATTGAAAGGTTCTCTCCATTGTCCATTTGCTAATTTTCCGCGCATGAAACCGGTATTTTTATCAAAATATTGTTTGTATAATTCGGCTCTTTTGGTGAAATAAGCATAATCGTCCATTTTGTTTAAATCCTTTGCCATTCGGGCAATACACCAATCATCGATGGCGTATTCCAAAGCATTGGCAACGGTTTCCAACTGACTGTCTGCCGGGATGTATTGTATTTTTTGTACATAATCCATACCCGCACGGTTTTGCATCGCTGTCTTTTTGATGGCTTCGTAAGCCAAATTCACATCGTAATTGCGATATCCTTTAAAATAAGCATCGACAATTACGGCAATGGAGTGGTTTCCGTTCATACAATCAGTTTCATTTCCCATCAAATGCCAAACGGGTAATCTCCCTTGTTGTTGGTAAATCGCCAAAAATGTTTTTACAATATCATTGATTTTATCCTCTTGGATAATTGTGTAAAGCGGGTGTAATGCACGATAGGTGTCCCATAAAGAGAAGGTGGTGTAGTTGGTAAAACCACTGTTTTTATAAACTTTTTTATCCGTTCCTCTATAATCTCCATTTGCATCATTAAAAATTGATGGGGCAAACATCGTATGATATAAGGAAGTGTAGAAAATTGTTTTAGTATCAGGATTGGCTTTAATGTCAATTTTGGCCAAAGCTTTGTTCCATTTTGCATCTGCGTTTTGAACAGCTTTTGAGAAATCCCAATTCGGAATTTCGACTTTGATATTGGCTAAAGCGTTTTCGGTACTTACTGGCGAAATTCCCACTTTAACCATGATGACATTTCCTTTTTTGTTTTTAAAATCCAAAATAGCTTTCATTTTTTTGCCCTCGCCTTGAAGTCCGCTTTTTATAGCGATACTGTCATACAAAGCAATATTTGAAATATCTTCCGAAAATTCCATTGCAAAAAACAAACGTTGGTCATCAGCCCAGCCTTTGGAGTGTCGATAACCAATAATGGTTTTGCTCCCTGTTTTTTGAATCATTGTTTGTTTTGGACTGTCCCAACCCAAACCATCAGTGAGGTCAAGTAAGACGTGCGCTTCTTCTTTTGAATTGAAAGTGTATTTATGAAAACCAACTCTTTCTGATGTAGTCAATTCTGCTTTTACGTTGTATTTGTCCAAAAGAACGCTGTAATAACCAGGTTTTACGACTTCATTTTGATGGGAGAAAGTAGAACCGTAACCATTCGGATCTTTTTTATCTGCTTTGTTTAGAGCTACTTTTCCAGTTGCCGGCAACAGAAGAATATCGTTCAAATCGCCAATTCCAGTTCCGCTCAAATGGGTGTGCGTGAACCCGAGAATAGTATTACTCGAATAATTATAACCACTGCACCAATCCCAACCTTCAAAAATAGTCGACGGCCCCAATTGAACAGCCCCAAAAGGAACATTGGCACCCAAAAAAACGTGTCCGTGACCACCAGAACCAATGTACGGATTTACATATTGGGTGTAATTGCTTTTCGATTCGTTTTTTGTTTTTTCCTGTGCAATAACGGGATTCGTCAAAAAGAAACTTGCCATTGCAAGGATGGTAATTTTAAATTTGTAAGATTGCATTATTCTTATTTTATTTATTTAAATATCTTCTGTTTCAATTGATTAAAACCTGTTAGGCCTTTGTTGAAAAGATTAATTTTTTTATTTATTTCTACTCAAAACATCAAATAACGAAGTAATTGTGATTTGTGGTTTTGATATTGGTGATTGAATGGCAATAGTTTTTTCTTCACCCGCTTTCAAATCAAAATAATTATCACTCAATCTTCCAGTGTAACCTTTGATGTCAATCCAAACAAATTTTGCTGCTTTTGTTGCTTTTAAAATAATATTGTTGCCATCCACTTTGAAAGTAACTTGTGGATTTTCCAATTTCATGTTTATTGGTCTCATCAAGTCTACTACTGGTTTTACATCATCTCTGTAGGCTTCTTTTACTGCATACCAAGCGGCTTTTGGCTGACGGTTGTAGTAATCGGTGATACTCCAGCTCGCTACTGGCCAACAATCGTTCAACTGCCACAACAATGTTCCCATATTGTATGGCTCTTTTGATCGGTGAATTCCGATGATGTTTTTAAAAGAATAATACTGTAAACACTGCGTTATATAGGTGTAATCTTTCACCGACCAGGTTTTTACATTCGTAGTGTCTTTGAAATATCGATGAATGTATGAATTCAGTTTATTAAATCCTTTGCCTGCTTTTTGGTGCGCTTTCAATACATCAGAGTACAAATGTCTGTCCTCTTCAGTAGTTATTCTTTCGGTGGTGGAATAATTTGGCATTGCTTGCATACCGTATTCACTAACAAAACGCCCCGTTTTTTTCAAAGTAACTTCAACATCCTCAAGTCCCCACCAAGTTCCCCAATAGTGACTGTCGCCTTGCTTGATGCTTTCTTTTTTGCCCCAGCCAAAAAGAGGTGAACTGCTTACATAAGGGCGACTTGGGTCAACTTCTTTTACCCATTTTGGGATACTGTCCTGAAAGAGCCTTTTGTAATCACTCCAAAGTCTGATAGAATCTTTCTTATTCATTTTGAATTGTTTTTGCCAACCCCAATTTTTGAAAGCTTCGTCTATTTCGTTATTTCCACACCAAACCACAATCGACGGATGATGGCGTAAACGTTTTACTTGGTATTTTACTTCTTCTTTCACATTGTCGAAAAAGTCTTTGTCACCAGGAACCATCGTTCCGGCAAACATGAAATCTTGCCAAACATAAATTCCATTTTTGTCGCATAAATCATAGAAATAATCACTTTCATAGATACCGCCACCCCAAATTCGGAGCATATTCATGTTTGCATCTTTGGCTGTGGCAATCACTTTGTCATATTCGGCATTTGTCATTCTGGATAAAAAAGCATCTGAGGGAATGTAATTTGCACCCTTCATGTACACGGCTTTGTCATCTATTTTGAAATAAAAAGAAGCTCCGGCAGTATCTTTTTCCTGAACCAATTCGTATTTATGAGGCGCTACATATTCTTTTTCTTCTTCTTTTTCGTCAAAAGCTTCCAAACGTACCGCTTTCCAAATTCCACAAGTGGTGAATTTTGGTCCCCAATCCCAACCAAAATGATATTGTGCTTTACGTACATAACATCTTGGATTATCTGGAATCACGTAAGGCAAATCTTTTTTGGCGAGTGAGTCCACTACATTTTGAGCCGACTGAAAAACAATTCTCAATTCGTTATTATCTGGTTTCAGATTTTGTTTTACATCGGCAGTCCATTGACGGAACATATTGTTGGTTTTCAATACTTCAATTCCGTTGATATATACTGTGGCGTAAGTGTCTAATCCGTCAAAAACCAACAGATTATTTTTCTTTTTGAAAAATTCGGGAGCGACATTAAAAGTAGTTTTGTATTCCCAGTCTTTTTTTTCAATCCAAACTAATTTTTTTTCGTTATCGCGGTAGAATGGATCCGGAATCATTTTGTTTTTCAACAAATCAGTATGTACTTCACCGGGTATGGTTGCCGGATGCCAATCATTTTTGGTCACTTCGCTGAATTGCCATCCTTTGTTGATTTCCATCGAAATTTTTTCTGTATTGCTAGAACAACTTGTACTTAAAAAAGTTATTCCTGCTAAGAGCAGTAATGCATACCAATTGTTTTTTCTGATTCTATTCATCTTTTTTGTTTTTTATTTAAACAAGATTTTCTCTTTATTTTTTTTTCCCTTTTTCAGGTTATAAACTTTCTAAAATAGTTGTTTCAATGGATTTTACGCTTGTTTGAAACATGTCGTTTTATAATGGTTATCAGCAAAAAATGTTCTTATGCCCACCGTAATCCGCTAATATCTTTCTTGCAGCATCAATTAGCGAATTAGTGGTGTAACATAATTTTATTTAATTAAAAAAATCCAAGATTTTAGTTGACCAGTTATTATCAAAGAAACCGCTTACTTTCATATCTGGCAAACCGTTCAAGAGCAAATCAGCCTTGAAAATCATCACATCAGGAAAACCTGTAATTCCAGAAATATAGTTGTTTGCCCATGTTGCTTTCATTCCCGCTTCCGAAGTTCCTGCCACAACGCCCACCAAGGCTGTTTTACTGTCTTTTCTTGGATACACGAAATAACTGGCTAAATCATCTCCTTTTAAGATTTTGTCACCCACTTTTATTTGATGATTATCAATTTGAATCGGTGCGTTTTTCAGTAACAAATACCATGCCTTGTTGTTTGATGCATTTCCGTAGATTACGACATTTCGGTCTTTGTATTTTTCCAATGAAAATTCGTTGTCCGGAATCACGTCGATACTTCCGTTTCCTCTGTAATAGAATGTTTCAGCATCAAAGCGGGCTCTGTTTTGATACCATTCTTTTTCGGAGTTTGAACCTCCTGTTGCATAAACAAAAACAACATTATTATTGAAGGCAAATTTGAATCCGCCTTGTCGATCGGCATATTTATCAGCAGTATTGATTTCGTTTATGAAAGTCCATTTACCATCTTTTAAAGCCAAAATAGCCTTTTTATCCGGTGTAGTTTTCAGAGATTGTTCGTTGATGTTTATTGTGATTTCTCCTTTTAATTCCAACGAAGCCAAGTCCAGTTCAAATATGGAAACATTTTCTGTTTTGATGTTAATTTCCTGTTTTACAATTTTGGCATTAATATTTGAAAAATCAAATGGACGAATTTGTTGTTGCAGTTTTATCCAGTAATCGGTTGATGAAACAGCAGGAGTAGCGGTGTGAAAATCAATTTCTTTGACATCCTTATTATTTGGAATCGATTGGCGTTTGAAAAATTCAAAAATAGGGAACCAATCCACAGAATGGTCTCCGTACCAATGTTCACCGCCTGGATATTCGTAATAACAAAAATTTGGGTGGAAAGTACTCAAAATCTGGCGCATTTCCCTAACTTGAGAAATAGGCACAGTAGAATCTGCATCGCCATGAAGAATATAAACACCCGTTTGTTTCAGGTTTTTTACAATGCTTTTCACACGACCAGAATTGGCTGAACGTTTAATGGGTTCAAATGCCTTAAATTGATCGTTCATTTCATCGCCTTTGTCAAATCCATAGGTTGCAATGTCAGGGTAGGAGGCACAAGGGGCAATAGCAGCAAATTTATCGGGATAGGTTGTTCCTAGAAACCAGGTTCCGTGACCGCCCATAGAATGTCCTGTCAAATAAGTTTGAGAAGGTATGGTGTTAAATACTTTTTTGGCTTCCGCCAAGACTTCCAAAGCATCGATTCGCCCCCAATCTTCCCAGTTGAAACCAAAAGGGCGGCGGTTCGTGGCCGCTACGATTTGTGCCCAATCTTTTTGTTTGTATGCACGTGCCTGATTGCGAGCTTCAACTGATGCCCCGTGAACAGAAAGCACCAAAGCTTTTGGTCCGCTTCCAAGTGCTGGTGCTACACTGTAATATTGCACGCTATTATCTACTTTGCTTACAAAAGTTCGTTCGTGGTGAATGGTTGCAGGACGTTGCTGAATTGGGATTTCGGTTTCGTCTATCACTTTTCCGCTTTTGTCAGAAAGGATAAGTTTCATTTTTAATTCACCCGTAAAATCAGCTTTGGCGGCAGGAACTTTGAATTTTACTTTTCTGACAAACAAAGGCATAATCGCATCGGTTGCATAAGTTGCAGTTTCTCCACTGGATAGTTTTGCAGTAATAACAAGGTTTTTAAGGTCTTTTTCGGTAGCATTGATTACACGTATGGCAGCCCACTTTTCGTCTTTTTCACCATTAATTACATCTGGAAGTGTCAAATCTCGTTTGGTAAATAGTATACTTTTTGAAGGAATAACAACATTTGATTTCACACGTCCGAAACGGCCTTTGGTGTACACAAATTCATTTACTCCTTTGCGTAATTTAAAAGGAATCAGCGTGTATCCAAAATCATAATGATCGCCTTCGTGTGGCATACCATTTATATAAGTTCGAGTTCCGCCTGTAGTTTCCAAAATGGCAATTTGCTCTTTTGGTGAATTATATTCGGTAAAAAGAAAAGCCGATTTCATATCTTTTTGACTGAAAACCCCAACAGAATCTTGTTTTATAGCCTGCCAATCTCCTTTTTGTTTATTAGGATTCGTGAACTTTCCCACAGCATATTGCCAAGCAACTGGGTCTTGTCCGTTAAAAAGGGTTCCGTTTTTTTTATCTGTTGGAAGAAAAAAACCTTCACCAAAATGATACAAGACATTTCCTTCGGCTGTTGTCACAATTTTTTCCTTGCCGAAATATTCGACCACATTTCCGGTAACTTTTGTTTGTGAAAACAAATTTGATCCCAAAAAGCATAAAGAGAGTAAAAGTCCTGTCTTCATTTTGTATCAGCTTTAGTTATTTTTTATTTGATAAAAATCTATTTTTTTTAAATAAGATTAAGTTCTAAATCGGTTTAGTAATAAGGGTGAAAAAAAAGGAAAGTATTTCATTTCCATTTTTTTTTAAACATCTGACAAAAAAAGCGATGCTATTATGACAAATATAATAATAAAAGGGTTATAAACTTATTTTATTTTTTAAAAAAAATAAGGATTAATTAAATTCAAAATCCTTGCAATAACTTTTTGTTTTCGAATAATTTATTTTACAAAGCACCTTTAATTTCAAAAACGGCAGCGTATTTTGAAGGACGATTTACAGGAACTTTTAAAGTCAGTTTTTCGTCTGTTTGTTCGAAAGTAACTTTTTTACCATTCAACATTTTTATCGATTTAATTTTCTTTGGTGCTTGTTTTGATTTCAATCCCAATGTTGGAAGTGCAATTTCGCCTTCGGTTGGATTCAGAACGAAAACATATAAAATATCGCCTTTGGTAGTAAATCGCACTTCGTCATTACCATAAGGTAAACTTTTGATGGTTCTTTGATTAAACTGCTCAGATTCGGCTTGTTTTTTTAGAGCATCCAAGTCGGCATTGGCGATATTACTGGCACGTTTTAAGGACGAATTTAGGTTGTCTCCATAGACTTTCCAGGGTTTACTAGCGTAAATGGCCGCACTATTTTGATTGACCCAAGCACCCACTTCGTCAAAAATCGCTTTTTCATCGGGAGAAATACTTCCATCCGGCAAAAGCTCCATATTGAGTAACAAATTCCCATTTTTGCTATTTATATCGGCAAGCATTTCTATAATAGTTCGAGCGTTGTGAACCATTTCTCTGTCTTTTTTGTAAAACCATCCACTGCTGGTTGTTATGATTCCCTGCCATGGTTTTAGGTTGATTCCGTTTGAAGTTCCACATTCAATATCTTTCACGATTGCATCATCTTCCGAAATTTTTCCGGCAGCAACAGCCATTATTTTTCCGTTTTTCTTTAAACTATTTTCAAACAATGTGCGACAAACTTCTTTACCTGGTTCTCCATACGGGAAACCGTAACCGTCAAACCAAATCATATCTACATCGTATTTGGTTACCAATTCTTTGTGACGCAACACCCATGTTTTTTTCATGTCGGCAATCCATTCTGGAGTTCTTTTGGCTGGAGGGAGTCCGTATAAATCGGCTGGATCCAGACCATCCCACCATAAACCTTTCCCATCTTCTTTGGTAAGATTTCCATCATAAGGAACGCCTTTTAATGGACCAGAACTATCCGAACCAAAAGCGGGAAGCCACCAATTCAAGTATCGATCATCGTGTGAACTCACCGCAAAAGGCATTTTGTATTTTCGTGCCGATTCTCTAAAATCGCCCACAATATCTCTTTTTGGACCTATATTTACCGAATTCCATTTTTGATAAGTCGAATTGAAATCATCAAAATGATCGTGATGAACAGCTAAAATCATAAAATATTTAGCTCCAATTTCTTTGAAATATTTCATCAAAGCATCTGTATTCAATTTTTCGGCTTTCCAAGATTGAAGAACTTCTTTGTAGCCCACTTTTGAAGGATGTCCGTATTGTTTAAGGTGGTTGGGATAAGCATTTTTCCCAAATGTTTGCGAACCTACATCCTGCATATACATATGACGGGCATACCAGCCACCACCCTCATCAGGCTGAGATTGTGCTCCCCAGTGCAGCCAGATTCCAAAACGGGCTTCGGTGTACCATGCGGGAAATTCATAGTTTTGTTTTAATTCTGCCCATGTTTTTTCCTTTTCCTGAGAATAAGAATGGCGAGGAAATAGAATGATAGAAATCAAAAGAAAAATAAATTTGATTTTGAGACTAACAATTGAGGAATTTCTTTTTTTCATATTATTAAGTATTTAAAAGATACGAAATCGATTTTTTTTGGTATTTAAAATAAAGGGTCAACTAAGAAAGTCAACCCTTTTGATATTTTTATTTTAATATTTTTTTTGAATTATTCCTTATAAAGTTTAAATAACTCCTCTTTGTCATTTACAGCAATTTCGGTTTGTTTTGCAATTCCTTTAGTGTCGGTAAAAATAACTTGGTATTTATTGTTTTTCTTTAACCTAAATTTTAAAAATTTATTTAAATCATCTGTGGGAGAGGGTGAAAAACCAAAATTAATTTCCTTGTCTTGTTGCTTGATAGTTATTCTCTCTGCAACACGCTGTGCGTTATTTCCGGAGTTTTTAGAATACAAAGTAAAATTTATATAAACTTCATCTGGTTGTAATGCTTCTGCGGCTTGTTGTTTTTCGTAAAGAGTTATATATCTTTTGGTGACATTTTCGGCATGAACATCTTTTGAAACTTTATCCCAAACCAATGGGAAATTAGTATTGGTTGGTTTATAGGAAGAAGCATAAATCCAAAACTTAGGGTTATTCACATCTGCCTTGCCAGCATCTGCCAAAAACCAGCTTTTGTTTAAAGCATCGGGATAATATTCTGTAAAAAACCATTCTCCGTCTATCCAAACTTCAACCCAATTGTGATTTCCCCTTAAATTTGTCCACATTGGTGTACCAGCTGCTCTCGCCGGAATTCCAACAGATCTAAAAGCATCAACCAACAATATGGAAAGTCCTGTACAGGTAGCCATTTTTTCTTTTATTGCCTGTAAAGGACTGATATTCGTTTTACTGCGCTTAACATTGTAATCAACCAATAAAATGTCTCTTATGTTCTTGTTTACGATATCAATAGCTTGACGAATGTCTTTACAATCTTTTACCAATGGCGAAAATTTGATGTAAAAATCATTTCTCCAATTGTCGCGGTTTTCGTCAAATGAATAATAGGGTAGGACTTCATTAAAAAATATGGAATCAGGTAATTTGGCACACCATGAATATTGATCTCTAACTTTGTACGCTCCGTCAATTTGATGCTTGATGAATTTTACCGAAAGGGATTTTAAATCCCGTTCCGGCATATAGGCTATAAGAAAAGAAGCTCCTTCCAATTGGTTTTTTGGTACAGAATTCAAAACATATCGAATAGAATCTTTTCTGTCTCCTGATTTTTCAAGAGCTTTTGTTAGCAAAGTTTCATATTTTGGTAAAAAAGGCCTGTTCTTCTTTTGGGAAATAACATTATGGCAACCTGCCACAAACATAAAAAAAGCAATAATAGCTATTCTGTTTGCAAAAAATTTCATAATTCTAGTGTTTGTTTTGGGTTAATATGTTTAATGCTAATGACAAAGGAAAAACATTCGTTTTCAAATTGTTTTATAATTTATAACGAAACTCCTCTTTTCCAAGGAATAAAGTCATCTTGGTTCAGTTGTACCGATTTAGGAAGTATTTCACCACTTGCCACTTTGATACAAAATTCCAAAATATCTTCACCCATTTCAGGAATTGTTTTTTCACCTCTAATTACTGAACCGCAATCAATATCGATAATATCTTTCATTTTGGTTGCCAAAACCGTGTTGGTAGCCACTTTAATAACTGGACAGATAGGGTTTCCGGTAGGAGTTCCCAAACCTGTGGTGAATAAAATTAAATTGGCTCCAGATGATGCCTGGCCCGTTGTAGCTTCTACGTCATTTCCAGGAGTACAAACCAAATTCAATCCCGGTTTTGTTGCCAATTCGGTGTAGTCCAAAACATCAACGACTGGTGATGTTCCACCTTTTTTTGCAGCACCAGCGCTTTTTATCGCATCGGTAATTAATCCGTCCTTGATATTTCCCGGAGAAGGATTCATGAAGAAACCAGAACCCACTCGGTGCGCCTGTTCATCGTATTCCTCCATCAAGCGGATGAATTTGTTCGCGGATTCCTCAGATTGGCAACGGTCGATCATATTTTGCTCGACTCCACACAGTTCTGGGAATTCAGCCAATAATACTTTTCCACCCAATGCCACCACTAAATCAGCGGTGTAGCCTACAGCAGGATTGGCAGATACACCGCTAAATCCGTCACTGCCGCCACATTTTACACCAACATTTAGGTAATGTAAAGGCTGTGGTGTTCTTTCTATATTATTCGCTTCAGATAAACCGATAAAAGTAGATTTGATTGCTTGAGCAATTAATTCTTCCTCGCTTACCATTTGCTGTTGCTCAAAAACATAAAGAGGTTTATCAAAATTCGGATTTTGAACCTTTAAATCGGCAACAAAATTCTTAATCTGTAAATGTTGACATCCTAAACTCAACAAGGTCACACCCACAACATTTGGGTGATTGGCGTATGAGGCCAATAATTTGCTCAACGTCTCAGAATCCTGACGATTTCCGCCACAGCCACCTTGATGGTTTAAGAATTTGATTCCGTCAATATTTTTGAAAACACGATTGCTTTTCGGATTTGGGTTCAAATGAATATTTGCAGAAGCTAAATCTTCTCCGTTTTTAAAAGCAGTCAACAAATCATGTGCAAATTGATTGTATTTACCCGAAACTGCATATCCCAGTTGGTTGTGTAAGGCTTCTTTTATTACATCTAGATTTCTGTTTTCACAAAAAACAGTTGGAATAAAAATCCAATAATTGGCAGTTCCAACACTTCCATCCTTACGTTTATACCCCATGAAAGTTCGATTTTCAAATTTTGAAACATCAGGTGATTTCCATTGATAATCTACTTTTCGATAGGCGTATGGATCGGCAGCATGTTTCAGATTGTCGGTCGTCATTAGGCTCCCTTGTGGAATATCATATTGAGCTTTTCCAACCAAGACTCCGTACATCATCACTTCATCACCTGTTTTTAGGTCGGTGGTGTAAAATTTATGCTTTGCTTTTACATTATCTTTAAGGATATAGTTTTGTCCTTCAAAAGTTACCTCTTTTCCTTTCTCCAAATCTACCAATGCCACAAGAGCATTGTCACTTGGATGCATTTTTACTACTAAACTTTTTGTTTCGTTTATTGACATCGTATCTATATTATACTTTTATAAATTTTAATTTGATTGATTTCGAAAATTTTAATTATTAAAAAACAACAATCCTTAGTTGATTTTGTTTGTTCAGAAATGTTTTGATTTTAATAATGTATTCACCTGACTTTCTTTCGAGTATCAAAAATACATCTAAATCAATTTAGCAATTGACTCAATTTTATCAATAATTAAGTGTTATTTATCTTTATTATTTTGGTCTGAATAGCTTTTAAAAAATAAAGAAAAATAGCTCAATATCATAGGTGTGCGATTTTATGGTTTTGCATTTTTTTTGGATTAATTTTTTTTTAACAATAAAAAAGAAGGTAAATGGCAAGGAATTTGCTATTTTTTTGGTCAAAAAATGTTAAGATAATAATTATCTATTTATTGATAATTTTGAGTTAGTTTATATCTTTTTATTACAATAATTTTATTTTTTGGAGATTTTTTGAAATCTTATCTTAGAGAATATAAAACGTTTTAGTTATTATTGTTGATTTCTCTAAAAAATATAACGTTTTCATGAATTACAAATAGGGAAATTTTAAAAAAAATCAAAAATAAAGCTAAGAGTACCTTCAAAACGAGTTTGTTTCGTCACTAAAAAAAAAAGAGGTTACCTAGTATATAGGTCTATTTATAAATAAATTTTATCGTATGAATAATAAATTAAAATTGGCTTTGGCTGTCTGTTGTTTTGTAACTGTTACTTTATCGCATGCACAAGGGGACATCATGGCCGAAAACGAGAAAACAACTTATGGTTCTTATGTTGGGCCAAAAGATAAACCTGCAAAAGAAAATCTTGTAAAATGGCAGGATTATAAATTTGGGGTTTTGATTCATATGGGATTGTACAGCCAATTGGGAATTTGCGAGTCGTGGGGTTTGGCTCCCGAAGACTGGGTGACGCGTAACGGTTATGAAGACTACGATTCTTTTGCTTCAGACTACCGCGGAGCTCGTTTTAGTTTGAATCCTACTCATTTGGATTCAGAAAAATGGGCAAAGATGTTCAAAAGTGCTGGAGTTAAATATTTAATTTTTACTTCAAAACATCATGATGGGTTTTGTATGTATGATTCGAAATTTACCGATTTCAAAATTACCAACCCGAATTTACCTTACGCCAAAAATCCAAAGGCTGACGTATTAAAAGACGTATTGGACGCTTCTAGAAAAGAAGGATTATCGGTTGGAATTTATTTCTCGAAACCAGACTGGACATCTCAGGATTTTTGGTGGAAGTATTATCCACCAAAAGACAGAAATCCAAATTACAGCATCAAGGATCATCCAGAAAGATGGCAAAGTTTTGTAAAATATACTCAAAATCAGTTGGATGAATTGACTAGTAATTATGGAAAAGTTGATATCCTATGGCTAGATGGTGGCTGGGTTCGTCCGTTGTCTAATGTGAAAGAAAATGAAGGGAAAAAAGGGCGTCAGAACTTAGACATTAACATGAAACTGATTGCCGAAACCGCACGCAAAAAACAACCGGGATTGATTGTGGTAGATCGTTGGGTTCCTGGTGATTACGAAGATTACTTAACCCCGGAACGAAAAGTACTTGAAAAACCTATTCCTGTGCCTTGGGAAAGTTGTGTAACCCTAGGGAATGACTGGGGATGGGTGCCGAATGATAAATACAAATCAGGTACAGAAGTGATTCAATTATTGACGGGGATTGTTGCCAAAGGAGGTAATTTACTGCTCGGCGTGGGGCCAGACGGAAAAGGGGAATTTGAACCAAAAATCAAACAAACATTGGCTGAAGTTGGAAAATGGCTTGATGTGAATGGAGAAGCCATTTATGCCACAAAACCAATAATTCCTTATTCTGAAGGCAATTTGTATTACACTTCAAAAGGTGAAAAAACTATTTTTGGAATTTACCTTCCTACTGCAACCGAAAAAGAAATTCCTTCGCAGATTATAATCAAAAACAGTTTGAAGGGAAAATTGAATGTTACGCTTTTGGCAAACAAACAAAAACTGAATTATAAAAACGTGAATGGAGGAATTAGCGTTACAATTCCAAATTCACTGCGAGCAGAATTGGCAAAACAATCTGGTGTAGTCATAAAAGTAAGTGCATCATAATCAACTCTTTTTTTGAATTGATTATTAATTATCTTTGAAAAATTGACAGAAAACAATTTACTATTAACAATAAAAAGAAATAAATGGTGACCCAAAAATATTGTCTTGCGTTAGACTTGATTGAAGACTCGACGCTTATGGAAGAATACAAAAAATATCATGAAAAAATTTGGCCAGAAATTACAAAAAGTATCACTGGTTCGGGGATTGAAAATCTTGATATTTATTGTGTTGGCAACAGAATGTTTATGATTATTGAGGCCAATGAGACTTTTTCATTTGAAAGAAAAGGAGAAATGGATGCTAATAATCCTAAAGTTCAGGAATGGGAAGAATTGATGTGGAAATATCAAAAAGCATTGCCTTGGGCAAAAGAAGGAGAAAAATGGATGATGATGGATAAAATATTTGATTTACATCAAAATGGGTAAATCATATTTGTAATTCATACCTAACCGAATTTTAAACCAAAAAAATAAAACAAAATGAATCTTAATTTAAAAGATAAAATAATAATTGTAACCGGTGGTGCAAAGGGAATTGGACTTGGAATCTGTAAAGTTCTGGCTTCGGAAGGAGCTGTTCCAGTAATTGTAGGAAGAGTAGATGCCGACAATCAAATTGCTATTAAAGAAATAGAGGCTGAAGGTGGAAAAGCATTGTCTGTCGTGGCCGAATTAACTAATCCAGACGATTGCAAAAGTGCCGTTGACCAAGTTATCGCTATGTGCGGCCGTATTGACGGCTTAGTAAATAATGCAGGGGTAAATGACGGTGTAGGTTTGGAAAGTGGCGATTACGAAAAATTTGTTGCTTCGGTTCACAAAAATCTTGTACATTATTATTTGATGGCACAACACGCTTTACCTGAGCTGAAAAAAACAAAAGGATCAATCGTGAACATTGGTTCAAAAACTGCCGATACCGGACAAGGAAACACATCGGCGTATGCGGCTTCAAATGGTGGGCGTAATGCTTTGACAAGAGAATGGGCTGTTGAATTATTGAAATACGGAATCCGCGTAAACGCAGTTATCGTAGCCGAATGCTACACGCCATTATATGAAAAATGGATAAAAACCCTTGAGAATCCAGAAGAAAAATTAAAAGAAATTACATCCAAAATTCCGTTCGAGCACAGAATGACGACTGCTGAGGAAATAGCGAATATGACTGTATTTTTATTGTCTGAAAAATCGAGCCATACCACTGGTCAGTTGATTTATGTAGATGGTGGTTATACGCATTTGGATCGCTCGCTGTAATTTATAACATCAAGGGTTAATTATATAACTTTTGGTTTCCGGCAGAAACCTAACAGGTTTTTAAAAGCTGTTAGGTCAAATCTTAAGAATATCAGTATTTGTTTTGAATCATACTTAAACATAATTTTTAATCAAAAATGAATTTATCCCAAACAAAAATTTTTCTGTTTTTATTTTGTCTAATAACATTCGGCGTTTTTGGACAGGTTGCCGACACCATCAAAGTGACGCAATTTGGTGTGAAATCCAATAGTTACAAGAATGCCAGCAAAGGGGTAAAACAAGCACTCGAAAAATGCAAAGGCAAACAAAATATTGTCATTCAGTTGCCTGGTGGCAGAATTGATTTATGGCCAGAAGATGCTGTTAAAAAGGAAATCTTTATTTCAAATACTACGGAAAGCGATACGCTGTCCAAAGTGAAAAACATTGGTTTTTACTTTGATCATCTGAAAAATGTCACTTTGGACGGAAATAATACTTTGGTGGTTCTGCACGGTAAAATGGTTTCGTTTGCTTTGTTCAATTGCGAAAACATTAAAATAAAAAACATCCGATTTGATTATGAACGTCCAACTATGTCGGAAGTGACAATCACTTCGGTTTCACCAACGGCCATTAGAATGAAAATCCATCCTGATTCTAGATATTTTATAGAAAAAGGAAAAATAGGTTTTTATGGTGAAGGATGGAAGAGCAATTCGTTTCATACCATTTCATTGGATAAAGAAAAAAATCTGATGCGTTACTCCTCATTCGGGCCATTTTTGAATTCAAAGGCGACTCAGGAAGAAAATCGAACTGTTTTGTTTGAAGGTAATTTTGCAAAGGCAAATTATAAAGTAGGCGATGTGCTTTCTATTCGTGATACCTACAGAGATAATTGTGGCGGATTTATTACTTTGAGCAAAGATATTGTTCTTTCGGATGTCAAAATGCATTTTATGCACGGATTGGGAATTGTTTCTCAATTTGCCGAAAACATTACACTTTCAAAAGTTGTTGTTGCGCCTCGTGAAGATTCCGGCCGAGTGATTGCGTCATTTGCAGATTGTTTTCATTTTTCGGGATGCAAAGGAAAAATTTTGGTTGACGGATGTAGTACATCGGGTGCGCATGACGACCCAATGAATGTACACGGAACACATTTGAAAATAACTGAAATTACTGCCGATAAAAAAATAAAAGTACAATTCATGCACCACCAAACGTATGGATTTGAAGCTTTTTTTGCAGGTGACAGTATCAGTTTTGTAAGTCCACAAACGCTGAAACCAATCGTTTTAGGGAAACTTAAATCGGCAAAATTGATTAGTAAAAAAGAAATGGAATTGGTATTGGATGGAGAAGTTTCGGATAAAGTTAGTGTTGGAAATGTTATTGAAAACTTAACTTGGACTCCAGAAGTAACTGTTCGAAATTCGAGATTCGAGCGCACCAATACAAGAGGATTGTTGTTGACCACACGAAGAAAAGTTTTGATAGAAAACAATGTTTTTTATCGCACAGGTATGCATGCCATCTTGATAGCAAACGATGCTTCGAGCTGGTTCGAGTCAGGAGCTGTAAATGATGTAACGATTCGCAACAATACTTTTGAGGAATGTGCTTACAATTCGGGTACTATCATCAATATTGCTCCCGAAAATCATGAGTTGGTTGAAGGTTATTATGTACACCGTAACATCCGTATTGAAAACAATACATTCAAGATTTTTGACAAACCCATTTTGTCTGCACGTTCGACTGATGGTTTATTTTTTAATAACAATACAATTAATCCATCTGATTTGCTGACTTCGGGTTCCAATGAAAATTCTTTTGCGCTTACTGCCTGCAAAAATGTAGTAATAAAGAAGAACCGATTTAACACAACTTGGAAACCGAAAATTATCACTTTCAAAATGACGAATAAACAGATTAAAACTGACATAAAAGATTTAAATACCAAATAAAATGGCTGATTGTAAAAGGTCTACCATTTTAGAAATAATACCAGAAAATAAAAAATAATTACAATGAATAGGAACAAAAAGATGTTTTCGCTGCACAATTGCCTTTCACTAGTTGTCTGTCTGATGATGGGGATTTCAATGTTTTCTCAAAACCCTGCTATAAAAAGAATGGGTTCGACAGAAACACAATCATTTGATGATAATTGGCTTTTTTCACGATTTGGGCTACAAGCTAATGGATTGATTAAAGAAGAACCAAAAGACTTGGAAGCTGTTACTACCAATGAATCTGATTGGGAAAAATTGAATTTGCCTCACGATTGGGCTATAAAAGGACCTTTTAGAATTGAATTGAGAGGAGAAACCGGAAAATTGCCTTGGAAAGGGATAGGCTGGTACCGCAAACATTTTACTGTTCCAGCTTCTGACTCGGGAAAAGAAATTTTTGTTGATTTTGACGGAGCTATGGCAAATGCAAAAATCTATTTGAACGGAAATTATGTTGGAACTTGGCCTTATGGTTATAATTCTTTCCGAATGAATTTGACGCCATTTTTGAAATTCGGTCAAGAGAATATTTTAGCGGTTCGTTTGGATACCGAAAATTGGGATTCGCGTTGGTATCCTGGAGCAGGAATTTATCGTCATGTTTGGTTGGTTAAAACTAATCCGGTGCATGTAGGTCATTGGGGAACTTACCTAACGACTCCGAATATTACCAAAGAAGCCGCCGATATTCGAATGATTGTAAAGGTTGATAATGTTACAGACAAAACTGTAAAAGCTCTCGTTACTACTGATTTATATGAAATAGACATTAATGATGTGCCTAAGATAAAAGTAGGTTCATTATTTCCTTCAACAATTGAAATTAAACCAAATGGTACAGCAAAATCTGATACTCATTCAGTTTTGAACAATCCAAAACTGTGGGATTTAAAAACGCCAAATCGTTACGTTGCACAAACAAAAGTAATTGTTGACGGAAAAGTAGTGGATACCTACAATACACCTTTTGGTATTCGTACTATCGAATTCACACCAAGGAACGGATTCCTTTTGAACGGAAAAAGAGTAGAAATTTTTGGTACCTGTAACCACCACGATTTAGGTGCTTTGGGCGCAGCAATTAATACATCGGCATTAAAAAGACAATTGAAGATGTTGAAAGAAATGGGATGTAATTCACTTCGTACTTCCCACAATCCACCTGCTCCAGAGTTGTTGGAATTAGCAGATAAAATGGGTTTCCTTGTTTGGGATGAAGCTTTTGATGCCTGGAAAAAAGGAAAGAAAAAGAAAGATTATAACGTGATTTTTGATGAATGGCACGAAAAAGATTTAGTGGCATTAGTTCACAGAGATAGAAACCATCCTTCGGTATTTATCTGGTCAATTGGGAATGAAGTACCAGACCAACAAAACGTTGCATTGACAAAACGTTTGGCAGATATAATGCGCAGAGAAGATCCTACACGTCCTGTTTCAAACGGTTATAACGATCCTGATGGAGGACGTAGTTCGGGCGCAGTAGTCGCATTGGATATTATGGGGGTAAATTATTTCTTCAGCCAACAACCAAAATGGGATGTCGATCCAAGATATGAGAAAAAACCAACCATTGGCAGTGAAACATCTTCAACGGTGAGTTCTCGTGGCGAATATTTCTTTGATGATAAATACAATAAAACTTCTTGGCAAATTTCATCTTATGATGATGCTTTCCCGGGATGGGGTTGTTCGCCAGACACTCAATTCCGTACCAATGCTCAATTCCCTCATTTATTGGGAGAATATGTTTGGACTGGATTTGACTATTTGGGAGAACCAACTCCTTATAATTCTGATGAAACCAATTTATTAAACTTTAGAACAGACCCTTCAAAACAAGCGGAATTGGAAGCGAAATTAGCAGAATTACAAAAAAGCAATCCACCTTCCAGAAGCAGTTATTTTGGAATAATCGATTTGGCTGGTTTCCCAAAAGATCGTTATTACATCTATAAATCACACTGGAGACCAGATGTTCCTACAGCACATATACTTCCGCACTGGAATTGGAGCGAACGTGTTGGTAAGGTAGTTCCTGTGCATGTTTATACTTCTGGGGATGAGGGTGAATTATTCCTTAACGGAAAAAGCCTTGGAAGAAAGAAAATGGAAGCCGGAAAAGATTTTCGTTTGATTTGGGAAAATGTGGTTTACGCTCCGGGAGAACTAAAAGTGGTATGTTACAAAAAAGGAAAAGTATGGGCTACCGATGTGGTAAAAACTACAGGTGAAGCCACAAAACTTAAAATGACAGCCGACAGAAACGAAGTACTTGCAGATGATGTTGATTTAGTTTTCGTTACTGTTGATGTCGCTGATAAAAATGGTTTGGTTGTACCGCGTTCCAATCAAATGGTTAAGTTTTCAGTAGAAGGAGCTGGAGAAATAGTAGCAACAGACAATGGAGACGCTACAAGTTTTGTTCCTTTTCAAAGTCATGAACGCCCAGCCTATAATGGAAAAGTTTTGGTTATTGTAAAAGCCAAAAAAGATCAGAAAGGACAATTTACTGTAAAAGCCGAAAGCAATGGATTACAATTGGCTTCAACAGTTATCAGAATAAAATAAACAGAATTTAAAAACACAAATAATGATAAAGAGATTAATATTGGCGGTTCTTTTAGCAGGAACTTCTATAGTGGGAAATGCCCAGAATAAAATTTCAGCAAAGGATATTGCTGATAAAATGAAATGGTTTGAAGATGCTAAATTAGGTATCTTCATTCATGCCGGAATTTATTCGGTGGCCGATGTTTCGGAATCTTGGAGTTTTCATAACGGAAACATTTCGGTTGAAGATTATATGAAACAACAAAAAGGTTATACTTTGAGTAAGTATGATCCGGCTGCCTGGGCAGAAATGATCAAAGATTGTGGTGCCAGATATTGTGTAATTACAACAAAACATCACGACGGTGTGGCGATGTATGACACGAAATTAGGGAAGTTGAGTTCCGTAAAAACTTGTGCTGCCAAAAAAGATATGATTAAACCTTTATTTGCAGAATTGCGTAAAAGAGATGTAAAATGTGGGGCTTATTTTTCTTTAATTGATTGGACTCATGATGATTATCCAGGTTTTTTGAAAGAAAAAGCACGTTATGATATCAAGAAAGAACCAGCTCGTTGGGAGCGTTTCCAAAAATTCTTCCAAGGACAAATCAAAGAAATCTCAGATTGGTATAATCCTGATTTGTGGTGGTTTGATGGTGACTGGGAGCACAGCGCCGAAGAATGGCAAGCCGAAAAAACGCGTAAAATGATGTTAGACAGAAACCCAAATACTATCATCAATGGTCGTTTGCAAGGATATGGTGATTATGATACACCAGAACAAAATTTCCCTGTGGTGCGCCCTGCATTCAAATGGTGGGAATTGTGTATGACGATGAACGAAAACTGGGGTTACCGTGTGAGCGATAACAACTGGAAAACACCTTACGAGATTATTACCATTTTTGTGGATGCCGTTTCAAATGGAGGGAATTTATTATTAGACATTGGACCAAAACCTGATGGAACTTATCCTGATACAGTTGTTTCTACTTTGAAAGAATTAGGTGATTGGAACAAAAGAAACGGAGAAGGAATTTTCGGAACTATTCCTGGAATTCCTCAAGGTCATTTCTATGGACCAACAACATTGTCCAAAGATTCAAAAACACTTTATTTATTTGTTCACGGAAAAACTTCTGGACAAGTAATGTTGAAAGGATTAGATAACAAAATTAAGGACATTACTGTTTTAGGTTCCAACGTAAAATTGACTCATAAAGTAGTTGGTAAAATTTCTTGGAGTGCCGTTCCTGGATTGGTTTACATAGATTTACCAGAAACTGCTGTCGATAAATATGTGACTTGTATCAAGGTGACATTAGATGCGCCAATTAAATTATACAGAGGCCAAGGTGGTTTCTTGACGAATTAATAATAAAAAAAAGGAAAATGTCATCTTCATGTTTGAGGATGGCATTTTTTTTTATCAAATTTATTTAAACGATTTAGTGAGAAATCTGAGGATTTTTTGAATAACAAATTTTATTGATGTTATCATGAAAAAAACGATTCTATTTTTAACGCTTTCACTTTTACCTTTCTTAGGGAATAGTCAGAAAAAAAGCAAATCCGATACTCCAAAAGTCAACGAAGTAATTGTGGTTTTCAAAACCCATTTTGATATTGGTTATACTGATTGGTCAGATAATGTGAGGTATAATTATGCCAATTCAATGGTAACCAGTGCGCTGAATACTATTGAACAGTCAAAAAACTTACCGAAAGACCAACAATTCAAATGGACGGTTTCTGGCTGGCCAATGAAAGAAATGCTTTTGAAGTCAAAGCCTGAAGTCAAAATTAGAATTGAAAAAGCGATAACTGATGGTAATCTTTTTGTTCATGCGTTGCCTTTTTCGATGGAGACAGAAGCTGCCGATTTGGAGCCTCTGGTACAATCGCTAGGTTATGCTTCAAAAATTCATAGAGATTTAGGATTGCCATTAGCCATTGATGCAAAAATGTCTGATGTGCCAAGTCATTCTTGGATTATGCCCACATTGTTGAGTAATGCAGGTGTGAAATTTTTGCACATTGGTTGTAATCCTGCTTCTATGTCGCCAAAAGTTCCTTTACTGTTTTGGTGGGAAGGCCCAGATAAATCAAAGCTGATGACTTTTTATTTTGGAGAATATTACGGAACAAGTCCTGCGCCACCAAAAGATTGGCCACACAAAACTTGGTTGGCAATTATTCAAACCAATGACAATTCTGGAGCTCAATCGTATGAAGAATTCCAGAAAGAAGTAAAAAATATAGAAAAACTTAATCCCGGTGCCAAAGTTAGGGTAGGAAGTCTTGCTGATTTTTACAATACTATTATAAAGGAAAATCCAAAATTGGAAACCATAAAAGGAGATATGCCAGACACTTGGATTCATGGCTATATGTCAATGCCGCGCGAAATGAAATCGAGTCGTGCTTTGAGTAAATCGTCTTTGAATTTGGAAGCATTTAGCACTTTGGCGTCTATTTGGGGACAAAAAGAAGAAGAGCCAATAAACAAAATCGTGAACGAATCTTTGGAAGGTATTCATTTATTTGATGAGCATACTTTTGGTTTGGCGATGAGTCACGGTCATTCTGGTTATTGGGCGTATGGCAATGAATTTGAAAAATTACGCGCCAAAGGAGATTATGACGCAATAGAATATTCTTGGAAAGAAAAAGGAAATCACATCAATGGTTCTGAAAAATTGATTTTACCAACATTCAGCAGGGAATTAAAACGTTTGGCAGCTTCGGTAAAAGCAGATGGAAACCGTATCGTAGTTTACAATCCGCTGCCATGGGAACGTAGCGATATGGTAACTGTGCAAACTGCTTCTGATTTTAAAAAATCATTAAAAAACGTTGTAACGGGAGAAATTATTCCAATTATCAAAAACAAAAATATCCTTCAGTTTCAGGCAAATGCCATTCCAGCAATGGGTTACAGCACTTTTATTGCTACAGATGAAGAGGCGCCTTTACAAAAATCTAGTTTATCATTTGATTCAGAAAAAGGAATAATGGAAAATTCATTTTTCAAAATTACTTTCGATAAACAAAACGGAACGATTAAATCTTTGATTGACAAAAAATCAAATAAAGAAATGGTAAACGCCAATTCGGAGTACAAATTTGGACAATATAGTAACGAACGTTTTGCCAAAACGCAAACCGATAAATACGCCAAGGATTATATCAAAGCGGGTTGGAATTGGGCGTATTCAGAATTGGGCAGAATCAATCTTGATGATGCTTCATACAAAAAAGCTTCTGGAAAAAATGCTGAAATTGAATTTTCTAAAGATGGATTATCGGTTTCAGCCATGATGCATTTCAAAGGTGATGCCGATTTGAATCACAATTATACAATGGTTTTTACTTTGTTTGAAAACAAACCCGTTGTTGAAGTGATTTGGAGCATTAACGGAAAACCTGCCGAAGCTTGGCCAGAAGGAGGCTGGATAAGTTTTCCTTTCAATATCGAAAACGCACAGTTTAAGTTGGGACGTTTAGGTGGAGTAATCGATCCTGCGAAAGATATTGTAAAAGGTTCCAATCTGGATTATGGCTTTATCAATACAGGTATTGGCGTTTTGGACAAAAATAATCAAGGATTTGGAGTTACCTCTCCAGATGTTCCGGGAGTAAGTTTGGATCGTCCGGGCTTGTGGAAATATTCTACTGATTTTGTTCCTCAAAAAGGAAATGTATTTTTCAATTTATACAATAACCAATGGAGTACCAATTTTACAGAATGGGTAGAAGGTTCATGGACGGCGAAATTTTATTTGTGGAGTATAGACAGTTATACCGACGGAAATTCGATTGTTGTTCCTTCAGAGGAAATCAGAAATCCGTTGATGGTATCGTATGCAGGTGGTGCAGCTGGTAAACTTGAGGCTTCCGCAAAAGGAATTTCTGTGTCCGAAAAAGGTGTTTTGGTAACTTTCTTTGGAAAAAACAGAGATGGGGAAGGAGATTTAATCCGACTTTGGGAACAAAACGGAAAAGACACAGATTGCTTAGTGACTTTGCCAGAAGGTAGTCCATATAAAACTGCTCAATTCTGTGATTTGAGAGGTGAAGAAAAAGGAGAAATCTTGACAATTTCGAATAATTCAGTTAAAGTAAAATTAAAAGTAAATAAGCCTATTTCTTTGATTTTAAAATAAATAAAATAAAAAAATATTTCGATTAGCGTCTAAATATTCAATATCAAAAAAATGAAAAAAAGAACACTTTTGCTTTGCTTGTTTTTGGGAACTCAATTGTTGTTTTCCCAAAAAACACCAAAATATAAAAACCCAAAATTACCCGTGGAAGAACGTGTTCAGGATTTATTGTCCCGAATGACGCCGGAAGAAAAGTTTTGGCAAATGTTTATGATTCCTGGCGATTTGTCTGATGGAGTTGATAATTACAAAAACGGAATTTTTGGCTTTCAGGTAAGTGCCAAAGGAAGCTCTGATGCCGCTAACCAAATCCTTGATTACAGTGCTGCGAGTAATGCGCAGGAAACGATAAAATTGGTTAATAAAATACAAAAACATTTTGTTGAAAATACACGTTTAGGTATTCCAATTATTGCTTTTGACGAAGCTTTGCACGGACTGGTAAGAGACGGCGCAACTGCTTTTCCTCAATCTATTTCCTTGGCAGCGACATTTGATACGGGCTTGATGAAACGGGTTTCGACCGCTATTGCATTGGAATCTAAAAGCCGTGGAATTCGTCAGATTTTATCGCCGGTGGTAAACCTTGCTTCGGATGTTCGCTGGGGGCGTGTAGAAGAAACCTACGGAGAAGACCCTTTCCTTTCTGCCAGAATGGGAGTTGCTTTTGTGTCTTCATTTGAGGAACGAGGAGTGATTACAACACCGAAACATTTCTTGGCAAACAGTGGAGATGGCGGACGCGACAGTTACCCGATAGATTATAATGAACGTTATTTGGAAGAATACCAGTTTCCGCCTTTTCGAGCCTGTTTTACCGAAGGCGGAAGTCGCAGTGTTATGACTTCGTATAATACTTTGAATGGAAGTCCTTGTACTGCCAATGATTGGTTATTGAATAAAAAATTGAAAGGAGAAATGAATTTTAAAGGATTCATTATTTCGGATGCAAATGCTGTGGGGGGTGGAAATGTTTTGCATTATACAGCAAAAGATTATGCAGAATCTGGTGCAAATGCTATCAATAACGGTTTGGATGTGATTTTTCAAACGGCTTATGATCATTACAAATTGTTTCAGCCACCTTTCCTTGACGGAAGAATCAATCAGAAAAATATTGATGAAGCGGTGGCAAGAGTGTTACGATTGAAATTTGAATTGGGATTGTTTGAAAATCCGTATGCCGATGAAAAGGAAACCAATAAATGGAACGGAAATCCTGCCCACAAATTATTGTCCAGAGAAGCTGCCGAAAAAGGGATGGTTTTGTTGAAAAATGACAATAAAATTTTGCCTTTGAAAAAAAATATAAACTCAATTGCATTAATCGGAAATGATATTACCGAAGCTCGATTGGGAGGTTACAGCGGACCCGGAAACGGAAAAGTGAGTATGCTTGACGGAATTAAAGCCAAATTGGGAAAATCGGTAGTGATTAATCTGGCTGAAGGTTGTGCTAGAAAAAGCACGGATTATGTTGTCGTTCCAACAGCAAATTTATTCGAAATAGCCAATGGTAAAAAAAGAAATGGTTTGACTGCCGAATATTTTAATAATGTGCAGTTGAGTGGAACTCCAATGGTTACAAGAATTGACAACTCAATCAATTTTGATTGGACTTTATATTCACCAGATCCGGCCAAAATTAACTATGATTTTTTCTCTGCAAAATGGACAGGAAAAATTAAATCGCCGGTGACAGGAACTCACAAAATTGGTTTTGAAGGCAACGACGGTTATCGTTTGTATCTCAATGGAAAATTGATTATCGACAATTGGAAAAGCCAATCGTATTCAACAAAACTAGTTGATTTCAATTTTGAAAAAGACAAAGAATACGATATCAAAGTGGAATTTTTTGAGTCACAAGGATATGCTAAATTCAAATTGGTTTGGAATATTGGTGTAAATAACGATTGGCAAAATAAAATTAATGACGCGGTGGCTGCTGCCAAAAAATCGAATGTGGCGGTTATTGCTGCCGGAATTGAAGAAGGTGAGTTCAACGATAGAGCTTATCTTGGTTTGTTAGGACATCAGGAAGAATTGATTAATGCCGTTGCGGCAACAGGAAAACCAGTCGTTGTGATTTTGGTCGGAGGAAGTGCCATCACGATGGACAAATGGATTAATAATGTGCCAGCTATTTTGGATGTTTGGTACCCGGGTGAAGACGGGGGGAATGCTGTGGCAAATATCCTTTTTGGAGACAAAAATCCTTCTGGACGTTTACCAATTACTTTTCCTGTTTTTGAGGGGCAATTGCCTTTGGTTTACAACCATAAACCAACAGGACGTTCGGATGATTATACCAATTTGAACGGCACACCTTTGTTTCCTTTTGGTTACGGATTGAGTTATTCGACTTTTGAGTACAGTAATATGCGATTTGACAAAAAACAAATTGGAAAGTCCGAAACAACTAAAGTGTATTGTACCATAAAAAACACCAGCAATGTTGATGGAGACGAAGTGGTTCAGTTGTATGTAAGAGATGTATTGGCGTCTATTGCACAACCAATCAAGCAATTGAAAGGCTTTCAGAGAATTTCGCTGAAAGCGGGAGAATCAAAAGAAGTTTCATTTGAGATCAACAAAGAAACCCTGCAAATGCTTAACGGTGATATGAAATGGGTGGTAGAACCGGGAGATTTCAGAATCATGATTGGAGCTTCTTCAAGAGACATTAAGTTGAGGGATATACTCATTGTTACGGAGTAAAAATAGAATTGGTTTCAAATAAATTGCTTGTTTAATTTTTAAAAATATAAAATGAATTTAAAGACTTTCCCTATTTTTCTGTTTTTGTTTACCAATTTGCTTATTGGACAAACCTCTAAAATTAAACCATTAGAATGGAATGTTTCTCAATATGATGTCACTTGGGATTCTCCGAGTAAAAACGCATTGGGTTCTATGCCCCTAGGTAACGGCGATATCGGTGTCAATGTTTGGGTAGAAAACAATGGTGATTTGATTTTATTATTAGGGAAATCAGATTCATTTGATGAATTTAACCGCTTATTAAAAATTGGACGCATTCGCATTAAAACCAATCCTTCTGTTTTTACCGAAGGACAGTCTTTTTCACAACGTTTAAATCTCTCTGATGGTTCTATCGAAATAAAAACAGCGACTTCGAAAATACGTATTTGGGTCGATGTAAATAATCCGTTAGTTCAAGTTAATTTTGAAAGTAATACTGCGATTGATGCTAAAGTTATAGTTGAAAATTGGAGAAATGAATCTCGTGAATTTAAGACAGTTGGGAATTTAAAAGAATCATTTTCTGCTTGGGGAAATTGGCCAGACAAAATGCGTGTAAATGCAGATACTTTTCTTCCTTCAAAAGAGGGACAATTGGCTTGGTGTCACCACAATATAGAATCGCAATGGAAAAGAAATCTCGAATTGACGGGATTGGGAAATGAAATTGTAAAAGGCAAAGATCCAGTTCTGAATCGAACTTTTGGTGCGCTTGTGAGAGGAACAAACTTCAAAGCTATTTCCGATACCGAAATCCAAACCAAAACCGGTTCTAAGGCTTTTTCTGTTCAAATTTTTTCATTGACGAATCAATCAGAAAATGCTCAAGATTGGTTGAAAGCGACTGAAAAATTGGCAAAAAATGTAAAATCATCTTCGGAGACGCGTTTTCTTGCACATAAAAACTGGTGGCATCAATTTTGGAACCGAAGCAAGATTGAAATAACATCTTCAAATGCTGGTGATTCGAATCCATTTATGGTTTCGAGAGCCTACAATTTACAGCGTTTTGTAACGGCTTGCGCAGGTCGTGGTAATCTACCAATAAAATTTAATGGTTCACTTTTTACGGTTGACGGAATTGACCCGGATTATCGTTCTTGGGGCGGGGGGTATTGGTGGCAAAATACCCGATTGCCTTATTGGTCGATGTTGGCTTGTGGCGATTATGATATGATGCTTCCAATATTTGACATGTATATGAAAGCACTTCCTTTGCGTAAAGCGGCAACTATAAAATACTATGGACATGAAGGCGCTTTTTTTCCTGAGACAATTTATTTCTGGGGAAATTACATGGATAATGAAAATTATGGAATTGACAGAAAAGATAAACCCGATGGATTGACAGATAATACTTATATCCGTTATTATTGGCAAAGCGGAATAGAAATGGTGGCGCTGATGCTTGATTATTATGATGCTACGCAAAGTCAAGAATTTCTTTCTAAAACATTGGTGCCTTTTGCAACCGAGATTATTAAATTCTATGATCAGCATTGGAAAAGAGGAACAGACGGTAAAATTCTGTTCGATCCTTCCCAGTCACTTGAAACTTGGCACACAGCTATAAACCCAACTCCAGAAATTGTTGGAATACGTTTTATAGGGAATCGTTTGATACATTTAACAAAAGATTCATCGTTGAAAGAACAATGGCAAAAAACAATAAATGATTTACCTAAAGTGCCAATGATAACCGAAAATGGAGCAACGCGATTGCTGCCCGCCGAAAAATTTTCAAATAAAATGAATATTGAGAATCCAGAACTCTATGCCGTTTTTCCTTATCGTGCTTACACCAGTCTTTCGGATGAGAAAACATTGGAAATTGGTCGTAATACATGGCAAAAACGTTTGCATCCCGAAGATTATGGTTGGCAACAAAATTGCATTCAGGCAGCTTTGCTCGGTTTGAAAGAGGAAGCTCAAAAAATGGTTGTATCAAGAGCAAACAAAACAGCAAAAGAATATCGTTTTCCAGGTTTTTTTGGTCCAAATTACGATTGGACTCCAGAGCAATGCCACGCTACAAATATGATGACCGCGTTACAATATATGATTATGCAGTGCGAAGGTGATAAAATTGTGTTGTTGCCGGCTTGGAGTAATAACTGGAATGTTAATTTTAAATTGAATGCCCCAAAAAATACAATTATCGAAGGCCGTGTCGAAAACGGAAAGATTAAAGAATTAAAAGTGTTCCCAGGATCCCGTAGAAAAGACATCGTGATTAAGGGATTATAACTAATTTATTCTATGTTTTAACTGTTTTTCAAAAAAAATAATCAATTAAATTTAAGATGAAAAAAATACTATTCATTTTCGTTTTTCAAACTGTTTTTACGCTTTCAGCACAAAAGAAACAATTTGTAGATTATGTGAATCCGTTGGTTGGTGCCAGTACTAATACTGATAAAGCTGGTGTTTTGCATGGATTGGGTAAGACTTTTCCGGGAGCAACCACACCTTTTGGTTTGACACAATTGAACCCAAATACAATTACGGGAGGAGATAACGGCCCGGGTTATAGTTACGAACACAAAACGATTGAAGGTTTTGCATTTACGCAAATGAGCGGAATTGGCTGGTATGGTGATTTGGGGAATTTCTTAGTGATGCCAACCACTGGAGCTATGAAAACCAATTCGGGAAAAGAAAAAACAGGAGTAAAAGGGTATCGTTCCGCTTATGACAAAAAATCAGAAGTTGCCAAAGCAGGTTATTATTCGGTGCAATTGACAGATTACAATGTAAAAGCAGAGATGACCGCAGCGCCTCATAGCGGAATAATGCGTTTTACTTTTCCTGAAAACAAACAATCGAGAATACAGATTGATTTGGCACGACGTGTTGGTGGTACATCAACTGAGCAATATGTGAGAGTTGTGAATGAAAATACTATCGAAGGCTGGATGAAATGCCCGCCAGAAGGTGGCGGTTGGGGAAATGGAGACGGTAAAGGTGATTATACCGTTTATTTCTATGCACAATTCAGTAAACCGTTGAAAAATTTCGGAGTTTGGAGTGTGGATATTCCAAATGGCATTAGCAGAAAAAGACAATTTGTAGAAAGTGGAGATTTTCAAAAATTGACAGCAAATGCTGAAATATTGAAAGGTTGTCGTGAAAAACAAGGCAAACATCTTGGGTTTTACACTGAATTTGAAACCAAACCAAATGAACAAGTTTTGCTTAAAGCGGGAATTTCATTTGTAAACTTGGAAGGTGCCAAACAGAATTTGGAAGCCGATATGAAGAATTGGGATTTTGATTCGGTCTTAAAAAATACGACAAACCTTTGGAACAATGCTTTAAGCAAAATAAAAACAGAAGGCGGTTCTGAAGAACAAAAAGCTGTTTTCTACACGGCACTTTATCACACTATGATAGATCCCCGTTCATTTGCAGATGTAAATGGGAATTATCCTGGAGGTGACGGTAAAATTCATCAATCAAAAAACTTTACAAAGCGAACTATTTTTAGCGGTTGGGATGTTTTTCGAAGCCAAATGCCTTTGCAAAATATCATAAATCCTGAAGTTGTAAATGATATGATTAATTCATTGGTTGAATTGGCTGATGAAAATGGCACCAAATACTTAGAACGTTGGGAATTTTTGAATGCTTATAGCGGCTGTATGATAGGAAATCCGGCTGTGAGCATGATAACAGATGCTTACAAAAAAGGCATCCGAAATTTTGATGTAAAAAAGGCATATACATTTTCTAAAAATAGTGTTGATAATGTTAAAACTGGATATATTGGCTTTTCCGATGATGTTTCTAGCACATTGGAAAATGCTTACTTTGATTGGTGTTTATCAGAATTTGCAAAAGAATTAGGGAATCCAGCAGATGCCAAAATATATGCTAAAAGAGGGCAGAATTATAAAAACAGATTTGACCCAACAGTTGGCTGGTTTCGACCAAAAGACAAAGACGGGACTTGGAGAGCATGGCCAAAAGATGGACGATTGGCTCAGGATTACGGTTGTGTCGAAAGCAATTTGTATCAGCAAGGCTGGTTTGTACCGCATGATACGGATGGTTTGGTTGGATTGTTGGGCGGAAAGGAAAAAACAATTGCAGAATTGGATACATTTTTCGAGAATGTTCCCGCAGATATGTCGTGGAATAATTATTACAATCATGCTAATGAGCCAGTTCATACTATTCCGTTTTTGTATAATAGATTGGGACAACCTTGGAAAACACAGTATTGGGTAAGAGAAATTTGTGCGAGAGCTTACCACAATTTACCCGAAGAAGGTCTTGTTGGAAATGAAGATGTAGGACAAATGTCGGCTTGGTATGTATTAGCAGCTTCTGGATTTCATCCGCTTTGTCCGGGGGATACGAGATATGAATTGTGCAGCCCGATTTTTGATAAAGTGACACTTCAATTGGATAAAAAATACGCCAAAGGAAATTCATTTACCATTACAACAAAAAACAATTCAGCAAAAAATAAATATATCCAATCAGCAAAACTCAATGGTAAAAACTATAATAAATGCTGGATTGATCACCGTGATATAGCCAATGGTGGAAGCCTCGAATTGACTATGGGCGAAAAGCCAAATAAAAACTGGGGGATTTAAAAAAGCGACAGTATGATTTTTCGTTTTTTGCTAAAAGAGAGGTAGTCAGGGCAAACACATGAGTTTTTAAAATAACCGCAAATTCGCAGATTTATTCCTTTCAAACTTGAATTTTGTAATTTTTGAAAAACTAAATCGCTTAAATTCCGCTGAAAGCGTTTAATTTATAATAAGATTTTTTATGAAAATTTGCGAATCTGCGGTAAAAACATCTCATGAGTTTGTCCTATAGAGGTATTATTTTATTTCTAAGAATTAAAAAAAAACTATAATGAAAAATAAATTTGTCAAGGTGATTTTGTTGGTCTTGGCTTTTGCCAATAATGTCACCGCTCAGAAAATAGAAATTTTTGATCAGGTACGAGTAAACTTTGAAGAAAGTCGTAAAGATTTTTCATCCGATAATAATGGATATATTTATTTTGGAGGAGGACAGTATGTGTTTAAAAAAGTGACTTTTCCAAAACAGAAATTGAACACCAAAGCAGAATTAAGTGTTACGGTAATTTCTGGAGGTGACCGTTACGATCGCGCCGGTTCGATTTATGTATTGCCTGTGGACAAAAATAATTCATTGGAAGATGTGGTGAAAAACAAAAAGTTTGCCTCTAATGAATTTACAAAAATTAAAACTGTTGTACCCGAAGGAAATTTTGGACCTACAGTAGAGTTAATGCGCTTTATGACAACTTTTGGTGTTGGATTTTTCAGCAATGATTCCTTGAAACGTAAACCGGTTTATATTCCATATTGGGAAAAAGAAGTGAAATGGAAAGAGGATATTTCGCAATTCTCGACTTTATTGCAAGGCGAAGTTTGGATTGGTGTTCACATCGGGAATTATACCAAAGGAGGTCATATCGTAAGTGCATCCGTAAATCTCACGCCAAGCGAGTTGAGTTGTGATGTTGCTAAAAATAAAGTGGTTGTGCCGATTTTAAACACAGATCCTTTTGGAACAAATCAAGGTAACGACGAACTTTTTGCCTACAAAGATTTTCAAGTAGAATTTAATTTGCCGAAAGGAGCAAAAAATGCAAAACTATATTATATAACGACTGGCCACGGAGGTCATAGTGAAGGTGATGAATTTGTCAAAAAACAAAATATTGCAAAAATTGATGATAAAAAAGTAATTGATTTTATACCATGGAGAGATGATTGCGCCAGTTTTCGCCGATTCAATCCAGGTACGGGTGTTTGGTTGAAAAAACGAGTAGCACCTTATATACAGGAAGAAACAGGAACTTATACCACCAAAGAAATCGAAGAACCTATTGCCAGTAGTGATCTCAGTCGTTCCAATTGGTGTCCGGGAAGTAATGTACAGCCAATGGTTGTTCCTTTAGATTTAAAAGCTGGAAAACACACAGCAGTTTTTAGTATTCCCGAAGCCCAAAAAAATGCAAACGGAACTTCAAATCATTGGATGGTGAGTTCGTATATTGTTTATGAACTTTAATTTTTTTTGAATACTCATACATAATTAAATAATTTTTAGATGAAAAAAGCATTCTTACTTTTATTGTTGCCATTTTTTTGTTTGGCACAAGCTCCATATCGAGTTTCTATTATTCCCAAACCGCAAAATATAACCTTTAATGAAGGTGGTTTTGTTTTGAAAAACGGTTCGACTGTTGGTGTTACCGATCCAAGTCTTGCGCCTTTGGCAAATTATCTTGTAGCAACAATTGCTAAAGAAAATGGTCTGGATTTGAAAGTTGAAAAAAGTGGCAAAACAGATATCACTCTTTCGTTGGGTTACAAAAGCGAAAAATCGGAAGCTTATAAAATGGATGTTTCCAGTAACGGAATCGCCATCAGTGGAGCTTCACCAGCCGGTATCCTGATGTCAGTTGCAACTTTACAACAACTGATTCCCGTTGGCGTAAGCCAAACAAAAATACAATTCCTGAAAATAGAAGATTATCCAAGATACAATTATCGAGGAGCTCATTTGGATGTAAGTCGTCATTTTTATAGTGAAGAGGAAGTCAAACATTTTTTGGATTTGATGGCAAGATATAAGCTGAATAAATTTCACTGGCATTTGACAGATGATCAAGGTTGGAGAATAGAAATCAAAAAATATCCTTTGTTGACTGAAAAAGGAGCTTGGCGTAAATTGAACAGTCAGGACAGAGATTGTATAAAATTGAGCAAAGAACAAGATAACAGCGATTTTAAATTACCAAAAGAGCATTTGAAAATTGTTGATAATGATACACTTTATGGTGGATTTTATACTCAAGAGCAAATTAAAAATGTGGTAAAATATGCCAAAGAAAGAGGAATTGATGTTTTGCCAGAAATTGATATGCCAGGGCATTTTATGGCAGCAATTATTGGTTATCCTTATCTTTCCTGCAAAGGGGCGGCGCACATGGGAACCATTTTTTCGGATCCATTGTGTGTAGGAAACAATGAATCTTTGAAATTGGCAAAAGGAATTTATACCGAAGTTGCCGGATTATTTCCTTATGAATACATGCATTTGGGAGCTGATGAAGTGGAGAGAACCAACTGGACAGCATGTCCAAAATGCCAGGCCAAAGTTAAGAAGGAACATTTAAAAGGGGTAGAGGAGCTGCAAGCTTGGTTTGTTCACGATATGGAAAAACATTTCAATAAATTAGGGAAGAAACTGATAGGCTGGGACGAAATTTTAGACGGTGGATTATCACCAACAGCGACAATTATGTGGTGGAGAAATTGGGCGCCAAAAGCAATTCCAACCGCAACAGAACAAGGAAATAAGGTTATCGCTAGTCCATGTTTCGAAATGTATTTTGATTTGCTGGAAGGACCAACTTCTTTAGAATCTGCTTATAAATATGATCCGCTGAAAGGGCTTACGCCAAAACAAGCCAAAAACGTGATTGGACTTCAGGGGAATCTTTGGGCAGAAACGGTTCCGACAGTTCGTCGTGCCGAACATCAATATTTTCCAAGGTATTTTGCACTTTCAGAAGGCGCCTGGAATGGTGGAAAAAACGGTTGGGAAGAATTCAGAAGCAGAGTGGCGAATGAAATCGAATATCTTGATGCCAAGAAAATAAATTATCGAGTTCCAAATCTGACAGGTTTCAACGATTTGAATGTTTTTACGGATAATGAAACCGTAACTGTAAACAATATTTTGCCAAATATTATCGTAAGATATACAACAGATGGTTCTATTCCGCAAGCTACTTCAACACGATATATTGCTCCTTTTACAGTGAATGAAACAACAAAGTTTAACTTTAGGTCATTTAGATCAGATGGTAGTGGGTCAGAAGTTTATAAAGCTGAATTCCGTAAGGAAAGTTATTCAAAAGCCTACGAAGGAGTTTTTGCAGGAGAGGGAATTATTGTAAAAGAATACGACTCTAAATCAAAAAAATGCGCTGACATCAAAAACAGCAAATTGGTAAAAGAATACAAATCAGAAAGCATGGAAATGCCAAAAGATTTTAAAGGATATGCTGGATTGATTTTTGAAGGTTATTTTGAAGTGAAATCAGATGGCGTTTACACTTTTGAATTAGCTTCTAATGATGGTTCGATGTTGTATGTGGATGGTGCAATGGTTATTGACAACGATGGGCCACATGGTAATAAAGCCAAAACAGGTCAAAAAGCTTTAGCAAAAGGTTGGCATAAAATGACAGCAGAGTATTTTGATTTGGATTCTGGAGGTAATTTCTCTGTCAAAATTAAATCAGTTGATGATAAGGGATTTATGATGATGAATCATTTTAAAAATTAATAAAAATTAGCATTTCAGTTTCAGCAAATGCTAATCAAAAAGTCTATTCTGTTTCAAATCACTAAAAAAATCAAAATGAAAAAAGTCATTATTACAGTCTTCTCGCTTTTACTTGTGGGCTATTTGCATGGACAAAAAAAAGTATCAAATCCTTCTTATGAAAAAGCAGTAAATGAATTGCTCGCCAAAATGACTTTGGCAGAAAAAGTTCATATTCTTCATGGGGATCATTTGTATAGTTTTCCGGGTGTAGAACGATTAGGGATTCCACCATTTTTCCCTTCAGATGGACCATGCTCTGTTCGTCCTGAATTATCGGATGGGGGAGATTATGTAAACACGAATAATAAGAAAGATTGTGCAACAGCATTTCCAACACTTTCGGCACTTGCAGCCACATGGGATGTTAATATGTGTTATCTCTTTGGAAATGCGCTATCGAGTGAGAATCGTGCACGTGGTAAAGATATGGTTCTCGGACCAGGAGTAAATATTATGCGTACGCCTCTTAATGGCCGTACTTTTGAATACATGGGCGAAGATCCTTTTTTGACTTCAAAACTTTGTGTACCCGTGATTAAAGGGATACAAAGTAACGATATAGGTGCTTGCGTGAAGCATTTTGCAATGAACAATCAGGAATTAAACCGTCAAAGTGTAAATGCCAAAGTAGATGAACGTACTATGCGCGAAATTTATTTGCCAAGTTTTGAAGCGGCAGTAAAGCAAGGTGATTCCTGGAGTATAATGGGAGCCTACAACAAGGTAAATGGTGATTGGAGCTGTGAAAATCCGTTTTTATTGCAGACGATCCTTAGAGATGAATGGGGTTTTAAAGGGCTTGTTGTTAGTGATTGGGGAGCAATTCACGACATGAAACGAGCTGCACTTGCTGGTTGTGATATAGAAACCGATAGAGGGCCTTATTATAAAAATTTAGAAAAGGCTGTAATAAATAAGGAACTTTCGGAAGAAGTGGTTGATGTGAAAGTAAGAAGATTGTTAACATATTTCTTCAAAACTAAAAAATTAGGACCTGATGCAGGAAATAGAAAATCCGGTTCAATCAATACAGAAGAACATAAAATGGTAGCAAAAAAAATAGCTGCAGAGTCTATTGTATTGTTGAAAAATTCAGAAAATATCCTTCCTCTAGATAAAAACAGTTTAAAAAAGATTTTGGTTATCGGTAGAAATGCCGATTTGAAATTGTGTGTTGGAATTCAAACCAGTGGTTACTGTAATTTGGATTTAGCCGGAGGAAGTGGGGAAGCAAAACCGCTTTATGAAATAACAGCTCTCGATGGATTGAAAAATGTATTGGGAACAAATACTGAAATTAAATATATTAATTCAAAAGAATATTCATTTGAAAAGGCATTATCATCTGCATCAAAGAATTTTTACAATCCAGGGTTTGTGAAAATGGTACAATCGATGGATGCTGTTTTGATTTTTACTGGGAATTCTCATGCTGAGGAGCAAGAAGGAGCAGATAGATTGACACTTAATCTTCCGGCTGGACAAGACGAAATGGTGAATGCTCTAGCAGGAATTAACCCCAAGACAATTGTAATTAATCAAAGTGGTGCTCCGGTGGCAATGCCTTGGATAGAAAAAACAAATACTGTGGTTCAATATTGGTTCTCTGGTCAGGAAGGTGGTAATGCACTTGCAGAGGTTCTTTTTGGGACAGTAAACCCTTCAGGAAAATTGCCGTGTACTTTCCCTCAAAAACTAGAAGATGTAGCTTGTCATGCCAACAAAAGTTATGTGGATAATGAAGAAAATTACAGTGAAGGTGTTTTAGTAGGATATCGCTGGTTTGATACCAAAAACATTCAACCATTATTTCCTTTTGGGCACGGATTGTCTTATACACAATTTGAATATGGTAAGTTGGAAATGAAAAAGGAAATGAAAAGCAATGAGGTTTTTGTTGTGAAAATACCTGTGACCAATGTAGGGAAACGTGAAGGGGCTGAAGTTGTGCAATTGTATATTCATGAAAAAAATCCTGTATTGCTAAGACCAGAACAAGAATTAAAAGGATTCTCTAAAGTAACATTAAAACCGGGAGAAACCAAAATGGTAGAAATTCAACTTTCAGCACGTGATTTTTCCTATTGGTCTGTTGAGCAAAAAGGCTGGAAGGCTTCTGAAGGTAATTTCGAATTGCGTGTAGGTTCTTCATCGCGTGATATACGTGCCAAAGGAGAGGTAAGGTTCATTTCTTCTAAAAAATAATAAGAATATTTAGTACTGAGATTTTTGAATTTTGGGAAGAAGAAAAACGACTTTCCTATTGATTCAGTCATCTATTATTTGATAATAACCTAAGTTCGATTATTAATATAGTGCCAATTGATTAGAATCTGGTACTTCAAACCTGAGTGAGATATTCAATAATATATTTATTGGATATCGCACTCAGGTTTTTTTATTGATGAAATTAGCATTATCAAGCTCCGTTAGGAGCCTACCCTCTGGACACAAATATATTACACTTAAAATGGGACACAGATTTAATAGATTAGACAGATTGTCGCTGATTTTTTTTTCATAATACTAAAAAAAGAGAAGTAAAAAATAAATAATTCTTATTGTTGAAAATAGATTATCAAATTTCATCTGTTTAAATCCGTTAAATCTGGGTCATCTGTATTCTATTTTTAGATGTGTCCACACGGTAGGTTAGGAGCGTCATGTTTGTAGAAAATAGGATTATCACCAATATAAAGCTCCATAGGAGCGACTCAGATTCATAATAAAACTCAAGAAAATTTATTTTTTTTAAATTTTAAATCGCTAATAAAAAGTTAAATATTTTAAAAAATCCTAAAAAATTATAAACTAATAAAATATTTTAAAAAATAAGAAAAATAAGCCAAAAAATATTTTTATTCAAATAAATCCTATGTTTTGTTGATTATAATTATGTTATAGTTTTAAGATTTAATTATTGATAATATATTAATACTATTAATTATTTGTTTTATTTTAAAATTATTAAGATTGTTATAGGAAAATGTTGTTGTATTGGTAAAAATGAGATTTGACTTCAAAAACAATGCTAAAACGTTTTTCTAAAACGTTTTATTGTATATATTTGTCAACGTAGTTTTAACATAATTTAAAGATATAATTAACTTTTATGGGTAAAATAATTACTATTAAGGATATCGCCAAAGTGGCTAACGTATCGGTTACAACAGTCTCTTTTGTTTTGAATGATAAAGGAGAGAAGATGGGGATAAGCAATGAGGTAATTAAAAAAGTTCTAAAACTTGCAGAAGAAATGAGCTACAGACCCAATATGATTGCCAGTAGTTTGAGAACGGGCAAAACCAGATCTATTGGACTTATTGTTGAGGATATTTCAAATCAGTTTTTCTCTGAATTTGCCAGAGTGATAGAAAGAGAGGCTGTGCAATTGAACTATAGAGTGTTTTACTGTAGTACAGGAGGAGACGATGCTCGTGCGATTGAATTGGTTGATAGTTTATTACAAGCAAATGTTGATGGTTTTATTATCACGCCTACAGTGGGTATGAAATCTACAATAGATAGATTGATTGATTTGCAGCGCCCGGTTGTATTAATTGACCGATATTTTGAAGATCAAAATGTTAGTCATGTAGTACTTGATAATTTAGATGGTGGTTATACTGCCACACGCCATTTTTTGGAAAAAGGATTTAAAAAAATTGGATTTGTAACTAATTTAAGAGAATTGGTTCAGATGCAATTGAGAAAACAAGGCTATATCAATGCGCTGAATGAAGTTGGATTGTATGATGAGTCAAGAACACTTTCCTTAGAATATCATATTACAGAAGAAGAACGAATCGAAAAAATTAGTGAATTTTTGAATACAGTAACCGATATTGATGCTGTTTTGTTTAGTACCAATTATTTGCTGTTGGCAGGTTTGCAGTCATTTAAAAAATTGGGATTAAAAATTCCAAAAGACAAAGCGGTAATCAGTTTTGATGATCATGATAGTTTTAGATTACATTCTCCTTCGATAACGGTATTGTCACAGCCAATTGAGGAAATGGGAAAAAAAACAGTTCGTTTATTGATGTTGCAAATGGAGGACAAAGCTAAGTTTAAGGAGCAGAAAGAAAAGGAAAAGGGGAGTTTAATTATAAGAGAATCAGTTTAAAAGTAAGGGAGTTTTTTTTGAAAATTGTTTAAACGATTTAGTAAGGGTTTTATTTATGAGTATATGATGAAATCCTTTTTTTTAAACAGAGATACTATAACGATATAGTTCGGTTTTGATAATTGGTAGATTGTTAAATAATGTGATGATTTTTCGTGAAAAGATATATGAAGTCTAAAAACAGTAAAATTAAATGTGAAACAAAAAACAATTGCTTATGATATAAAAATGGAAAAATGTTAATCTAGAAAAAATATTGCCAAATAGCTTATGAAGAAGATAGGCAATAGAAAATTAAAAGGCTACTAACCAAAAGTAAAATCCAAATCCTTTTAATATTAAAAAATCAAAAAAACTATAACCAAAAAATTATGAAAAAACTGTTACATAAGTTGCTGCTAGTTTGTCTGGTAGTGGTGTACTGCCAAGGCGTTAGTGCTCAAGAAAATAAAATGATTACTGGTACTGTCGTAGATTCTGATGGCGTTCCGGTAGCAATGGCCACCGTTAAAGAAAAAGGTACTTCTAATGGTGTTATTGCTGATGAAAAAGGAAAGTTTCAAATAAAAGTAAACGATAATGCTGTATTGGTCTTTACTTCTATTGGATTACAAGCTACCGAAGTTAAAATCAGCAAAAGTACTGTTCTAAATGTAGAGATGAAGTCTTCTGCAAATGATCTTAGTAATGTTGTAGTTACGGCTCTCGGTGTGAAACGAGATAAGAAATCTGTGGGTTATGCCGTGCAACAAATTAAGGGTGATGATGTGATCAAAGCGGCTCCTGCTGATCTTGCACAAGGTATGGCCGGAAAAATTGCCGGATTGAATGTTTCTACAGGTAACGGTTTGGGTAATGCTTCATCAAGAATAGTGATAAGAGGAAATAACAGTATTAAAGGAAATAACCAGCCTTTAATTGTTATTGATGGAGCTATTTTAGATAATAATCCTATTGAACAATCGACTACAAATGGTACAGATGGTATTCGTGATTGGGGGAATTACATGAGTTATGTAAATATGGAAAATGTTGAGTCAGTTTCTGTATTGAAAGGGCCGGGAGCTGCGGCTTTGTATGGTGCTAGAGGGGCAAATGGAGTAATTTTAATTACATCAAAAAAAGGTACTGCCCAAAAGGGGATTGGTGTTGAATACAATACTATTACGAATTTCACAGATGTTTATAGATTTGCAGATGTTCAGAATGAGTATGGAGGAGGTTTTGCCGCTGCTTTTTATACAGCAAACCCAAAATTACCAAAAACAAGTTCGGGAGAGCAATATTTGCCTACTTTATATGGTGGTAGTTCGTATGGAACAGGAGGATCAGGTATAGGTTATTATCACGGTGCTTTGCCAGGAGGAACTCCTACGTGGAATCTTTTTAGCTGGTTTGGAGCTGGTGCTTCTTGGGGACCAAAATTAGACGGATCTCCGGTAAGATGGTGGGATGGACAGGTTAGATCTTACTCTCCTCAACCAGATAATAGAGAGTCCTATTATAGAACAGGTCTTGAAACTACACACAACGTATCGTTTTCTGCTGCAAATGATTTTGGAAGTATTCGCCTTTCTATAAACAACAAAAAAGGTGATGCGGTAGTAGATAATACTAATTACAAAACCAGTAATTATGCTTTGGGGGCTAATGTGAAAATTTCAAAAGTATTAAGTGCAGAGGTTAATGCCTCTTATAATGAAAATTATAGACTGAATGCTCCAGAAATTGGAACTAATAATTCATGGTCTAAATTCTCTGTTTACGGAATGTCAAGAGAGTATCAACCTTTGGAAAAAGGTGTATATAAAAATCCTGATGGTTCAAAATATGCTTTCCCAAGTTCCTACCCTTATGCGGAATACGGACAAGATTTATATTGGTATTTTTATGAAAAAAATTCACATTTAGATAGAGACGAGTTTATTTCTACCATTAAATTAAATGCTGAAATTACTCCTTGGCTTAATGCATTTGTAAGAACATCAGCCAATTTAATAGCAACCGAGTTTGTTACTCAAAACAATACTACATCTATTGATCGCTTGTCTGGAGGAAGTTTTTATAAATCAGTTGGTAAAGACAATCTTTATAATACCGATTTTATGGTTACTGTTCATAAAGACAATTTGTTTACACCAGGGTTTAATGCTAAACTTTCTGGAATGTATAATGATGCTTCTTCCAAAAAAACCAGTGTGAATGGTAGCAATAACAGTAAATTTATCGTTCCAGGAGTGTATTCTTTATTGAATTTCACAGATAGAACTCAGGTGTCATTAGGAGAAACAAGATATGATGTACAATCTTACTCAGGAGTTGGAATATTAGATTTGAGTTATAAAGACTATTTGTTTTTCGAAGCAACAGGTAGAAAAGACGTGAATTCAACTTTGCCAAAAGATAGTAATTCAACTTTTTATCCATCAGCTAATGCCTCTTTTGTATTTACAGAAGCTTTTGATATGGGTAAAGTAGAAAATGTACTTTCTTATGGTAAAGTAAGATTTCTTTATGGAGAAGCGGCAAATGCTACAGATCCATATCAACTAGATGCAACGTACAATACAGGAACTTTTGGAAATCAGCCAACACATTCATTGCCGTCAACTGTTCCACCATTTACTTTAGGTTTTCAAACTTCGAAAACGGTTGAATTTGGTACTGCTTTAGGATTTTTCAAAGATAAATTAAATATCGATTTGTCAGTTTATGATATTTATTCAGACAATCAAATCATGAATTCGTCTATCTCAACAGCTTCAGGAGCTTCCGAAGTTAAATTTAATACAGGAGCTTTGAGAAATAGAGGATTTGATTTAACCATTAATGCGACAGCCGTACAAACAAATGATTTTTCTTGGAACATTACTTTTAATGGTGCAAAAAACACAAACAGAGTTGAGGAATTAGGACCAGGAGTAAAAGAAGAAGAGATAGGTTCTGTTTTTGGAAACTTAGGAGCCTTTATGAAAGTTTCGCCAGGAGAAAACTACGGAACTATTTATGGTACTGATTTTGAGTATGATGCTCAAGGAAGAAAACAAATTGAAAATATTTTAGACGGTACTGGAAAAGTAATTGGAACAAAATATAAAATTACGAGTACTCCAGTTGCAATTGGTAATGCTGCTCCAAAATTAACAGGAGGTTTATCTAATACATTTAGATATAAAAACTTAAGTTTAAATCTTTTGGTTGATTACAAATATGGAGGAGATATTTACTCTGTTGACCACGCTACAGCAATGGGTAATGGTTTGTTACCAGAAACATTGGTTGAAAGAAATGGGGGAGGATTACCTTATACTTACCCTGATGGAACAACATCAAATTCAGGTGTAATTTTAGATGGATTCAACGTTTCTGATAATAGACCAAATGATAGAGTTGTAAGTTATATGTACAAATATGCAGGTCAATATGCAGGATGGAGTGATTTGAATAAACCAAGAAGTTTATCTGTTTTCGAAAATTCTTGGGTAAAAATGAGAGAGGTTGTGTTAACTTATAGATTCAATCCTAGTTTATTGCATAAATCAAAAGTATTCCAAGATTTATCAATATCGGCAATTGGTAGAAATCTTTTCTATTTCTATACCACTTTACCTGATCACTTAAATCCAGAAGCTATAAACGGTACTGGAAACGGGCAAGGTTTGCAATGGTCTGCTTTTCCAAGCACACGTACATTGGGTGTAAGTTTGAAAGCTAAATTCTAACATTTAACATTTAAGAACATGAAATTTAATAATATAAAAATAAAAACGGTTCAATTATTCCTTTTAGGAGCAATAACTGTGGCTACAACATCTTCTTGTGAACAGGACTTTGGTGACATGAATAAGGCTTGGGAAAATAAAGTGTATGCTCCAACAATTCCCGCTTTGTTTAATAGTATATCAGCAAGTATGACAGATATTTCTGGTAATGGTAGAATGAAGGGGTCTTTTATTTATCAAGCGACTCAACTGGCTGCTCCTTATGCTTCTTCGGGGTATCGTATGGATGATCTTGCTATAGGTCATTGGACTAATTATTATACTGCCTTGGCAAATGCAAGAAAATTAGAATCGGTAATAGATGCTGATCCAAATGCCGCCAAAATGGTTAATTTGAAAGCGATGCTGAAAACAATGTTGGCATATAAGACAATTCATGCAACTTTGATGTTTGGTGATATGCCTTATAAAAATGCTGGGAAAGCTTACGATGGAGCAGATTATTACAGACCTTCTTATGATTCTCAATCAGAAATAATGACTTCAGCCTTGAATGATTTGAAATGGGCTGTTGATAACTTGGCTTCCAATGCAGGTCAAAATCCTGTTGGAGCTAGTGACGTGATTTTCGGCGGAGATATTGCAAAATGGCAAAAACTGGCAAATTCGTTACGTCTAAGATATGCATTGGTTATTAGAGGTAAAAACCAAACAGTTGCCGATGCTATTATTGCTGATGCTTTGACAAAACCATTGTTGGGAACAGGTGATAATTATGGTTTGTATCCTGGAACTATTGCTAGTTTTACAAATAAACGTATTACAGATTTTACTGGAAACTCCTATATCCGAATGGGATCTACCATGTTTAACGCTATGGCAAGTAATACAAATGATGATGGTTCTGGAATTTATGACTTAAGATGTAAAATTTTATTCGAACCTAACCGTGCGGGTAAATGGGTTGCCTATCCACAAGTACCTACTTCATCAACTCCTAATGAAGTAGATGGGAATTATTGCTACCAAGAGTCTAGGTTAACTGCTTGGGCTACACCTCTTCCTGCTCAAAATTATAATTATTCGCCGGTAAATTTCTATTATGCTGATGATGAAACTATGCCAGTATTGTTTATTACTAGTGCTGAAGTTAATTTTTTGAAAGCAGAAATATATGCTAGAGGTATTGGTGGTGTAGCTGTAAATCCTGTTGCAGCAAAACAATTTTATGAGGCTGGAATTACAGAATCTGTGAATTTCTGGTATAAAAGAGCAAATAGTGCAGCTATTTGGGTAGTAAATAAACCAGCGGCGGCTCCAACACCATTAGAAATGACAACAATGTTAAGCAATCCAGCAATTGCTTACAATGCTTCACCGGCTATTGCATTGGATCAAATTTATAAACAAAGTTGGATTGCTCTTTTTCACCAACCGTATGAGGCTTGGACATTGAAACGAAGAACAGCTGATGGCACACCGCATGTAACTATACTAAATGTACCTGTTCTAAATAAATTTACTTATCCAAACACAGAAAAAGCAACCAATTTTGAGAATTGGAATGCCGCTTCAAATGGAAATGATAACATATCAAATAAACCATGGTTTATGATGTAATTGAAAAGTCATAGTTTTTAGTTAGTTGTTTGAATTGCCCCTAAATAGTTTTAACTATTAGGGGCTTTTTTTATGTAAAAAAAGTGTTAGTTATTCTATTGAGTCGTGCTAAGAAATACTATACTATGAAAGATTTTAAGCGAAAAGAGATACCGGAAAGTTGAATAAGAGAAGGAAAAAAAAATTCAATTAATAGATTTCATGTTAAAAAAATATATTTCTTTTCTCTATTGCTATATAAGTTTTTTTGTTTCACTGAAAATAATTCCAGAATTAACATAAAATATTTGAGTTATTCTTAGAAATTTTAAATATTATTTTGAGACATTTCAGTTTATTGTTAAAGATTGATTTGTACTAAAAAAAAAATTACTAAATCGTTTTTGTAAAATGTTTTATTCAATATATTTGTTAATATAAAATTAACAGACTTTAAAGATTGAATTAACTTTTATGGGCAAAATGATTACTATTAAGGATATCGCCAAAGTAGCAAACGTATCGGTTACAACGGTCTCTTTTGTTTTAAATAACAAAGGAGAGAAGATGGGGATAAGTAGTGAGGTAATTAAAAAAGTTCTAAAAATAGCTGAAGAAATGAACTACAGACCCAATATGATTGCCAGTAGTTTAAGAACAGGCAAAACCAGATCTATTGGACTTATTGTCGAAGATATTTCAAATCAGTTTTTTTCTGATTTCGCTAAGGTTATTGAAAGAGAAGCAATTCGGTCAAATTATAGAGTGTTTTATTGCAGTACAAGTGGTGATGATGCCCGTGCAGTTGAATTAGTAGATAGTTTGTTGCAGGCAAATGTTGATGGCTATATTATCACGCCTACAGTGGGGATGAAATCTACCATTGATCGATTGATTGATTTGCAGCGTCCGGTTGTATTGATTGACCGCTATTTTGAAGATCAAAATGTTAGTCATGTAGTGCTTGATAATTTGGATGGAGCCTATACTGCCACACGTTATTTTTTGGAAAAAGGATTTAAAAAAATTGGATTTGTAACTAATTTAAGAGAATTGGTTCAGATGCAATTGAGAAAGCAGGGTTATATCGATGCGTTGAACGAGGTGGAATTGTATGATAAATCTAGAATTTTGGAATTAGATTATCATATTACAGAAGAAGAACGAATTGAAAAGATATGTGATTTTTTGAATACAGTAACCGATATTGATGCTGTTTTGTTTAGTACCAATTATTTGCTGTTGGCAGGTTTGCAGTCATTTAAAAAATTAGGATTAAAAATTCCAAAAGACAAAGCGGTAATCAGTTTTGATGATCATGATAGTTTTAGATTACATTCTCCTGCAATAACGGTTTTGTCACAACCAATTGAGGAAATGGGTAAAAAAACTGTTGAGCTATTGATGATGCAAATGGAGGACAAAGCTAAGTTTAAGGTGCAGAAAGAAAAGAATAAAGGAAACCTAATTATCAGAGAATCTGTTTGAAAATAAGGTTCAGTTTTAGGCAAGATATTGTTTTAAAACACAAATAGGATTTTTATTAGACCAATTAAAATCCTTTTTTTTAATAAAAAATACTATAACGATTTAGTAAATTTTTAGCAAAATGATTGTATTAAATGCAATTTTTTATCAAAGACACTAAAACGATGTAGTAAAATTCACAAAATTGAAATAGAATATTAAATAAAAACGATTGCTTATGATATAAATTTTAAAAAAAGAATTAAATGGTTAATAAATTATCGTTAAGTCCCGAAAGAGAAAAAGCGATAAAGATTAAAAGGCGCTGTATGAAAAAAATAGTATAGCCTCTTAATTTTAAGAATCAAAACAAAACAAACAAAACCAATAATAATATGAGAAAACTGTTATATGAATCACTGTTAGTTTTTCTAGTAGTGATGTGTTTTCAGAATGTGAATGCACAAAACAAAACGATTTCCGGAGTAATTACGGATAATGCAAACATGCCGGTTCCAGGTGTTACTGTTAAGGAAAAAGGCTCAAAAGAGGGCGCAATTACAGATGAGAGTGGAGCGTTTAAAATTTCTGCAAAAGAAGGAGCAACTCTAGTTGTAAGTTCGATAGGTTTTAAAACTGTAGAAGTAAAAGCAGCTGATGGTGTAAAAGTAAAAATGCAGGGAGCTACAAACGAATTGGAAGGAGTTACTGTAACTGCTTTGGGACAATCCAAAAAGAACAAAGCAATTGGTTATGCTACCAGTATTATTAAGTCGGATGCAATTGTGAAGACTGGTTCGCCTACAGTTGCCAACGCTTTGTACGGTAAAGCTCCGGGTGTTCGTATTAGTTCAACTCCAGGAGGTACTGGTGTAATCAATATTCAAATTCGTGGGGTGAACTCTATTACAGGGAAAAACCAACCGCTTATTGTGGTTGATGGGGTGCCAATCCGTGATGGCGAAGTAAATAATAATGATTACTGGGCTCAACAACGTGTAAAAAGTAATGGTTTTGCAGATCTAAACCCTGAGGATATTGAGAATATCTCTATTCTTAAAGGGGCGTCTGCAGCTGCATTATATGGTTCTGAGGCTGTAAATGGGGTTGTATTGGTAACTACAAAATCTGGTACAAGCAAAAAAGGCTTAGGAGTTGATTTTAATACCAGTTTTGCAAGTAACCCAATTGCTTATACTCCAAAATATCAAAACGTAAGAGGAGCAGGAGATACGGATTCTTACAGTGGTAATGATACTAGAAGTACAAACGGTTTCGTAATGTATGATACCAATGGTGACGGGATTAAAGATATGAGAGGGATTCAAAATGTTACTCGTAACTTTGGACCTAAATTTGACGGTCAGCCTATTATGAGCTGGGATGGAATAGTTAGACCTTATTCTTTCCAAAAAGATGGTTTCAAAAATCTTTTCCAAAACAGTTGGGATGCGACTACAAATATTTCTATCTCAAGCAAAGGTGAAAACAGCAACACTCGTTTTTCTTATACACACTATGATTCACAAGGCTTGAGTTTGGGACACAAAATTGCGAAAAACACTTTTAACTTGAATACATCATTTAAAGTGGGAACAAGATCAAAAACGGATATCGTTGTAAATTACATTAATCAGAATGTTAACAACCGTGCTAGAATCGTACACGAATTAGTAAATGGTTTTGGAGGTATGATTGGAACTTTTGATAATGGAGATTGGTACAAAGGAAAATACCAAACTAGTTTAGGTTACAAATATGTTGAGGGAGCAGGTACGCAAAGTTTGACTCCAAGTGAAAATATCATTTATAATGGTTTTAAAGGAGATATCGGAAACTTCATGTGGAATGTTAACGCAAATCAAGAATTGGAGAAAACAAACCGTTTGATGGCTTCTATTACTGAAACTTTTGATATTACGAAAGAGTTGAAAGTAAAAGGAAGAATTTCTACTGATTTAACATCTATTAATACAGAGGATGAGAATAGAGTTGATAAACCACTAGTTTATGGATTTGGCCCTGGAAGTTTTAGCATGAGATCGGACGATTATAATTTGACTTATGCTGATGTAATGTTGACTTATAACAAACAAATCAATGATGATTTTAATGTTAATGCTCTTGTTGGTTATTCAGGATCTCAAGAAACAGTTTCTTGGTTGTCAAGATCTACTAGCGGCGGTTTAAGTGTTGAAGGATGGTATGATATGAATGCTTCTGTAAATACGCCTTCAAGCGATTCTTATAGAAAAGAAGTAGTAAAAGATGCTCTTTTCGGAACTTTAAGTGGTAGTTTTAAAAATTATTTGTTCGTTGAAGCCACTTTGAGAAGAGACCGTACTTCTACAATGAACCCAAATAACAATTCGTTTATTTATCCTTCAATTAACACCTCTTTCATATTATCAGATGCTGTTAAATTGCCGGAAGTAATCAATTATGCAAAAATTCGTGGTTCTTGGGGTAAAGTGGGTAATTACCCTGATCCATACCGTGCTAACGTTGCTTTTAATCAATCTACACTTGGTACTCAAGGAACTACTAGCCCTATATTGATTACAAATTCATCGTCTAGTTATGGAAATGAGGGAATCAAACCAGAGATGAAAAATGAAATTGAGGTAGGTTTCGAAACTAAATTCTTAGACAGAAGATTAGGATTGGATTTCTCTTACTATAATGCAAAAATTAAAGATCAAATTTTAGATATGTCTTTGGCGCCAACTACAGGGGCAACATCTATCTTGGCCAACGTAGGGGAGTTGAGTAATCAAGGTTTTGAGATTGCTTTAACAGGTTCTCCTATTAGAACTCAGGATTTTTCTTGGGACGTTACTTTGAACTGGGCTAAAAACATTAACAAAATTGTGAAATTAGCCAATGGTGCCACTGAGTTATTGCATGCAGACTACGAGGATGGTGCACAGTTAAAATCTGTTGTAGGTGAATCAATGGGAGGTCTTTATGCTCACCCAATCAGAGTAGATGCTAACGGAAAACAAATCGTTGGTGATGACGGTACTTACCAATTGGATGGTGACAAATGGGAAAAATATGGTACTGCAATGCCTAGTGGAATTGGAGGGTTAATAAATTCATTTACTTATAAAGCTTTTACTTTAGACGTAAATATTGATTATTCTTATGGAGGTTATGTTATGCCATCTGGAATCAGTTGGTTAACAAGCCGTGGTTTGACTGAAAAGAGTTTAGGAGCTATGGATACTGAGCATGGAGGTCTGTCTTATTACCAAGATAAAAACCAAGTGGGGTATCAAGTACCTGTTGGAACTACTGCTGGTCCAAATGGAGAAAGAGTATTTAATGATGGTATGTTAATGGATGGAGTACTTGCTGATGGTTCAGTAAACAAAAATGTAATTCCACAAGAAAGATACTATAACTACTCTTACAACTGGGGAGGCCCTAAATACGGAAGTAACTCAATTTACAAAGATTATATCCAAAGAAATGATTACATCAAATTAAGAGAGTTGTCATTAGCGTATGCTTTACCTACTTCAATAGCTAATAGAATTGGAGCCTCTAAAATAAGTTTTTCAGTTTTCGGACGTAACTTGTTTTATTTCTACAGAACAGTTAAAGATATGGATGCTGAGGCAACTACGGCTGGATCAAGATGGTCTCAAAACGTAAACAATGCAGGATTGACTCCATCTACAAGAACTTTTGGAGGTATGTTGAGAGTTTCTTTCTAATTTAATAAAGCATAATTTAAAAAATTGAACATGAGAAAATTAATTTATATATCAATAGCGACTGTTGCAAGTTTATTTGCTTCTTGTTCGCAATCTGATTTTGAGGATGCCTACAAAAATCCGGCTACAGTTGAAACAACCACTGTTCCCAAACAGTTTGCTGGTTTTATGAAAAGAAACTGGGAAGATGTGATTCCGGCGTATTGGAACTATTTTACCGTAATTAGACAAACTTCCCTAAGCTATACTCAGGCGCACGGATTTACTAATATATCAGGTAGATATGTTGTAGGGGCTGCTTCTCTTGACAGATGGGGTAGATTTTATGGGTTCCTTGCACAATATAGAGAATTAGAAAGAGTGATGGCTGCTTTACCTGCTTCAGAGCAAACGGCAAACAGAATCTATACTATTGCTTCAACTATTTATTTGTATGAGCATGCTGAAAAAATGGTTGATAATTTTGGAGATATTCCTTTCTCTGAAGCTGGAAAAATTAGTATGACCGGTGGAAATTACGCTAGTGCAAATGCAAAATATGACAGCCAAGAGGCAATTTATACCAAAATGTTGGATGATTTGAAAGCGTTTTCAACTGAGTTGAACACTATTACGCTTACTCCTAAAGTTGATTTGGAATTTAAAAACCAAGATTTGATCAACAAAGGGAATTTAACAAAATGGAAAAAATACTGTAATTCTTTACGTTTAAGAATGTTGAACAGAGTTTCTGCAGTTCCAGCTTTCCAAGCAAGAGCAACCACTGAAATGGCTGAGATTATCTCTGGTGGAAATTATGTTGCCACTAATGCAGATAATATCGAATTCAAAGTTTACAATCAAGATACTAAGGATAGTGGTGGTGGAACAATATTGAGTTCTGAAGGGTTTAAAGATGGTTTAGAATCTTGGAACAATAATGCAGCTCCAAAATTGATGATTGACCACATGAATACTAACAACGACCCACGTAAACCTTGGTTGTTTGAACCAGGAACAAAAGCAAATGGAGTTTATATCGGTCTTGATCAAATGGATAATTCTGTTAACCAAGATAAATTGATGAATCAAGATGCTGTAATTGCAATATACAACCGTTCAGCTTTAAGCCGTAATAAATGGTTCCCTGGTACATTAATCAATGCTCCTGAAATGAACTTAATTGTTGCTGAATATTATGTGAGAACTGGTAATATAGCTGCTGCAAAAACAGCTTATGAAACAGCTATCAGACAATCGGTTGATTTTTATGTAGAAATTGCTAAACGATCAAATGATACAGGTTTCTTGCCTGCTACTGTTCCTACAGCTGCTGAAGTCGATGCTTATATTGCTATGCCTGCAGTAAACTTTGCGTTGGCTACAACACCTGCAGCGAGAATGGCTTTGATTGGTTTCCAAAGATATATTCACTTCAACGTTGTTCAACCTGAAGATAGCTGGACAGAACAAAGAAGAACAAACTTGCCAGTTATGAATTTCTTACCTGATAATGGTAATGCTCAAACAACTCCACCGGTAAGATGGACATATCCAGGTTCTGAAAAAACTTACAATGGCGACAACTATGCTAAAGTAAGTGCTAAAGATAATTTGAATACAAAAATCTTCTGGGATTTAAATTAATTGATTTTTTAGTTAATATTTTTAGTTAGTAATGGCAAACCCTGGCTCAAGAATTTTCTTGAAGTCGGGGTTTTCTTTATATTTACAGTTTATAAAAATATAAAATAAATCAGATGAGAAAAATTATATTAGGATTATTACTGATTCCTTTATTTGGATTGGCTCAATCCAAAAGTCAAAAGATAGAGACTCAAGTCATATTGAAAGATTCGGTGCTTGAGCTCGGAAACAACAAACTTTCGGTGTCTATTAATCTTAAAAAAGGTAATTACACTTTAACAGATAAAATTTCGAATCTTGTCATTTTTCAAAACGCACGTTTCTCCGTAGATAATTGGAATTCTCCTTTTGTTTATGGAAATAACCGCATTGGTAAACTAAAGATTCGTTATGAACAAAAAGAAGTTCAATTAGATAATAAGAAAGGAAAACGCCTGGAATTGTTTTTTACAGGTGGGACAAAAGTGCTTCCCGAATATCGTTTTGCGCTCACACTTTTGGATAACCAATCCGTTTTGGAATATCAGGTTGGAATGAAAAACACGATGACTTATGATTGTCGTTTGATGAAAGCAGAATTATTTTCGGATGCCAAAATATTCCCTAACTCGGAGATTACATCGTTACAAACATTAAATGGTGCTGCCGGTGTAACAATGCCAGAGGTGTTGGAAAATGTTGATAGAGAATCTACAAATAGTATGATGCTTACAGCCGTTGTAAACGGAAAGCGTCAAACATTGGTTTGGGGCGGCCTGAAATACCAAAACTTTTATGCTAATACCATTTATAAAAAAGAGAAATCAACAATTAACCTATTGATGAATGATCCAGTTGGGCGTTTGGTAAAAGTAAATGAAGAATATTGGGCACCAGATACTTATTGTTTGGAGGTAGGAGAGAGTAATCCTTTTATTGCATTGGAAAATTACGGATTGGCTTTACGCAAAGCGAATAATGCAAAACCCAATGTTTATGATTTCCCAACTTTATGTGGTTGGGCTGTTGGAAATTTGAGCGGGGGAAAAGATATTAATAATACAACGGCATTGATTGAAGAATTAGACAATGCCAACAAATGTGGTCTGGGCAAATATACCAAAGTTGCCGTTCGTGTGGAGCCCGATTCGTATTGTTATACTGATGGGAACACAGAACAAGGATGGTGGGATGATGAGCACTGGAGTAAATTTGGGCATTTGACAGCACCTTATGATACATTTGCAAAATGGTGCGCAGCGGTGAAAGAGCGCAACGGAGTTCCTTTAACTTATTTTCAATCGAGCATGCCATCAGATGATTTTGCTTTGGCTCATCCGGATTGGATGTTGAATAATGACATTAGCCAATTGCATTTGTATCATCGTCATCATCAACCAAATGTGCGTTATGATTATACTGATAAAGGTTTTCAGGATTATGTATTGACAATGTGGAAGCGCCTGAGAAAAGACGGCATGGTGGGAATCAAATTCGACTATCCAGAAACTGCTTGGAATCCACAAGGGGGATTTGAAGACAAACAGGCTACAACAACATCGGCTTACCGTCAATTGTTTCAATTGGCTCGTGAAGGCTTGGGTCCGGAAGGGCGTTTGCACGAACGCGCATTGGGTGAAAGTGAGCGTCCTACACTTGATGTAACAGCTGGGATTGTCGATATTCAACGTACCGCTTGGGATACCAATGCTTTTGAACCGCAGTATGTTACAACAGGAGGATTGAGATGGTATAAATTACGTTCTGTTTTTTATTATTATCCAGATAGTAAAGCTATTCATACACACAGTGAAGGGGTTAGGCAATCTTTGGTAACGATGTTGGCATTGACCAGCGGAAGACTTGAATTGGCTACACCTTTCAGTATGTTGACACCCGAAATGGTTCATGATATTTCAAGAATTTATCCAATGTATGATGGAATCAAGAGTCCAAGACCTGTTGATGCTTTTTTAGGGCAAAAACATCCAAGAGTCTATGATTTGGAATTAACACCGAATTGGCATGCCGTTACATTGTTCAACAGCGGAAACAATAAAGAAGTGATTTCTGTATCATTAAATAAATCAATGGTTGAAGGAGGGTTGCAATTAAATCCTGACACTGATTTTTACGTTTATGATTTCTGGAAAAATAAATTTATTGGAAAAGTAGAAGGAAATGCAACTTTGAGTTCAGAATTGAATAGTTTGGAATGTACCATGTATGCTATCAAAAAAGTGGAATCGGATCCGCAATTACTTTCGACCAATCGTCATATTTTACAAGGATGGATGGATGTAAAAGAATTGAATTGGAACAAAAACAACAAAATACTTTCTGGAAAAGTTACAGTTGTTGAGGGTGAGCCTTTCAAAATTGTTATTGCAACCAACAATTGGAAAAATGTAAAAATCGACACTGATGCTGCTTCATATAAATGGGAAAATCACCCTGATAGTGATGCTTTGAAAGTTTTGGTATTAAATAATCCAACAACCAAAGAAGTAAAATGGTCTGTTTTGTTTAAAAAATAAACTCATTTCTTGTTAAAAAAATCTGCGAATCTACGGTTATATTCACCGCTGATTCGCAGATTTTTTTTATAACAAGTCAACGATTAAACAGCAAAATTAAAGTACAGATTCCTCAATCTGGGATGCAATTATTAAATATTCGGTAGATTGTTCTGTTCCGTAATAAGTAGGTTTAAAAGCACATTAATTTTAAAAAAAGAAAAAAAAGAAGCTATTTTGTTTTTTTTAATAGTAAAATATGATTATTTTTGATGTAAGTAGCTTTATATTAATAATTTATTTCTTAAATCGTTGTTTTATTAATAGGCGGTTTAACTTAAATTTTGTAAAAAATATAATTGTTATTATTGTTTTTTTTAACAATTTAATTTGGTTCTAAGCTAGAAATTGGAGTTCGTTTTTAAGGAATGCCAATTGAGTAGATAGAAAATCAATAGGTGAGTTTATTGATTCTTTAGGCTAATAATAGTTGTGATTATTCAAATAAAGAGGAGCCTAATTATTAGGCAATCAGTTTAAGGATTATTCCCTTTTTTTAATAAAAATGACTATATCGATATAGTAATATTTATAAATAACTCAGGGATTTAAAAAAATAATCGCTTATGGTAAAAGAAATATAGAAATATTAATTTGGGAAATTAGTCACTACTAAAATTATGAAGAAAATCCCTAATGAAGTTGTTAATATAAATTAACTGACTTTGTGTTAATGTAATTTAAAATAACGCAATATGTAATTTAAAAACATAACAATAATAATTATGAGAAAACTTATGAATGAATTCCTGTTAGTTTTTCTAATAGTATTGTGCTTTCATGGTGCGAATGCACAAAATAAGACAATTTCCGGAGTGGTTTCGGATGAGAAAGGACGGCCTGTTTTGGGGGCAACCGTAAAAGTAAAGGGAGGGACATCGGGTTCAATTACAGATGAGAACGGAATGTTTAGATTATCTGTCAAACCTGGTGATACTGTTGTCTTCACTTCAGTAGGTTATAAATCGACAGAAGCAGCTGCAGCGGATAATTTACAAGTTCAAATGCAGACTTTAACTCAGGAATTGACAGAAGTGGTAGTAACATCTTTAGGCGTTAAAAAACAAAAAAGAAGTTTAGGTTACGCCGTTGGAGGTTTGAAAAATGAAGATATTAATAAGGATAAAGTGGTCAATCTAGGGAGTGCTCTTTCTGGCCGCGTTGCCGGTGTGAACGTTACTACTCCAGCAACAGGTGTTGGGGGATCTACCAGAGTGGTAATTAGAGGAAACACTTCGGCTTCTGGAAATAACCAACCTTTGTACGTAATCGACGGTATCCCCGTTGATAATAGCGGATTCAAAAGTCCAGGTAGTTCTACAGATATGGGTGATGGGATGAGTTCTTTGAATCCTGACGATATAGCCACTATGTCTGTGATGAAAGGTAGTTCTGCATCGGCATTATATGGATACAGAGGATCTAATGGGGTAATTTTGATTACAACCAAAAAAGGTACTGCTTCAAAAGGGCTTGGTGTTGAATTTAGTTCTGGTGTTTCTTTAGATATGGTTCAGAATGATTTAGAATGGCAATATCAATACGGGCAAGGTTCCAGAGGTCAAAAGTTTACTGATCTTGCAACATTGCGTGGTGATTATGTTTTGGCTTGGGGACCAAAATTTGATGGGCTTCCAACGCTTTCTATAGACGGTGAAATGCACGATTACGTAGCAAGACCAAATCAAATTCAAAAATTTTATCAAACTGGATTTACAAATTCGAACACAATTGCATTCAGTGGCGGAAGTGAGAAAGCTAATTTCCGTTTCTCAATCGGTAATGTTTATAATGATGGTATTACCCCTGAAAATACTTATAAGAGAAACAACTATGCATTGTCGCTGAGCGCAAAACCAAACGATAAAATTTCTATTGAGGCAAGTGGACAATACATTAGAGAAGATGGTAATAACAGACCACTTATTGGGGGAGGTTTTGGAAATGTCAATAAGGCTATGAACTTCTTATCAAATAGTATTGATATTTTATGGATGTCTGATCCTGTCGTTGATGAAAATGGAAATGAATATCCTTATACTCAAGGTTGGGGAGGCATTAACAATCCTTATTTTGTCACACAGTATTTTAAAAACTTTGATTCTAAAAATAGATTCATTTTGTCGGCTGCAACAACTTATAATATATCAGAAGATTTTTATGCTAAAGTAAAAATTGGTGAAGATTATACAGGATTTGATGCCACACGAATTGAACCAACTGGAGCAGTTGATGGCCCTAACGGAAGATTCGATAACCTTATTAATACAAGATCTGAATATAACTTGGAAGGTATTTTAGGATATAAAAAGACTTTTGGGGATTTTGACGTTAATGCATTTGTCGGAGCCAACCGTCAACACAATTACTATAAAGAAACAAGTTCTGGTGGATCTAATTTTATAATTCCTTACCAATATTTTTATGCTAATACTAAAGATAACCAGAAAACGACAATTTTTGAATCGAATACTGAAGTTAATTCTGTTTATTTTTCTGGTGACGTGGGATATAAAAACTTTCTTTTCTTATCGCTTACAGGGCGTAATGATTGGTTTTCTACTTTGAGTACTTCAAATAACCATATTTTTTACCCTTCCGTTAGTTCCAGTTTTGTAGTGTCTGAAGTAGTAAAGTTACCTGAATTTTGGAGCTATAGCAAATTAAGAGCTGCGATTGGTAATGTTGGTGGAGCTGCACCAGAACCATATGCATTGAGTTTAACGTATCGACCTATAGGGGATGGTTTTAATGGTTTGCCTATTACAGAGGTTGAGCAAGGTACAATTCCAAATCCGGCCTTAAAACCGTATAATGTGCAAACGATTGAGTTTGGTACCGAAAATACTTTCTTTAACAATAGATTAAATTTGGACTTTACTTGGTATAGTAAAACTACCACAAATGATATTGCCAATGCGAGTTTATCAACTACGTCTGGTTATGCAAACACTAAAATTAATGTTGGAGAAATTAGTAATAAAGGTATTGAATTACAAATAGGGGGTATTCCAATTAAAAAAGAAAATTTCAAATGGGATGTAAATTACAATTTGTCTTATAATATAAGTAAGGTAGTTAAAGTTTCTGATGAACTAAATTCTCAAATTTTGACAAATTTGGGAGGAGTAGGAGGTATTTATCTTGAAGAAGGTCAGCCTTTTGGAATTATTAAAGCTTACGAACCTTTAAAAGATGCAAAAGGAAACTTAGTATTGACTAATGATGGATATATGCAGAAAGGGGAATTAGTTCACGCAGGAGATGGAGTTGCACCATACAGAATGGGATTAACTAATGATTTTACATATAAAAATTGGAGACTTTCAACTCTAATTGATGCTCAGCTAGGAGGAGATATTTTTTCGGATACAAACTTTTTATCTGTGCGATATGGATTGCAAGCAATGACTTTGCAAGGAAGAGAAGGAGGTATCAATGTTAGTGGTGTTGATAATGCTGGGAATCCAATAAATAAAAACATTAGTGCATTTGATTATTGGAGATCTTCTTTCAAAGATGCAAATTCAAATGTATTTGTTTATTCTTCCGATTTTGTAAAATTGAGATCTGTTTCTTTAGAATATAAATTTGATAAAGAAAAATTAAGCAAATTTGGTATAGAAGGGCTGTCATTGGCACTTGTAGCACATAATTTATGGGTGATTTACAAAGACACACCCAATATTGATCCTGAATCAAACTCAAATAGTGGTAATGCTCAGGGATATGAGCAATCTACTTTGCCGAGAACGAAGAGCGTTGGGATAAATCTTAATATTAAGTTTTAATTAAAGAAAAGCAAAGATGAAAAACAAATTCAAAAAATATATTGGCATTGGTATAGGATGTGTTTTTTCACTGACTTCCTGTGATAGAGGATTTGAAGAAATGAATCAGAACCCAAATGCTTATACACAGGCAGATATCAATTCGATGTTTACTAACAATGAAGTGTTGATGAGAGGATTTCAGTATTCACATTATCAGGCAGATATTCAGTTTGTTAGTTTGGCTATGCAACATTTGGCATCACTTAGAACAAATCAATTTCATGGAGATAAATATCTGTATGAAGATAATACATCAGGTGGTTTTTTTCAGGAATATGAGAACGGAATTAAAGAAATTACACATTTACTATCAGTAATACCTAATACTCCTGAGAATGTTAATAAAATTAGTGCCGCTAGAGTAATTAAAGTGTATATGTTTCATCAAATCACCGATTTATATGGCGATATTCCTTATTCTCAGGCAGGAAAAGGATATCTTGATGGGATTTGGAGTCCGAAGTACGACAGACAGCAAGATATCTATATGGATATGTTGAAAGAGCTTGATGAATCGGCACTTGCTTTTAATGAAAGTAAACCTTTCTATGGTAATGCTGATGTGCTTTATGGCGGTAATGTTACAAATTGGAGGAAATTTACATATTCTTTAATGTTACGTTTAGGAATGCGTATTTCAAAAGCTGATGCTGTAAATGCAGAAAAATATGTTAAAAAAGCAATTGCTGGAGGTGTATTTGCATCAAATAGTGATAACATGGTTTGCTTGCATAAAAGCGGTTCTCAATTTACAGTTAATCCAGTTATTTATAATTTCCTAACGGATGGTACTGTTGATGATCCTCAAAAAGGAGAAAAAATCAGTAAAACATTTATAGATTTGTTAAAAAGCACCCAAGATCCAAGAATGAGAGTGCTTTCGAATATCGTAATTTCAAATAATAATTATGATGTCGATCCGACTCATCAAAAAGGAATGCCAAATGGATATACCGATGAAACAATCAAAACCTATCCAAATTTCACAGGCAAACAAGATTATTCTTTTCCAAATCGTTTGACTATCGCTCGTGAGGATGCTCCGGATATTAGAATAAGTTATGCAGAAACACAATTATTAAAAGCCGAAGCAGCTGTAAGAGGATGGGATTCAGGTAATGCTAAGACTTATTATGACAGTGGAGTTACGGCTGCAATGCAAATGTTAGCTGTATACGGGACTGGAAATGGTAAAGTGCCAATTATTACAAATGCTGAAATTTCAACATATCTATTGGCAAATCCATTCTCAATAGGAACAACAGCTCAAAAGATTCAGCAAATTATTACTCAAAAATGGATTGCGTTTTTCCTATTCAACGGACTTGAAGCTTATGCAGATTATAGAAGAACTGGTTATCCAAATTTAGTACCGGTTAATTATCCGGGAAATGTTTCAAATGGTCAAATTCCGAGACGTTTGATATATAAAGATTCTGAACGTACATTGAACACAGCCAATTATAACGCTGCAGTTGCACAACAGGGACCAGACCTTTTTGTAACTAGAATATGGTGGGATAAATAAAAAATTATATTCTTCATTTTACAAAAAATCGGCGAATCTGAGGTTAATTATACCGCAGATTTGCCGATTTCTTTATTAAATAAATATGGGCTAAAATTTAATTTTGATTGATAAAAATTAACGGTTGTTCATAGTTAGCAATAGCAGTCAAAGCATTGTAAATATATTGGCAAACCAAAACTGCTCCTTGGCTGTTTATCAAATCAGAATCGTCTTCGGGTGTGTGGTATTGCGGATGTCCGCCAGTGTGTAATCCAACAGCCGATATGTTATTTTTATAAAATGTAACGTGGTCAGAACCTCCCACATCTCCAGCAAACACAATCGGATTCAATCCGCTGCCTTCACCTAATTTTTTCATCAACTCAACACCGTTAGGAAAAGTTCCTGCACCTCCCATATAGAGTTCTTTTTTATCATTCAATCGCCCAACCATATCCATGTTAATCATTACTTTTACAGCGTTTTTATCAACTGGTAGGTGATGTACAAAATATTTTGAACCCAATAATCCTTCTTCTTCACCACTGAAAGAGATGAAAATAATGCTTCTCTTGGTTTTAATCTTTTTGCTCTGAAATTCTTCTAAAATAGACAACAATGCCGAAACCCCCGAAGCGTTATCATCGGCTCCGTTATGGATTGCCAACGTGTCTTTTTTCTTGCTTCCGGATCCTTTTCCTCCCCATCCCCAGTGATCGTAATGCGCACCAATCACGATGAATTCCTTTTTCAGGTTTTCATCAGAACCTTCGATATAGCCAACAACATTTTGCGTATTTACGCTATCCGATTTCATTTTGTTGATATTGGGTTTTATAAAAATTTTGAACGGCTGATAATAATCGTTGTTGAATTTTTTTAAACCGAATTTCTTGAAATGTTTTTTGATATAAGCTGCAGCTTCGTTGTTACCTTTTGTTCCGGCAAGACGACCTTCCAATTTATCTGAAGCCAAATAACGGTCGTGTTTCATGAATTTTTCGGAAGAAAATGTTGATTGTGCATTGCTATTTTCAGTAACTACCAAAGCTAAGGCACAGAGAAAAAAGATTTTTTTGAACATCTATTTTGAGAATTAATTTTAAAAAAAAAGTCCCATAAGTTTCTAAATCCTTATGGGACATCAAATTTATTGTATTTCCATTTGAATTATCGTATCGATAGGATCTATTTGTACGCCATCCAAATACACAAAAGTTCCTTCTGGCAGTTGTTTGAATTTCAGTTCCTTTTTATTTTCCATCAAATAACATTTTTTGATTTTTTGTTTCATTTCAGGAATAAAAATATAACCTGGCTGTTTTGGAGTGTTGATAATATGTGCAAACCAAGTTTTGTCTTTGGCAGTAAATACTCCCCAATCTTGGGTTTTCATTACGCCACCTCTGGTTCCGTAAATACTACTTCCGTTTTTATCCATCCAAGTTCCCATTTCTTTCAAAGTTTGTACAAACTCTGGTTGAATTGTTCCGTCAGCCATTGGGCCAACATTCAAAAGGAAATTGGCATTCAAACTCGCCGCATTGATTAAATAATGTAATAAATCTTTGGTCGATTTGTATTTTCTGTCATTGATGTTGAAACCCCATGAATTGTTCATTGTTTCGCAGGTTTCCAAAGGCAGTTGAGAAACGGATTGTCCACCAAAACCAGATGTGTTTCCGCCTGGTAAATCCTTTTCAAATGCTTGAAAATCTTCTCCTGGAAGTGGTGTAAGGTGGTGATTGTTTGAAATTAAACAATTGGGTTGAAGTGAGTGAATCAATTTGTAGATTTCATCATAATGCCAGTTTACTTTTGACTGTAATTTTTTGTCGGTGTCATTGTCCAATTGATCCCAATGTCCATCAAACCAGATTCCGCCAATTTCTCCATAATTGGTTAACAATTCGGTCAACTGACCTTTCATAAAACGGATGTAGCTTTCCCAATCGCTTTTTTGAGTTCTGCCTGTTCCTTTTCCTGTTTTACCGGTTTCGTATTGATAATCGGTTCTTGTCCAGTCCAAAAGTGAATAATAGCAGAATAATTTGATGCCTTGTTTATGACATTCGTCAGCCAATTCTTTTAATAAATCTCTTTTAAAATGGGTGTTTGTAATTTTCCAATCAGATAATTTGGTGTCAAAATTGCTAAATCCATCGTGGTGGCGTGTTGTGAAAGTGATGTATTTCATTCCTGCAGATTTGGCGATTCCAACCCATTTTTTGGCATCAAAATCCTGTGGGTTGAACACATTTATCAATCTCCCGTACTCGGTTACTTTGATGTTTTGATTGGTCATAATCCATTCGCCGTTACCCAAAACACTATATGGGCCAAAGTGAATAAACATACCAAATTTATCATTCTGGAATTCTGTTCTGTTTTTCAGGTTTCCCTCAGTTGGCGTATATGTTTGTGCCTGTATGCCTGTCGAAAGCATGGAACATAATAGTAGACTAAGTGCAATTTTTTTCATTTAAGTTAAAGTTTTATTTGTTATGAGTTTATATTAATTACTGATATTTAAGTTTTTATATCCTATTTTTCTCCAATCAAAAATCCAGAAACATTCCATGCACTGCTGCTGTTTCCTTCTTGTTTTCCTAGCGGAATAGAAATGCGAATGGTATGTTTTCCGGGTGAAAGATTACCAAGGTCAATCAGGTTGGGATTTGTTGTTGTTCCCGGACACCAGTTTGATCTGCTTTCGTCTGAGGAAGATAATCCGTTGCCAAAATTTCCCGAAGCAGGATTACTCAATCTATACGAACCACAATCGGTACGCCATGGCGTGAATCCAAAAATTTCTTTGTTGTCTATCAAAATGGTATTTTTTTTCTGCAAAAATTCATCACCATTTTCCCAACCGCCGTGTCCGGTTGTCGTGTAGCTTAATTTGAAATTCTTATATCCTTGCGGTACTTCAAATGTCATTTCGAGTCCTTTCTCGTTGTCAAACATCGTAGAGTATTCCTGTCCCGCCATCTCCATTACATTTAAAGTGTTGAAAAGTGGCAGAATAAAATCTGCTTTTGGATTATTGTCTTCACCTTGATGTATGGTTATGTTTAAACTCGCTTTGTGTCCGCCTGCATCATAATTACCTATAAACATTCCGATATAAACTTCCTGATTGCTTAATTTGGGTTGCAACAGCGAAATATCCTGACGATAGATTACACTATCTTGCCACACTTTATTTTTTAGTTGTAAATAATTGAATTGCTTTACTCCAAAAGGGGTAAAAAAGCGCATCATTTCCAGCAATGGAGTATATTCATCGGTTGAAACTACACCTTGGTATTTCTTGCCGTTCCCATTTTCGTAAGCAGGTAATGTTTTAACACCGTTTTTTAATCCGTCTAGAAATGACATTTTTTTATCTGTTGGGATCATAAAAACGGTACCGGTTCTGTCGTACGCATCACCGTTTGATTGTTCGGTTACATCGGCATAAATAGAACTTCCTCTTTTTATTTCGGGGAATTTTATTTTTCTAACAATTACAGTTCCGCTTGCAAATCGAAGAATACTGTCATTTGATTTGGCATCAGAAACAAAATGAATTTGTTCTTTACTGAAAACAGGAATATTAACAAAACGGCTTTTCCAGAGCAGGTCTTTATAAGTCAATTGGTCAACAGTTTGTATTGAAGGAATGGACAAAAGGGAAGGAGTAGCTTTTAAATTCTCAATTTTGGTGGCTGTGACAGTAGCGTTTCCGTTGCGGATGGTTTCGAGAACCAAACCTAAATTTTGTCCCAAAACGCTTGGACCACCTTTTAATCCTAATTCGGTGGTGTACCAAATTTCAATTTTATTGGAATTTACAGATGTGACTGCTTTTTTGCAGTTGTAATTCAGAATTTTTTTGGTCTCATTACTGAATTCAAATTTTTGTTTTCGCAAAGCTTCATTGTCATTGCTTAGAATTGATTTCCCATTTTTCATTTGTGCCCATTGGGAAATGGTTTGTGTATTAAAGTTTACAAAAGTTTGTTCGAATGGGAAATTTGCTTTTTGCTGCAGGATTTTATTGGTTGTTATCAAACTCAAATCCGAAGAAGCAAATAAAAACATGGGATCTTGATTTTCGGCAATTTTTCCGTTAGATGTCCTTTGGTAGGTTACTTTAATGGCTTTTGGCATTTTTTGGGCAAAGATCAAAGTGACCGTGCAAAATGTTAATAAGGTGATTAAATGTTTTTTCATTATAAAGTTTTATTAAAGTGGTTTTGGAAGGGGAATTGGTTAAAATTTGGATTTATTTGCTAAATCGTTTTATCGAAAAAACAAATATAATTATTTTTCAAATCTAAGTATGAACATATTAGTTTTATTTCATCAAAAAGATGTCTTTTATTTCTTATTTGCTGAAAATCAATTGATAATGCTATAACGTTTTAGTTTAAATTGAAATTTGTTAAATACTGTTAAAAATCAATTGGTTGTATTTTTGTTAAATATTTTTTTTCATTAGATAAAAAAACTATTTTTGTGATATGTATGAACATTTGAACAAATTACCGCTACTGGATCATGACAGCAAGATTCCATTGCATAAGCAAGTGGAAGAATTATTGCGTGAATTGATTAAACATCCCGACTTTAAAGATGGCGAATTGTTTCCAAAAGAAGTTGATTTGGCTAAGCGCTGGGGTATTTCCAGAAACACACTTCGTCAGGCAATTGCTATTTTGGTAAACGAAAATCTTTTGGTGCGAAAGAAAGGTTCTGGAACCCGTGTTTCTCAAAACAGGATTACAACCAATTTAAACAATTGGATGAGTTTTACTCATGAAATGGAAGATATGGGATTGGAATTCAAAAATCTTTCGTTGAAAGCCGAAATGGTTTTGGCGTCCGCCAAAGTAGCCAAACATTTGCAACTTAAAGAAGGTGATGAAGTGTTGCTCTTGCAAAGAACCCGAAGCATTGACGATAGCCCGATGGTGTATTTCGAATCGTATTTTCATCCTAGAATTGGTATCTCGGCTGATGAAAATTTTGAAATCCCTCTATACGAAATATTAGGTAACAAATTTAATGTGGTTCCCGTGTATTCTCAGGAAGAACTCAAAGCGATTGCAGCCAGTAAACGAATTGCGGGGCATTTGAAAATCGAAAAAGACCAACCCGTACTCGAAAGAAGGCGTGTGGTTCTCGACACAGCTAGAAAACCAATTGAATATAATATTTGTTATTACCGCAATGATTGGTTTACCTATACGATAGAAATTAAACGTACAATTTGAAGCGAAAAATAAAGACTTAAATTTTTATGATACGATATTTATTATTATTTGCTGTTTCGATAGGCTGTTTTGCACAAAAACCAGTCGTCAAACACGTAGTGACACACGACAAAACAACCATTATTTGTGATGTGACAACGGGCACAAAAACGTATAGTAAGATGGGTGTTTTTCCATCCGAAAAAGAGTCTATCCGAAAGGTTATGATGAATGTGACATTAGGACGTCCAGATAGTTTGTTTGCCGCACATTGGGATTATTTGGATCACATTAAATTACGAAAAAAAGATGCAAAAGGGAAATGGGTAGAATATGAGTTGGGTCGAATGCTTACTCCTTATGGAAGCATTTACAACAATGGCTGGAACTGGACTTGGAAAGTAGATGTTACGGATTTTTCTCCTTTTCTTAGAGACAGTGTTCAAGTCGATTATATCCATACAGGATATGAGAACAAAACAGTTGGTTGGGCATTGACTATTGATTTTGAAATTGTTTCTGGTCCACCAGTACAGAAATCTCTAGGCATTGTACCTCTCTGGAATGCAGCATATAAATACGGTGATCCTAAAGAAAAAATTGAGGATAATTTACTTCCCATCTCTTATGAATCTGTACCTGAAGCCAAGTATAATCGTATTCGAATTCAACATACGGGACACGGTGCTGATAGACCAAAAGGCTGCAGCGAATTTTGTTCACGTTGGCGAGAATTGAAATTTGACGGAAAAACGATTGATCATCGCAATATGTGGAAAGATTGTGGCGGAAATCCACTCTATCCACAGGGTGGAACTTGGGTTACTGATCGCGCTTATTGGTGTCCTGGAGAGTTGCAACTTCCTGATATTATTGATTTGAAAACTACTGCAGGAAAACATAGCATTTCGCTGGAAATGGAGCCTTATACAGCAACGGCAAATATTCAGGCAGTCGAAAATATTGCATCTTATTTGTTTCAATATTCTGCTCCTGTGCAAAAAAATGATGTTGCCATCGACAGGGTTATTGTCCCTAATAATGAGCAACAGTATAGTCGACTTAATCCGGCTAGCTTTAATCCTCATTTTGTTATTCGAAATTTGGGTTCCGAAAATCTTCGCTCTGTTGTTGTGACTTATGGTACTGATGGATTTCCAAAAGAAACTTATCGTTGGAAAGGAAATTTAGAATTTAATCAAACTGCAGAAATTATAATTCCGGGAGAAATAAAATCCAAAGAAGGAAAAAATAGTTATACGGTTTCACTCTCTAATCCAAATGGTACAAAAGACGGCTGGATGGGAGATAATGAAATTACGACGTCATTCGAATCTCCAAATGTATTGCCAACCCGTTTCATCCTTCAATATCTAACTAATAATAACCCTAAAGATAATACTGTCTTTTTAATTGATAAAAAAGGAGATACTATATTCCGCAAACTACCTTCTAATGTCGAAGCCAATAAGGTTTACAAAGATACCATTAACTTGAAAGAAGGAAAATATGAATTGGGTATTACTGATAAAGCTGGTGACGGATTGGAATTTTGGTCCAATAGAAGACAAGGTGATGGATATTTGAGATTGTTTGATTTAAAAGGCAACATAATCCATGCATTCGAAAGTGATTTTGGAAATAGCGAAAGATTGTGTTTCACTGCTTCTTCAAATTTTAAAGAAGATGGACTACCAGGAAAATATGCCTTTTCGGTTTTCCCTAGAGTCGTTTCAGATAAAACAGAATTGAGTGTTGTATCCAATAAAACCAGTAAAATGACAGTTTTGATTACTATTGATGGTGTAATTTATGAACAGCATGATTATTCCTCGGTTAAGAACGGTTTATTCCCTTTTTCTATGGACAGTATGCCTAGTGGTCGCATTATTTTTGAAGTTTTAATGGATGGTGTCAGTAAGTTTAAAGTCCGTTTAAATAAGGTTGCTAAACAATAATTTATTTGTAGAAAATAAAGCACAACTTAAAATATGAAAAAAATAGGTATTGATGTAGGTGGGAGTCATGTAACTGTTAGCGTTATCGACCATAATAACCTTAATGGAAAACCTCAAGCCGTATTGAGAAAAGAAATTAATGCGAATGCTAATCCAGTTGCAATTATTTCTTCGATTGGCAACTGCATAAAAGAAGTTTTAGACGAAAAAGATACTGTTGACGCTGTTGGAATAGCTTTTCCGGGACCTTTTAATTATGATAAAGGTGTGAGTGAAATTATTGGTGTGGGAGGAAAATTTGAACCGACTTTTGGTGTTCATATTCAACAGGCACTGAAAAATTTCACAGGTTTGAATGCGGTTCCATTTGTATTTGCAAATGATGCGCATTGCTTTGCCGAAGGGGCTTATTTTCGTCATCAACTGAAAAGTAAAAGAACTGTTTTTCTAACTCTTGGTACAGGTTTTGGTTCAGCTTTAATGGCTGATGGGGATTTGGTAGACAACCATCCTGATGCGCCTAAAAACGGAATGTTTTATGATCAACCTTTCTTGGGATCAATTGCCGATGATTGGTTTTCTACCCGATGGCTATTGGGTGAATATAAACGCCTTTCTGGAGAAAGCATAGAATCTGTAAAAGCCATTGCAGATTTAAATACTGATGTTTCCAATGCTGTTTTCAGAAATTTTGGAGCCAATATGGGAGATTTTCTTTTCCCTTGGTTTGAAAAGTTCGGTTGCGAAGAACTTGTCATAGGTGGCAATATCTCAAAAGCCAAAGATTTGTTCTTGCCAGCTTTGGAACAAAAATTAAATACATTAAAAATAAAAGTTAACATCGTTTTTTGTGAGGATGCTGAGCAAAGTATTCTGATAGGAGCGACAATTATTGCAGATAAGAAAAATAAATTACAAATGGAAAACACAATTCTGTCCAAAAGAAAAACGAGTCAAGCTTTATTGCCGGTAAATGCGGTTGTAAAAAACAATTCTGATTATAATATATTCCCATCTTTCCACACCAATTCTGATGTTTTTGTGGGATTTGATTCTCTGGCAAATGAAATTGCTAAACAAAAAACTGTTGTCATCGACGGTTTTGGTGGTGTGATTTGGGAAAACTTCAGAAATCATTTGAATTTGGCTTTAAGCCAAAAAAATATTAATGTGCTTTGGTACGATATTGATTCTTGTTTGAAACCGTCTAGTGAAATTGACGAAATGATCAAACCGAATATGAACGGTGATGATTTGGTTTTTGGAAAAAGATATTCGGGTGAACTTTCGGATTTCTTTGATAGTCAAAAATTGAATATGCTTCAGCCAGATACAGCCGCCGATGTCTGCATTGTTTACGGTACTGGAGCTTCTTTGGCCAATTGGGAAGGTCAATTGATTTATGTCGATGTTCCAAAAAACGAGATTCAATACCGAATGAGAGCCTGTGCTGTCAAAAATATTGGGTCTAAAGAAACTTTGGCGTATTCACAAATTTATAAACGACTTTTCTTTATCGATTGGTTGGTTTTGAATGCACACAAAGAGAATTTGCTGTCAAAAATTGATTTGATTGTAGATGAGCAGCGTATTGATGAGATTACCTGGATGCAGGGAAGTGATTTTAGAAAAGCATTGGATTTAATGTTGGAAAGTCCGTTACGTGCTCGTCCTTGGTTTGAGGCCGGTGTTTGGGGAGGAAATTGGATGAAAGAGCATTTCGAAGATTTGAATCAAGAAGAAGTGAATTATGCTTGGTCTTTTGAATTAATAACTCCAGAAAACGGAATTATTTTTGAAGGAAATAATAATTTATTGGAGGTGTCTTTTGACTTTTTGATGTTCCGTGATAACAAAAAAGTATTAGGAAAAGCGGCTGCACGTTTCGGGAATGATTTCCCAATTCGTTTTGACTATCTTGACACTTTTGATGGAGGAAATCTTTCGGTGCAATGTCATCCTCGTCCAGAATATATCAAAGAGAATTTTGGTGAACCATTTACACAGGACGAAACCTATTATATTTTGGATTGTGCAGATGATGCTAATGTGTATTTAGGTTTTCAAGAGGATATCAATCCAAAAGAATTTGAAAATGTTTTAAGAGAATCACAAGCGACTGGCGAGCCGATTGAAATTGAAAATTACGTACAAAAAATTGGAGCCAAAAAACACGATTTGTTTTTGATTCCAAATGGGACCATTCACGCTTCGGGAATCAATAATATGGTTTTGGAAATCAGTAGTACACCATATATTTTTACTTTCAAAATGTACGACTGGGTTCGTCCGGGATTGGATGGAAAACCACGTCCTATAAATGTTGAGCATGGATTGAACAATGTTTATTTTGATAGAAAAGGAGATAGAGTTCAAGATGAATTTATTTCTAAACAAACAGTAGCTCAAGAATTTTCAAACGGAAGAAAAATGAGTTTATCAACTCATGCAGAACATTTTTATGCCGTTGATCGTTATGAATTTACAGGAGAAATCGAAATCGAAACTCTTGGACAATGCCATATTTGTATGCTTGTTGAAGGTGAAATAGCCGATGTAACTGCAGGGGAAAACTCGCAAACATTCAAATATGCTGAAACTTTTGTGATTCCGGCAAACGTTCCAAAATACAAAATCAATCATAAAGGAGACAAAAAAGCCTTTGTTGTGGTTTCGTATGTCAAAGACAGCTGGTGTTAAACTTAAACCTAATTAATCTATTAAATAACTACCACATTTAACCAAAAAATTATTTTATGAAAACAAAAGAAAACAATTATTTTATTTCTCTCATAACGCTTATCGCAGCTTTGGGAGGCTTTTTATTCGGTTTTGATATGGCCGTAGTGAGCGGGATTATCGAACCATTGAAATTACAATATGCTTTATCATCTGCTCAGGAAGGATTATTTGTATCCTGCGCTTTATTGGGTTGTATTGTTGGTGTTGGTTTTTCTGGCTACCTTAGTGACAAAATAGGTCGAAGAAAAGTATTATTTATTTCAGCAATATTGTTTTTAATCAGTGCTGTTGGATTCTCATTTTCAGAGGTTTATTCGATGTTGATTTTTTACCGTGTGCTCGCAGGTATAGCTATAGGTGTGGCTTCAAATGTTTCGCCACTTTATATTTCTGAGATTGCGCCTTCAAATAGAAGAGGCCAATTGGTCGTTTTTTATCAACTTGCCATTACCGTAGGAATTTTGGTGGCTTATATCAGTAATTTATTTTTACAGAGATATGCTAGCGCAAATGCAGGAGAAGGTCAAGGTTTAGTACATTGGTTGTTTGTTGAAAATGTTTGGAGAGGAATGTTTATTGTGGGGGTTATTCCGGCAATGGCATTTTGTTTGTTATTGTTAATAGTTCCTGAAAGCCCACGCTGGTTAGTACAATATGGCAGAAATGAGGAAGCCTTAGATATTCTTACAAAAGTAAGTGGAGCAGAAACTGCTCGTTTGGAACTGAATTCTATTAAAGAAATGTCAGGCCAAAAATCGGGTGGTATTGGAGAACTTTTGCGTTTGCCTTTGCGTAAATTATTGACTTTGGCAGTGGTACTTACTGCATTGTCTCAATTCAGCGGAATTAACGGAGTGATTTATTACGGACCTACCATTTTAAAACAAGCTGGAATTGTTACAAGCGACGCCTTATTTTATCAGGTAATATTAGGGGGAGCAAATGTTCTCTTTACCTTTATTGCCATTTCAAAAGTAGATACTTGGGGTCGCAGACCATTGTATATTTATGGGTCAATATGTGCAGCATTTGCATTAGCCTTAACAGGTTATTGTTTTGTAGTAGGTATAACAGGTTATTTCATGCTATTTAGTATCATTTTGTTCCTTTTGTTCTTCGCTTTTTCTTTAGGACCATTAAAATTTGTGATTTCAACAGAAATATTTCCTACGCATATTAGAGGAACAGCGTTGTCAATGTGTATCATGACCATGTGGATTTCAGATTGGATTGTGGGTATGTTGTTTCCCTTAATGCGAGATGGATTGGGGATTGCAGCCACATTCTTCATTTTCGCTTTCTTTTGTATTCTTTCTTTTTTATATGCCAAAAAGAATTTATTTGAAACCAAAGGAAAAAGTTTGGAAGAAATTGAAAAAGAATGGAATACTGATTCGAATTCAGGAAAAGAATTGGCAGTTAAAATGGAAGTTTCAGAAGAAATTGAATAATCAAAAATTATGAAAATTCAATTTTATTATCCGAGATGGGGATCAGAAAATGTAGATTGGAATAATTTTTGCCAAAAAGTGCAGGAGGCGGGTTATGACGGTGTTGAAGCTCCGGTTCCAGAATCAAAAGAGGAACAAAAAGTGATTTTGGATGCGCTGCAAAATAATGGATTAAAGTTGATTGGTCAATACTATCAATCTTTTGAAAAAGATTTTGAAACGCATAAAGCCAATTACATTAAGGAGTTGAATATCCTCGCCTCAGCAAAGCCGGTAAAAATTAACGCGCAAACTGGGAAGGATTATTTCAGTTTTGAACAGAATGCCGAATTGTTTGCTGTTGCAAATGGAATTTCCCAAGAAACAGGTATTCCCATTTGTCATGAAACGCATCGCAATAAAGCGTTGTTTGCAGCACATATCGGTTATGACTTTTTGAAAAAGTTACCCGATTTAAAAATTACGGCCGATTTTTCACATTGGTGCAATGTATCCGAAAGTTTGCTAGAGGATCAAGAGGATGCGCTTGCTTTGGCTTGCAAAAAAGTCGGACATCTGCACTCAAGGGTTGGACATTCGCAAAGCGCACAGGTAATTGATCCGCGACTGCCAGAATTCAAAAACGAATTGGAAGCGCACTTGAAATGGTGGGATACGATTGTTAAAGATTATCAGGATAATAATAAAGAGGTATTGACGATCACTACAGAATTTGGACCAGCTCCATATATGATTCATCTGCCCTTTACAAATATGCCGATTGCCAGTCAATGGGACATCAACATATATATGTTACATTTACTGAAAGAAAGGTATTGTAAATAATGCCTACAAATAAATAAAATAATTCAATCTTTACTCCCTCTCCATTGGAGAGGGGTGAGGATGAATAAGAATGCTAGTTTATATATCTATTTGATATGAAAAATGTTTTAGTTCAAAAAATTAAATAATGGTAAATCGATTTAGTATATTGGCTTTTATCTCTCTGTTTTGCTCTTTTGGTTTATTGGCGCAAAGCCATTCACAAAAAGAGACAAAGACGGTGTTATTGCCTAATGGATGGTCAATTACAAATGTGGGAAGATCATTGCCATTAGGTGATTTACCTTTGAATATTGCTGTTAGTACATCCAAAAAGAGAATTGCCGTAACCAACAACGGATTAGGAAAACATTATATTCAACTTATAGACACAAAATCGGAACGACAAATCGACAGCATCATTATTCCGTCCAGTTGGTATGGACTGAAATTTAGTTCAAATGATAAAAAACTTTATGCTTCGGGAGGAAACGACAATGTTATTTTGCGCTACGATTTAATTGGGAACAAACTCAAACTTAACGATACGATTACTTTAGGCAAAAAATGGCCGAATAGAATTTCGCCTGCTGGCTTTGATATCGACGAGAAGAATCAGTTACTTTATGTGGTGACCAAGGATAATAACTCACTTTATGTGGTTGATCTCAAAACCAAAAAAATAAAAAAGCAACTTCCTTTGGGAGGAGAAGGTTTTACCTGCGTTTTGTCTCCTGATTTGAAAGAATTGTATGTGAGTTGTTGGGGATGCGAAAAATTATTGATTTATGATACCGCCAAAGAAGAATTTGCAGCTTCGATAGGAGTAGGTAGTCATCCAAATGAAATACTGCTTACAAAAAAAGGTGATTTTATTTTTGTAGCCAATTCCAATGATAATTCCGTTTCTGTCATCGAAAGAAAAACACGCAAGGTTGTTGAGACTCTTAATGCAGCTTTGTATCCCGATGCACCAGCCGGTTCAACCACAAATTCGCTTGCTTTTAGTGGTAACGAGAAACAACTTTACATCGCTAATGCCGACAATAATTGTCTCGCCGTTTTTGATGTTAGCCAACCCGGGAAAAGTAAATCACTAGGGTTTGTTCCCACGGGGTGGTATCCAACTAATGTGAAGATTGTAAACAAAAAGATATTTGTAACCAATGCAAAAGGGTTTGTTCCGTTGACAAACTTTCAGGCACCAACGCCTTATACACAAGGATATGACTTAAAATATAGACAAGAAGACGCATCAAAACCAAAATCAGTACATTCAATTGGAGAATTATTTAAAGGTGCATTAAGCATTATCGACCAGCCTTCAAAAGATTTATTGGCAGCTTATACAAAAATGGTCTACCAAAATTCTCCTTATTCTAAAGAAAAAGAATTAAAAGCACATAATGATGTAGGAAACCCTGTCCCAATGAAAGTTGGCGATGTAAGTCCTATTAAATATGTGTTTTATGTCATCAAAGAAAACCGCACTTATGACCAAGTTATGGGTGATGTAAAAGAAGGAAACGGCGATCCTTCCCTGGTAATGTTTGGAGAAAAAGTAACTCCAAATCAGCATAAATTGGCAAAAGATTTTGTGCTTTTGGATAATTTTTATGTTGATGCCGAAGTTAGTGCCGATGGTCATGCGTGGACACTTGGCGCTTATGCTACCGATTATCTGGAAAAAATGTGGCCTACCTGTTACGGCCGAGCTTGGGATTATCCAGGTGAAGGACGAAGAGCGATTGCAAACAACAAAGCAGGATATATCTGGGATGCTTGCAAACGAGCAAACATTTCGTATAGAAGTTATGGAGAATTTATAATTGCCAAAAAACCTACTATTTCAGTTTTGCAGAATAACTATTGCAAAACTTTTAATTCTTGGGATGAATTGGCCGAAAAAGATGTAAACCGATTCGAGCAATGGAAAAAAGATTTTGATTCGTTGGTAGCTATTAAAAAAGTTCCACAATTTAATACTGTTCGTTTTCCAAATGATCATACCGAAGGTTTACGAAAAGGGCGTCCGACTCCAAATGCGCATGTTGCCGACAATGATTTGGCAACCGGTCTTCTTGTTGAATATTTGAGCAAAAGTCCTATTTGGAACGAATGTCTGGTTTTGATTGTTGAAGATGATGCCCAAAGCGGAACCGACCACGTAGATGCTCATAGAAGCACTGCTTTTTTGGCTGGGCCGTATGTAAAACGAAATTTTGTAGATCATACCATGTATTCTTCGACTTCATTTTTGCGTACGATTGAGTTGATTCTAGGATTAGCTCCTTTGTCACAGCACGATGCAGGTTCGACTCCGTTGTGGAATAGCTTTACGCACGTTCCGGATTTTTCACCATTCAAATCGGTGCCTTCCAATATAGATTTAAAAGAAGTAAATGTTGCCATGAATAAATGGCAGCAAAAATCGGAAACTTTTGATTTTTCCAAAGTCGATGCTGTTCCCGATTTAGAATTTACAGAACTGCTTTGGCATGCAATAAAAGGAGATGCGGTTGCATTTCCCGGACCAAGACGTGCCGCTTTTGTTAGACTGAGTGAGAGAAAGGATGATGATGACTAATACCAAATAGTTAATACCATTTTTTTAATAATTAATTAGAATAAAAATAAAGATCATGAATTTAAAAAAACGAAGCACAAGCCAATTATCAATTGTCCTTTTGATTTTTTTGACAGCACAATCGGTTTTGGGGCAAAATGAAGTTCCTTTTTTTGGAAAAATTAATTGGATTAATGGCTTCTCCAAAGAAATCAGCGGAGAAAATATTACCTATAATTCGGCGTTTCAGGATTATGCGACAGTTGCTCTTTTGACAAGAAATACCGATGGAAATAAAACTATCGAATGGGAAACAGCGCCAGTGCCAAAAGATAGCAAAGGAGAATATGTTTATTTCGGATGGGTAGCAGGTCACTCTTCGGCAACAAGCGGTGGAGACAGAAATTATGATTTGTATGTTAATGACAAAAAGATTCTGACTTTTACAACTTTACCAAAAAATCAAAAACCAAACTGGATTTTTAAAGCAGATGATGGATCGGCTTTGGTGTTTGAACAAACTAAATTGGATGGGGCAAATGATTCACAGGGATATGCTTTCTTGCGTATTCCTTCCAGCAAAGTAAAAGCCGGGCAAACGGTACGTGTGAAAATTATTGGACAAAAACAAAACAGCAATGACTGGTTTATGACTTTCAAATTCCCATTCGTGGAAAATGTAAAAGTGCTTCCAATGCCTTTCCTTCTAAAAAATGGTACACAATCTATTGCTCTGACAGTTTTACATTTTGGAAAAGATGAAAACGTAAAAGTAAAAATCAATGACAAAGAAAATTATAGTTACAACATTAAAAACGGAATAAATTATTTTGATGTTCCAATTACCGCTGTTGCAAAAGAGGAAAAAGTAAAAGTACAAGCTTCGATTGCAAATAAAACTTATATCAACGATTATTTTGTTGTTAAGCCAGTTGTTTACAGAGAACTTCACTTAATTCATCATGCTCATACAGACATCGGTTATTCTCATATTCAGCCTGATGTTATAAAAATCCATAACAAAAATATTGTCGATGCACTCGAAATGATTGAGAAAACAAAATCATATCCAGCAGAAGCAAAATTTAAGTGGAATGTAGAATCACTCTGGGCTGTTGAAAATTTTCTGAAAGTTGCCACACCTGCCCAAAAAGAGAAGTTTGTTGCAGCTGTAAAAAACGGGGATATTTTCCTTTCGGCTTTGTATGCAAATTTGCTTACTGGTATGAGCGAGCCTGAGGAAATGTTTCATTATACAGAATATGCAAACAAATTGCGTAAAGAATTTGGTTTCAAAATAAATGGTGCAATGATTTCGGATATTCCTGGATTTGCATGGTCAACCGTAACGGCGCTTTCAAAAGGAGGTGTGAAATATTTCTCAATTGGCTCGAATTTCATGGGGTTAGATCATCCATATTTGGGTGATAGAGCAGGGCATTTTCTTAAAAATTGGGGAGATAAACCAGTTTGGTGGACATCACCTTCGGGGCAGGAAAAAGTGTTGTTTTGGGCTGGAGCCAAAGGGTATTCTTCTTGGCATGGTATGAAACCAGGTGATATATATGAAAGAGGTGCTAAAAAAATTGCAGATTATCTAAATGAACTCACTGCAAATAATTATCCTTATGATATGGTGCAGTGGCGTTTTAATATCGTTGCCGATAATGGACCGATTGAACCCAATATTTCTGATTTTGTCAAAAACTGGAATGAGAAATATGCTTCTCCAAAACTGGTTTTGAATACTACAGAAAACTTATTTGAAGCGTTCGAGAAAAAATACGGGGATAAAATTCCAACTGTAAAAGGTGATATGACACCTTATTGGGAAGACGGAGCCATTTCGTCTGCTGAAGAAGAAGGTATAACCAGAAAAAACAGTTTGAGACTTCAACAATTGACTACGCTTTATACAATGTTGGATTCTAAAAAATACGACCAACATAATTTTTACGAGGCATGGAGAAATATCCTATTGTTTCATGAGCATACTTGGGGAGCACACAATAGTACTACAGAGCCGGATGTTCCCTTTGTAACAGAACAATGGAGAATTAAAAGACAGTACATGCTCGATGGTGACGCACAGATAAATGCTCTGGAGAAAAATTTATTTGAAAGTCTAAGTAATTCACAATCTAAGAAAATTGCAGTATTCAATACTTGTTCGTGGAATAGAACTGGCTTGGTTATTGTAGAATCGGCAATTGAGGGGAAATCGGTGAAAGATGAAAAAGGAAATATTTTGCCGTTGCAAAAATTAAGTAACGGAAAATATGCATTTATTGCCAAAGATGTACCCGCTTTTGGAACTGCTACTTTTGAAATTACAAATAAAACAGCACCAGCTTTGACTAGTAAATTTGTTTTGGGAGAAAATTCATTGTCAAACGGGCAAATTGAATTCAGTTGGGACAAAAACAACGGAAGTATAACAAATCTTAAAACCGTTTCGGATTTTAACTATGCCGGTGATTTCAAAAAACAAGGATTGAACAGTTATTGGTATGTGGCCGGACTGAATCCAGAAGATGCACAAAGTAATGGAAATGTTCAAGTGAAATTTATTGAGAAAGGACCTGTAATGACGACAGTTTCTATCACTTCAGATGCTCCGGGTGCCAATAAATTGGAACGTATTATTTCGCTCTACAGTGGAAGCGATGAAGTGTTGATTCATAATGTTTTGGACAAAAAAGCTATTCGCGAAAAAGAAGGAGTTCATTTTGGGTATCCTTTTAATGGACAATTTACCAAAACCACTCTTGATGCCGGATACGGTTCTATTGAATTTTTGAAAGACCAATTGCCGGGATCTAATATGGATTATCTCTACGGAAAAAGATGGATGGATGTATCTGATGGGACTAAAGGTGTGCAATGGATGTTGTTAGAATCTCCTCTGGTAGAGCCAAATAGCATGATTGATGAAAGAAAAGTGGTTGCGCCAGGTCATAAAGAATGGAAACAAACATCAAATCCAACTTCGACTTGGTTCAGTTATGTGATGAATAATTATTGGCATACCAATTATAAAGCAGATCAAGAGGGTGTTGCAAACTTCAAATATGCGCTACGTCCATATTCAGCCGTAAATGATGCTTATAGAGAAAAAGAAGCTGCAGAATTCACTCAGCCTTTGATTGGGATTGTAATCAAGGAAGATGTAAAATTGCCATCAAATCTATTTGAACTGACCAATTCAAAAATTGTGGTAACAAGTTTGACACCAAACGAAGATGGCTCAATATTAATGCGTTTGTTCAATCCTGAAAAATCGGAACAACAAACCAAATTCATATGGAAATCTTTGCAACCAAAATCAATAATTGACGTGACGAGCGGAGCCGAAAAATCAAATTCATCCGAAATTAAAATGGTTGGAAGCGGAGTTTCGGAGTTTTTGTTGAAAAAATAATTAAAGTTATCTTTTAAATAGGAAAAACAAATATGAAACAAATATCAAAAAAACTGTTCCTGATGGCTATGGCCATTTCAATTTTATCCTGTTCAAAGAAAAAGGATGATTTCAATCCTGCTTCATGGGTCGATCCACAAATTGGTTCGGTACATGGACGTTGGTTTTTTTACACACCGGCCTCTGTTCCTTTTGGAATGGCAAAATTAGCTCCGCACACCAATGCTTACGGAAGCGTAGGGAGTTGGGAACCTTGCGGTTATGATGACCGTCATCTTTCTATTGAGGGTTTTGGACATTTTCATGAATTTCAAATTGGCGGTTTGGTGGCAATGCCGGTAACAGGAAAATTGCAGACTACGCCAGGAACTTTAGAAAAACCAGAAACCGGTTACCGTTCTACTTTTGATAAAAAAGACGAACATGCCGAACCAGGTTATTATTCTGTTTTTTTAAAAGAATATGGAATCAAAGCCGAGTTGACAGCTACCGAAAGAGTAGGTTTTCATCGTTACACTTTTCCAGAATCGAAGGAATCTCGTATTATTTTCGATATTGGGCACCGTCAAGGGGAAAGTAGTGGCGTGACTGAAGCTACGATGAAACTTTCGGGCAAAAATACTTTGGAAGGAACCATAGAAACTTATCCGGAATATCTAAAATTTTGTGATCCAGACAAACGCGTGAAAATGTATTTTGTTATTCAAATGAACAAAACACCAGAATCTTACGGTTCATTCGTTGAAGATAAAACATTTGATAATCAATCGGAAACCAAAGGAATCGGGAACGGAATGTACGTGAATTTTGCTACCAAAAAAGGAGAAGTTATCGAAATGCAGGTTGGGCTTTCTTATACAAGTATCGAAAACGCAAAACTGAATTTGAAAACCGAAGCAGAAGGTCAGAGTTTTGATGCTGTAAAAGTAGCAGCTCACGAACAATGGAACGAAAAATTAGGTCGAATCAAAGTTGAAACCAAAGACAGTATCAACAAAGTAAAATTCTATACCGGTTTGTATCACGCACTTTTGGGGCGCGGATTAGCGAGTGATGTCGATGGAAGTTATCCTAGACACGATGGGAAAATAGGTCACATTCCATTGGACGAAAATGGAAAACCGAAGTACAACCATTATAATACCGACGGAATTTGGGGAGGATTTTGGAATCTCGGACAACTTTGGGCATTGGCTTACCCAGATTATTTGAGCCAATACATTCAATCAAATCTTGATTTTGCAAAAGAAACAGGTTGGTTACATGATGGCGTGGCCGCAGGAGCACATTCTAACGGAGTTCAGACAAACTGTTTTGGTTTAATGATTGCGGCGACTTATAACTGCGGTATTCGTGATTTTAATGTAGAAGAGGCTTATAATATTGCTTATAAGAATGAAACCGGATACAGCAATCGTCCTTATGGTTCAGGAAAATATGATTTGTCTTACTTTGTAAAAGACGGATATATTCCATCAAGAGATACTATTATATCCAATGGTTGGAAGTTTAATTTTGGGTCATCACATACAGTTGAATTTGCCTATACTTCTTATGGAGTTTCTCAATTTGCAAAAGCTTTGGGCAAAAAAGCAGATTATGAAAAATTAATGAAACAGGCTGGAAATTGGAAAAATATTTTTGATCCAGAAACCAAATTCATCCGACCACGTTACCAAGATGGCAAATTTGTTGAGAATTTTAACCCAATGCAGGCTTGGAGAGGATTTCAGGAAGGTAATGCTTATCAATACACATGGTATGTGCCGCAAGATCCTGCTGGTTTGATTAAAGTTTTAGGTATAGATTTGTTTAATAAACGTTTAGAAAATACTTTTAACGAAAGTCAAAAATCAACTTTTGGCGGCGGAAAAAATATAGATAGTTTCTCTGGATTGGAAATGTTGTACAACCACGGGAATCAACCTTGTTTGCATCATTCTTTCTTGTTTAATTATTCTGGAAAACCTTGGCTGACGCAAAAATGGTCTCGCACGATTTGTGATGAATTCTATGGTACAGAACCACTTCACGGTTACGGTTTTGGACAAGACGAAGATCAAGGGCAATTGGGAGCCTGGTTTGTAATGGTTTCCATGGGATTGTTTGATGTACAAGGACATGCAGCCATGAATCCGACGTTTCAATTTGGAAGTCCATTATTTGATAAAGTAACCATTAAATTGGATAAAAAATATTATAAAGGCGATGAATTAGTAATAGAAACCAAAAACAATTCGAAGCAAAACATGTATATCCAATCGGCTTCTTTTAATGGAGAAAAAATAGAAAATGCTTGGATTGATCGTAAAAAATTAACCGACGGCGGAACTCTAATTTTTGATATGGGAGCAAATCCTAATACAAATTGGGGTGTAAAAACACCTCCACCATCAATGAGTACTAGCAAATAATTTAAATTAAATAAAATGAAAAAAATAGCATTGTCAATAGTAGCACTTACATTTGCCCTGACCGCTTCGGCTCAGCAAAAAGCTACTATTGATAAAAATTTAGCTGACAAAATTAAAAACGATTCCTATATGCCTTTTGTCAAAAACAAGGCTTTGGCGGTAATGAAAACAGGTGTAAATGCAGGTGACGGTTACCGTGAAGTTTGGATTCGAGATTATAATACCTTTATCGAATTGGCTGCACAAGTCACCAAAAAAGAAGAAATAAAAGAAAATCTTTTGGTGTTTTTCAGAATGCAGGGTGAGGATGGAAATATCATTGATGGCTATACGCCAAAAGAAAAAATTGGAAAAGGAGAAAAGGATTTTTCATATTCTAAATTAGAACCAAGATACGCTGCTCATAAAAATACGGTAGAAACCGATCAAGAAACTTCATTGGTTCAAGCGGTTTATAAATACATAAAACTGACAGGCGATAAATCAATTTTGAATGAAAAAGTTGGTGATAAAACTGTTTCACAAAGATTGGAATGGGCAATGGATTTCCTGATGGCTCATCGATTTACCAAAAAATACGGCTTGATAACCGGTGCAACTACCGCCGACTGGGGCGATGTGCAACCAGAACCTGGTTACGGAGTAGATGTTGATGGAAACACGCACATTGCCTGCGATATTTATGACAATGCAATGTTTATTATTGCGTTAGATAATATGATTGAAATGATTCCTTCAACTAAAAATAAATGGGGAAAAATCAGAAATGATGTTGCCAAAAATTGTCGAACCTATCTTTGGGATGCAAAGAAGCAAAAGTTTATTCCGCACTTGTATTTGAATGGTTCCCCTTTTCCATCTGATTTTGACGAAAATAATATTTTCTATTTCGGAGGAACAACCGTTGCTATGGAAGCTGGATTGTTGAGCAAAAAAGAGGTGAAAGCCTCATTGGACGAAATGGTAAAAAGGGTTAAAGAAGCTGGAGCGTCTTCTATTGGTTTAACTCTTTATCCTCCTTATCCAAACGGTTATTTCGTAAACAAAATTATGAATCCGGTCTATAGTTATCAAAACGGTGGAGATTGGACATGGTTTGGTGGAAGAACTATCCAACAGTTAATAAAATATGGTTATGTAGAAGAAGCCTACAGAGAAATACAGCCGATGCTGAAACGTGTAAAAGACAATAATGGTTTCTACGAATGGTATTCCATAAAAAATGAGCCTAGAGGTTCCGGAACTTTCAGAGGCGAAGCTGGCGTTTTGTACACAGCAATTGTAATGTTCGAAAATTTGAATAAATAGAATAAAATTAAGATGAAGCTAATTTATGTTGTAATTGGCTTCATCTTTATGTTTTTTTGCTAACCTAAACCAAATGAAAAATAGTAGTAACCAATTTAAGTCAGTAAATAGTTTGAAAGTATTATTCTGTTTGCTGTTGTTTCCTTTTCAGTTTAATTCTTATAGTAAAACTATTCCTCTTGTAACCAATGGGAAAAGCGATTATGTAATTGTAATTTCGTCAAAGGAAACCGAATCGGAAAAGAAAGCAGCTTTGCTTTTGCAAAAATACGTTTCTCAAATTTCGGGTTTTGGACTTCCGATTTCAAATCAATTGGTAAAAAGGAAAAAGGCAATTTATATCAATATTTCCAATGCCATACAAAATCCAGATGGATTTTCGATAAAGACAAAAAATGAATCGCTTTTTATTGAAGGCGGTTCCAAAAAAGGATGTATTTATGGTGTGGTAACTTTGCTGGAAAAGTACATGGGATGCCGTAATTACAGTGCAACTTACAAGGATATTCCTTTTAATAAAAACATTAATTTACCCGAAATTAATCTGACAGACGCACCCAAAAACGATTGCCGAATTGTTTACATCGTTGACAAAGTGGGGCAGGAATTTTATGATTGGAATCGACTTAATAGTGTTGACGAAATTTTTGCCGAAGGCTATTATGTGCATACTTTTGGGAAATTGGTTCCGTGGCAGGAATATTTCAAAACGCATCCAGAATATTTCTCAGAAATGAATGGCAAAAGAAATATCGATCAGTTGTGTTTGTCAAATCCCGATGTCTTGAAATTGACAATTGAAAAACTGAAAAAAGAAATGGCTCTTCAGTCAAATGAGAACTATTGGTCGGTAAGTCAGAATGATAATTTTTCGTATTGCCAATGCGAAAAATGCAGTAAAATTATCGCTGAAGAAGGAAGTCCGTCTGGGCCAATTATTCGTTTTGTAAATGAAGTAGCCAAACAATTTCCGGATAAAATTATCTCGACTTTGGCTTACGAATATTCGAGAAAAGCGCCTCTTATTACGAAACCTGCCAAAAATGTTCAGGTAATGCTTTGTACTATCGAATTGAATCGAAGCAAAGCTATTGAAGACGACAAAGGGAGCGAATCATTTAAGAATGATATAATTGAGTGGGGAAAAATCTGCAATCATATTTATTTGTGGGATTACGATATTGATTTTGCCAATTCTGTGAGTCCTTTTCCAAATTTACACGTGTTGCAGCCAAATATTCAATTTTTTGTAAAAAATAATGTTTCAGCTCATTTTCAACAGGCCAATGCTTCGGTGGGATCTGAATTCTCGGAACTGAAGGTGTATTTGCTTTCCCGTTTATTGTGGAATCCAAATGCCGATGTGAGTCAGATTACAAATGAATTTTTGGAGGGTTATTATGGTAAAGCATCTCCTTGGATAAAAAAATATATTGAAAAATTGGAAAGTGAATTAAAGAAAAGTGGGGATGGACTGGATATTTACGAACATCCAACAAGTCATCAGAATACGTTTCTTTCACAGAACAATATCAATGAATACAATACTTTTTTTGATAATGCCGAAAAAGCTGCCCAAAACGACGCAACGCAGTTACTACATGTAAAAGTGGCTCGATTACCATTGCAGTTTGCTATTATGGAAATAGGTAAAAATGATATGTTTGGTCCACGGGGTTGGTATACCGAAAAAAATGGTGATTACACAGTAATTCCCGAAAAAGTACAAATGATAGAAGATTTCTATTCGGTTTGTAATCAAGCTAATATTGATCATTTAAATGAATCGGGATTGACACCGAAGTCGTACTACGAAAGCACCAAAAGATTTATTGATGTTCAGGTAAAAGGAAATCTTTCATTTAAGAAAAAAGTAACTTCAAGTCAAACACCTTCTCCACAATACAGTAAAGGAGATTTGGCTTATTTGACAAATGGTGTAAGAGGTGACAGTAATTATAAAGTGCATTGGTTGGGCTGGGATGGAATTGATTTTGATTTAACTCTCGATTTAGAGAAAACTGTCAAAGCAAAAACAATAGAAATCAGCTCGCTTTGGGATGCCAAAAGTTGGATACTTCATCCGGCTGGTGTTCGTTGTCTGGTTTCGGAAAATGGTAAAGATTTTACCGAAGTTGGAAATATTCAGACCGAAGGTAATCAGGAAAAAGCAGATGTCAATAAAGTTTTTTTATTTAATGCTCCGCAAAAAAACATTCGTTATGTCAAATTTGAAGTAAAAGGAACAAAGCAATTACCGCAATGGCATCCTTCAGCAGGTTCAAAATCCTGGGTTTTTATCGATGAAATTGTAGTGAAATAAAAGATTAAGTAATCATTAGTAATTAATTGTAAATCAACTAAAATGATAAAAAAAATAGTAATGTTTTTTGCTTTAGCGACAGTAAGCCTTTCGGCAAAAGAAATACATGTGTCTGTTAAAGGGAATGATACAAATGAAGGAACAATATTAAAACCATTCAAGACAATTAACCATGCAGCTCAAATTGCTGTTGCGGGTGATATTGTGATTGTACATGCAGGGACGTATCGTGAAAGAATCAATCCAAAAAATGGAGGAGAGAGTGATTCTAAACGAATTATTTACAAAGCCGCTGATGGAGAAAAAGTCGAAATCAAAGGCTCTGAAGTTTTGACCGGCTGGAAAAAAGTGGATGATGAAGTTTGGACAATTGTGATTCCTAATTCTTTTTTCGGGGATTACAATCCTTTCAAAGATTATGTAGCCGGAGATTGGTGTAATAATAATGCTAAAATTCATACCTGCGATATCTTTATCGGGGGAAAATCACTTTTTGAAAGAAATAAAATAGAATTGGTAAAGTATCCCGTGGAAGACGAAAAGGTAAAAGACAAAGTTAGTACTCTTTATGGTTGGTATGCCGAAAGCAACGAACAAACAACAACGATTTGGGCCAATTTCCAGACACGCAACCCTAATAAAGAATTGACAGAAGTAAGCATCCGTAAAACCTGTTTTTACCCTGAAAGCGAAGGACTCAATTACATCACCATCAGCGGATTTGATTTTAGTCAGGCGGCAACTCAATGGGGAGCTCCAACGGCAGAGCAAGTAGGTATGGTGGCCACACATTGGAACAAAGGATGGATAATTGAAAACAATATTATTCACGATTCAAAATGCGTGGGGATTACACTTGGAAAAGAGCGAAAAACGGGTCATAACGTTTGGACTCAAGATTTGGGAAATGTTTTTAATGATGGTAATATTCATTATATAGAAGTTATTTTTAAAGTATTGAAAAATGGCTGGAACAAAGAAAATATTGGTTCACATATTGTAAGAAACAATAAAATTTATAACTGCGAACAGGCAGGAATTTGTGGGAGCATGGGAGCTGTTTTTAGCACAATTGAAAACAATCATGTTTTTAATATTCATCAAAAAAAGCAATTTGGTGGTGCCGAATTAGGCGGAATAAAACTCCATGCGCCAATCGATACGCAAATTATTCATAATCGTGTTAACTCGGTTGATGGTCCTGGAATTTGGTTGGATTGGATGACTCAAGGAACAAGAATTTCAAGAAACCTAATGTATGACAACACTTGGCAAGATATTTATGCCGAAGTTGATCATGGTCCATATTTGATTGATAATAATCTTTTACTTTCTGAAAATGCAATTAATCTTCAGTCTACTGGAGGCGCAGTTGTTCATAATTTGATTGCCGGAACATTTGAATTGGGGCTGAATCAAACGAGATCCACGCCTTATCATTTGGAACATTCTACGGAAATTAAAGGTTTATCGGAGATTGTTCCCGGAGACGACCGTTTTTACAATAATATTTTTTTAACTAAAAAAGAATTGAAGGGAGAAAGCTATCCGGCAGATCAAAAATTTGGATTGGACGATTACAAAAAAGCTAAATTACCGGCTTCGGTGGACGGGAATATTTATTATGGAGGAGCAATTCCTTATTTTAAAGAAGTTAATTTTATCGAAAACAAAACTCTGAATCCTAAGTTTTCTTTGACAGAGGAAGGAGATAAAGTTTTTATTTCTTATAATGTTGCTAGTGATTCGGGTTTGAATACAAAGATGGTTACTACTGATTTGTTAGGAAAAACAACTGTTTCCAAAGGGAAATTTGAAAACCCAGATGGTACGCCATTAAAAATTGATACAGATTATTTGGGAAATAAGCGTTCTGATTCCAATCCTTCCGCGGGAGCTTTTGAAAAGAAAGGAAATAGGATTGAGAAATTGCAAGTTTGGTAAAAGTTGTTTATTGATTTTCAAATTAAATTGTTATCAAGTAAAACGATTTAGTATTTTTGAAAAAAATAGAGTGAAGAATTCTTTGTGATTATAAATAATTCCAAAAAGAAAAATGAAAATAAATTTGAAAAAGATTTCAATTGTACTGTCAATTTGCTTTTATACAGTTATAACTGTTGCGCAACAGAAAGTACCAGCATACAAAAATCAGGATTTACCTGTTGACAAAAGAGTTGAAGATTTGTTGAAACAACTTACTGTTCAGGAAAAAATTTCGTTGATAGGTTTTCAAAGTCGACCTGTGGAGCGATTGGGAATTCCGGCCTATAATTGGTGGAATGAGGCTTTGCATGGTGTTGCCAGAGCTGGACGGGCAACTGTTTTCCCGCAGGCTATAGGAATGGCGGCTACTTTCAATGACGAATTGTTCCATGAAGTTGCAACGGTTATTTCGACCGAAGCTAGAGCCAAAAATAATATGGCTGTTGCCAAAGACCGTCGTTTGCAATATATGGGATTAAATTTTTGGTCACCAAATATCAATATTTTTCGGGATCCTCGCTGGGGAAGAGGTCAGGAAACCTATGGTGAAGATCCTTTCCTGACTGGGAAGATGGGAACTGCTTTTGTAAAGGGAATGCAAGGTGATAACTCAAAATACATGAAAACGGCTGCTTGTGCAAAACATTTTGCCGTACATAGTGGCCCCGAAAGCAGTCGTCACTCTTTTAATGCAATCGTCGATGAAAAGGACTTGAGAGAAACTTACTTGTATGCTTTCAAAAAACTGGTTGATGCCAATGTTGAATCTGTGATGTGTGCTTATAACCGCGTGAATTCGGAGCCTTGTTGTACAGGAAAAACGTTGCTGACAGATATTTTACACAAAGAATGGGGTTTCAAAGGTCATGTCGTAACCGATTGTTGGGCATTACAGGATATTTACGAAAGTCACAAAGCTTTACCAAACAGTGTAGCTGTTGCGGCGGCGGCAATCAAAGGCGGTGTGAATATGGATTGCAGTGATTTGTTGCAAAAAGACGCAATCAAAGCATTGGAACAAAAATTAATAACCACAAAAGATATTGACAACGCACTGGCGCCTTCTTTACGCACGCAATTCAAATTAGGATTCTATGATAAACCCGAAGACAATCCTTATAGAAAATATGGAGTGGACAGTATTGCCAATTCTTACCACATTGGACTAAGTAGAAAAATGGCGGAACAAAGTATGGTTTTGCTAAAAAATGGTCTTGTGAATGGCTCAAACATTTTGCCAGTAAACAAAGAAAAATGCAAATCGATTATGGTGGTTGGTCCTAATGCCGCATCAATTGATGCTTTGGTGGGAAATTATCACGGGATTAGTGATAAAGCAGTGAATTTTGTAGAGGGAATTGTTGGGGCAGTTTCACCAGATACACGAGTGGAATATGATATGGGCTGCGACTTTAACGATACGCAACGTTTCAATGGTATGTGGGGTTCATTAATGTCTGATTTAACCGTTGCCGTGATAGGATTCAATCCTGTTTATGAAGGTGAGGAAGGTGATGCTTTCTTGGCCGATGGAAAAGGTGATAGAAAAAACATGGAATTACCGGCTTCGCATATTGCCTACATGAAAGCACTGCGAAAAGGTTCGAAATCTCCAATAGTTGCAGTGATTACTGGCGGAGGAGCAGTAGATGTTTCTTCAATTGAACCGTATGTGGATGCGATAATTTTTGCTTGGTATCCAGGTGAACAAGGAGGAACTGCATTGGCCAATCTTATTTTTGGTAAAGTTTCTCCGTCTGGACACTTACCAATTACGTTCTACAAATCCTTCAGTGATTTGCCAGATTATAACAACTATGCGATGGGAGGCAGAACTTATCGTTATTTTAATAAAGAGGTGCAGTATCCTTTTGGTTTTGGGTTGAGTTACACTACTTTTGACTATAATTGGCTTCAAAAACCCGACAATGTAAAAAAGACTTCCAACAAAATTTCGATGCAAATAAAAATTCAAAACACAGGACAATATGATGCCGATGAAGTGGCACAGGTGTACATTGAATATCCAAAAATGGACAGAATGCCATTGAAAGAACTAAAAGCATTTAAACGAGTGTCTATTACCAAAAGGAATTCTCAAAATATTACTTTGGAAATTCCGTTGGAAGAGCTTCAAAAATGGGATGAAGTTCAAAAAAAGTTCCAAATTTATGAGGGAAAATATACTGTAAAAATAGGTTCGAATTCGAGAGATACACAATTGGAAGCGAGTTTCGAGATTGTGAAGTAGAGAAAAGAATAAAGAGAAAAGAATATAAAAATGAATAAAAATTTAAAATCCGCATTTATTACAATGGCAGCTTTTTGTTGTTTGCAAATGCACAGTCAGTCGGCCAAACAAAATTTAACACAATATGTAGATCCTTTCATTGGAACCGGATTCCACGGTCACGTTTTCATGGGGGCAAATGTGCCTTTTGGTGCCGTTCAGCTGGGTCCTGTGAATATTTCACAGGGTTGGGATTGGTGTTCTGGATATCATTATTCAGATCCTACAATTATTGGGTTTTCGCACACACATTTGAGCGGAACAGGAATTGGAGAGCTTGGAGATGTTCTATTTATGTCTGCTGTTGGTAAAATCAATTTGAAAAAAGGAACTGCCAAAGACATGGAGAATGGTTATATTTCTTCATTTGACCATAAGGACGAAGTTGCAAAACCAGGCTATTATTCGGTTATTTTGAAAAAGAACGGAATAAAAGCCGAAATGACGGCTTCTGAAAGAGTAGGATTCCAAAAATATACATTTCCGGCTTCGGATCAATCCCATATTATTTTGGATTTGGTTGAGGGAATCGGTTGGGACAGAGCTGCCAATACGTATATCCGTGTAAAAAATGACACTTTGATCGAAGGGTATCGTTTTTCAAAAGGCTGGGCTGTGGACCAACGTATTTATTTTACAGCAATTTTGTCAAAACCCGCAAAGAAAATCCAATTGTACAATAATACAAAAGAGATGATTAATAAAGTGGTTATGGGAGACAGCGCCAAAGCGGTAATTCAATTTTCTACTTCAAAAGACGAAGTCATCAAAATCAAAGTGGGGATTTCTGCGGTGAGTGCCGAAAATGCATTAATGAACATCAAGAAAGAAATTCCTGGCTGGAATTTTGAAAAAGTTGCCGCCACAGCAGATGAAAAATGGAACAAAGAATTGAACAAAATTGCGGTAAAAACAAATGATAATGCTAAAATGAAAACGTTCTATACCGCTTTCTATCATACGATGATTGCGCCCTCCATTTATAACGACAGCAATGGTGATTATTATGGAACGGACAAACAAGTACATAGATCGGCTGGTTTTACAAATTTGACGACTTTTTCTTTGTGGGATACTTATCGTGGTGCAAATCCATTGTTTACAATAACACAAGAGGAAAGAGTTTCGGATATTGTTAATTCGATGTTGGCGATTTACAAGGAATCTGGGCATCTTCCGGTTTGGCATTTGATGGGGAATGAAACCTATTGTATGCCGGGAAATAGTGCTATTCAAATTGTAGTCGATGCCTATTTGAAAGGAATAAAAGGAATTGACGGAGAATTAGCTTTTGAAGCGGTAAAAGCAACAGCAATGCAGGATGATCGCGGATTGAATTATGTAAAAACACTAGGGTATATTCCTGCAGATAAATTGAAGGAATCAGTAGCTATCGGAATGGAATATGCCATTGCAGACGGCGCAATTGCTATGATGGCTAAGAAGATGGGGAAAACCGAAGATTATAATTATTTCTTCAAACGTTCAAAAGCGTATCAAAAATATTATGATGCTTCAACAACTTTTGTCCGTGGGAAAGTGAGCGATACAGAATGGAGAACACCATTTGATCCGTTCAAATCGGCACATATGAAAGATGATTTTACCGAAGGAAATGCTTGGCAGTACACTTGGTTGGTACCTCATGATGTGGAAGGATTGATTGCTATGTTGGGAGGAGAAAAAAAGTTTACCAATAAACTGGATAATTTATTTACTGCAAAAGGAGATATGGGAGCCGAAGCTTCCAACGATATTACAGGGTTAATTGGTCAATACGCACACGGAAACGAGCCAAGCCACCACATCACGTATATGTACAATTTTGTGGGTCAGCCTTGGAAAACTGCTGAGAAAGTACGCTACATTATTGACAATTTATACAGTGATAAACCAGATGGACTTTGCGGAAATGAAGATGTTGGACAAATGTCGGCTTGGTATGTTTGGAGCGCGATGGGAATGTATTCTGTGAATCCTTTCAACGGGGTTTATGTCTTTGGAAGTCCATCAATGGATGAATCGGTGTTGAATTTGGCCAATGGCAAAAGTTTTTCTGTAAAAGCAGTAAACAATAGTCCGAAAAATATTTATATACAAAAAGCAACTTTGAACGGAAAAGACTATACTAAAAGTTATATCCTTCATTCGGATATTATGAAAGGTGGTGAATTGATTTTTACAATGGGTGCGACTCCTTCTAAAAGTTGGGGAACAAGTATAAAAGATAGACCTTATTCTATTGAAGTGAAAAAATAGTAAGTTATTATAAAGGTTAAAATTTTAAACCATTAAGAAATTAAGTTTCATTAAGTCTAAATGTTTCCTAATTTCTTAATGGTTACTTTTTTTGAGATACTTCTAAAAAAGCAAAATATTCGTTTTTTAGCCCCGATCGAAGTGAAAATCCTTGTAAACCGTCTCGTCCCTAAAGACGAGAGGTTTACAAGATTGCAACGGAGAGCGGGAGGAATGTTGATAAAAATGTCTAATGCTTCTGCTCCAAAAAAATAATAATGGAACTCGTTTTTTCAGTAAAAAAGAATTGACATTTTTTTGTACTTTTGCACAAAATTTTAATAAAGAAACATTCATGTTAACAGTCAATAATTTATCAGTTCAGTTTGGCAAAAGAATTTTGTTTGACGAAGTAAATACAACCTTCACTCACGGAAATGTTTATGGAGTTATTGGAGCCAACGGGGCTGGAAAATCTACTTTTCTAAAAATAATTTCAGGCGATATCGACCCAACTTCAGGTCATATTCATTTGGAACCAGGAAAACGTATGTCGGTTTTAAACCAAAACCACAATATGTTTGATGAACATACAGTGCTGGAAACCGTGCTGATGGGGAACAAAGTTTTGTATGCTGTAAAAACGGAAATGGATGCTCTTTATTTGGATTATAATGATGCAAATGCGGACAGAATAGGGGAGTTGCAGGTTCAATTTGAAGAAATGAACGGTTGGAATGCCGACTCGGATGCGGCTGCCATGTTGTCTAACTTAGGAATCACAGAAGAGAATCATTATACATTAATGGCGGATTTGGAAGGAAAAATGAAAGTGAGAGTACTTTTGGCTCAAGCCTTGTTTGGAAATCCTGATTTGTTAATTATGGATGAGCCTACCAACGATTTGGATTTTGAAACTATCGGTTGGTTGGAAAATTTCTTGGCAAACTATGAAAATACAGTAATTGTGGTTTCCCATGACCGTCACTTTTTGGATGCAGTTTGTACACATATTTCGGATATTGATTTTGGAAAAATAAACCACTATTCAGGAAATTACACTTTTTGGTACGAGTCAAGCCAATTAGCGGCAAAACAACGTGCGCAACAAAACAAAAAAGCTGAAGAAAAGAAACAGGAATTGGAAGAATTTATTCGTCGTTTTTCTGCGAATGTGGCCAAATCGAAACAAGCTACTTCTCGTAAAAAAATGATTTCCAAATTAAACATTTCCGAAATTAAACCTTCAAGCCGTCGTTATCCTGCCATTATTTTTGATCAGGATCGTGAAGCTGGGGACCAAATTTTGAATGTACAAAACTTAAGTGCTTCGATTGACGGTGAAACTTTGTTTAAAGGAGTAGATTTGAATATGGCCAAAGGCGATAAAATTGTTCTTTTCTCAAAAGATTCCCGTGCTACAACAGCATTTTATGAAATACTAAACGGAAACCAAAAACCAGATTCTGGTGAATTTGATTGGGGTATCACTACAAATCAAGCCTATTTGCCAGCAGAAAACCATTCGTATTTTGAAAATGATTTAACATTGGTTGATTGGTTACGTCAATGGGCGAAAACGGAAGAAGAGCGTGACGAAGTTTACATTAGAGGTTTCCTTGGAAAAATGATTTTCTCTGGAGAAGAAGCTTTAAAAACAAGCCGAGTTTTGTCAGGAGGAGAAAAAGTTCGTTGTATGTTGTCCCGAATGATGATGGAACGCGCCAATATCTTGATGCTGGACGAACCTACGAATCACTTGGATTTGGAATCGATTACGGCTTTTAACAACTCATTGAAAAATTATAAAGGTTCGGTTATTTTTACAACACATGACCACGAATTTGCTCAAACTGTTGGTAACCGCGTGGTTGAATTGACTCCAAATGGCGTTATCGACCGCTACATGACTTTTGATGAATACCTTGATGATGAAAAAATCCAAGAACAAAGAAAGAAAATGTATTCTTAATTGTTGATAAAGAAGATTATATAATAGAAACTCCCGTCGAAAAGCGGGAGTTTTTTTTGGTTTTAATAAGGGCGTTGTGTTAGGTTTTATTTCAAAAACCTGCGGCTAAAACTATTGATTATGGTATAATTTTTGTTTTGAAATAAAATCTGACATATAGTAATTAAAGTAAAACAATAAACTACTTTGGTTGTTTTTTAGGTATGTTGTTAATAGGTGTATTAAAAAGATATGAGTAAGATTGAAGTAATTAAAGGCGAGATTTTTAATGATTATCGTGGTAGAATTTGCTCCATGAACCATTTTAGGTTTGGTGAAGTGGAACGGTATTATTTTATCCATCATCTAGATACTGATGTGATTAGAGGCTGGCATGGACACCAATTCGAAAAGAAATGGTTTCAGTGTGTAAAAGGGGCTTTTACATTGGCTTTTGTTGAAATTGATGATTGGGATAATCCTTCGAAGGATTTGAAAGCTGAAATTTTTCATCTTTCCGAATCCGAAAGTCAAATTATTTGCTTACCAATGGGGTATGCCAATTGTATTAAAGCAACTCAAAAAGACAGTGTATTAATGGTGTTTTCCGGAAAAAGAGTTCCAGAGGCTTATGAGGATTCTTGGCGTTATGAGGCAGATAATTGGGTAGATTGGTCGAAATATTAAAAAGTTTTAGGCTATATTTTACCCAAAAAACATTTTTTTTGAAATATGAATTTATCTTTCAATTCAAAAAAAATATTTCCAACTTCAATTACCCAACAAATAAATTCATAATTCCTATATTTGTATTTCAAATACACAACACTTCATTATGAGTCAAAAAGTATTGCTCACTTCAAAAGAAGTCAATATCATTCTGCATCGTTTGGCCTGTCAGTTAATCGAGAAACACCTTGATTTTTCGGATACTGTTTTGATTGGGATTCAACCTAGAGGGACATTTTTGGCGGAGCGTTTAAAAGAGTTATTAGAAAAAGAATATCATATTTCGGATGTTTCTTTGGGGTATTTGGATATCACTTTTTTTAGAGATGATTTCCGCAGAACCAATAAACCTTTGGAAGCCAATAAAACCCAAATCGATTTTTTGGTAGAAGATAAAAAAGTAATTTTTATCGATGATGTACTGTACACCGGTCGTAGTATTCGTGCGGCTTTGACAGCTATTCAGTCTTTTGGGAGACCTTCGGGAATCGAATTACTGGCATTGATTGATCGCCGTTTTAGCAGAGATTTACCAATTCAGCCCGATTATCGTGGGCGTCAGGTTGATGCAATCAATGGCGAAAAAGTGAAAGTGTGCTGGGTTGAGCAAGATGGAGAAGATGGAGTTTACATGGTTACTAACTAAGTTATAAATGTTTATAGTTAATTGTTTATAGTTTGTTGTTCTCTCCCTTAACGATAAACAGCAAGCCATAAACCACAAACAAAAAAATAAAAAACAATGAGCGAATTAAGTGTAAATCATTTATTGGGGATTAAATATATTAATGAAAATGATATTAACCTGATTTTTGAAACCGCCGATCATTTTAAAGAAGTAATCAACCGCCCAATAAAGAAAGTTCCTTCGTTGCGGGATATTACGATTGCCAATATTTTCTTTGAAAACAGTACGCGTACAAAATTATCATTTGAACTTGCTCAAAAACGTTTATCTGCAGATGTTATCAGTTTTTCGGCTGCACAGTCTTCTGTGAAGAAGGGAGAAACTTTGATAGATACAGTCAATAATATACTTTCGATGAAAGTAGATATGGTGGTCATGCGACATTCAAATCCGGGTGCTGCTTATTTTTTATCAAAAAATGTAAAGGCAAGTATCGTAAATGCTGGAGATGGAGCTCATGAACATCCTACACAAGCTTTATTGGACAGTTATTCGATTAGAGAAAAACTAGGAGATGTTGCCGGAAAAAAAGTGGTTATTGTCGGTGATATTTTGCATTCAAGAGTAGCACTTTCCAATATTTATGCTTTGCAAATGCAAGGTGCCCAAGTTAAGGTTTGCGGACCAAAAACCTTGATTCCAAGATATATTGAATCACTTGGAGTAACAGTTGAATCGGATTTGCGTAAAGCGCTAGAATGGTGTGATGTAGCAAATATGTTGAGAGTACAAAATGAACGTATGGATGTGAATTTTTTTCCTTCAACAAGAGAATACGCTCAGCAATATGGAGTAGATAAAACTTTGTTGGATTCGCTCAATAAAGAGATTGTAATTATGCATCCCGGACCTATAAATCGTGGTGTAGAAATTACAAGTGATGTGGCCGATTCGCAGCAATCGGTGATTTTAAATCAGGTAGAAAATGGGGTTGCCATCAGAATGGCAGTTATCTATCTTTTGGCTTCAAAAATTCAGTAAATATTTGCATATGAAAGTTACGACAAAAGGACATACTACTATAATCAAAGATACTGAAGGGAATATTGTTGAATTTTTGGACAAAATTAATAGTCAGTATAACAGCTTCAAAGAGCATAATCTTATATTGGATATTTCACACGATAAATCGGTGGACGTAAAATCAATTAAAATTTTTTCGGATTTGGTAAAAAAACATAAAAAAGAAAAAAAGTCTTTGGTTTTTGTAGCACCGGATATTGATTATAATAAAGTTCCTGTTTCGATTACAGTTGTACCAACACAATTGGAAGCTCAGGATTTGATTGAAATGGACGAAATTGAAAGGGATTTGGGTTTTTAAAAGTTTAAAATTGTTTAATCGTTTAAAGATTTAATCTTTAATTTCTTTAATCGCCAAAATGGGTTAAACAACATTAAACCAACTTAAACAATTTAAACTTTAAACAAATATACAGATTGAAACTCACCATATTAGGCTGTTATGCCGCTACTCCGCGTACATTAACCAATCCCACTTCTCAGGTTTTAGAAATAAAAAACAGACTTTTTTTGATTGACTGTGGGGAAGGGACACAAGTGCAATTGCGAAAAATTAAACTGAAATTTTCAAAAATCAATAATGTCTTCATTTCTCATTTACATGGTGACCACTTTTTTGGATTGATTGGTTTGATTTCTACATTTGCCCTTTTGGGGCGCACTACCGATTTACATATTTATGCACCAAAAGGTGTGAAAGAAATAATTGATTTGCAATTGCGTTTGTCTAATTCGTGGACAAATTATCAATTGGTTTTTCATGAATTGGAATCAAAAGAGAGCGAAGTTATTTTTGAAGATGATAAAGTAATAGTAAAAACGATTCCGTTAAAACATCGCATTTACACCAATGGCTTTTTATTTCAGGAAAAAGTTGGTGAACGAAGACTTGATTTTAATGCGGTAAAGGATTATGAAATTGAGACTTGTTATTTTCAGAACATAAAAAACGGAAAAGATATAACTCTGGACGATGGTCGTATTATTGCAAACGATAAGTTGTCCTTAGACCCTGTTCCTGCTTTGAGTTATGCATTTTGTTCAGATACAAAATATCATGAAGGTATTATTCCTTTGATTGAAAATGTGAGCGTTTTGTATCACGAATCTACGTTTTTGCAATCTGAAGAAACATTGGCACAAAAAACAATGCATTCTACAGCCAAAGAAGCTGCCAGAATTGCCTTGAAAGCCAATGCAAAACAATTAATTTTGGGGCATTATTCAACTCGTTACGATAGTATTGATTTGTTTAAAAGTGAAGCCGAAACAATTTTTAAAGAAGTTTATTTGGCGGATGATGGTAAAAATTTTGAATTTAATTTTTAAAGTTACTTAGAATCTTAGTAACCAAATAATAAGTAATCAGAATAAAATGAGTGATTTAAGTAATTATAGAAAATCGTATGAAAAGAGTGAATTATTGGAATCTTCAATTCCTGATGATCCAATAAACCTTTTTAATAGATGGTTTCATGAAGTAGAAAATTTTGATGGAGCAGGTGAGGTGAATGCCATGACTGTTTCTACAATAGGTATTGATGGTTTTCCAAAGTCACGTGTTGTATTACTGAAAAAGTTTAACGAAGAAGGTTTTATTTTTTATACCAATTATAATTCTGAAAAGGGTAGGGCTATAGCCAATAACCCAAATGTATGTCTTTCTTTTTTTTGGGAAAGTTTGGAGCGCCAAGTGATTATTAAAGGAATTGCCCAAAAAACTTCTGAAAATATATCTGATGGTTATTTTGAGTCAAGACCGGACGGCAGCAAACTTGGAGCGGTTGTTTCTAACCAGAGTGAAGTTATTCCTTCTCGAAATTATCTTGAAGAAAATTTAAATCAATTGGAAAAAGATTTTGAAGGAAAAGAGATTCCGCGTCCAAAACATTGGGGAGGATTTTTGGTAACTCCCTTAGAAGTAGAGTTTTGGCAAGGAAGACCTAATCGTTTACATGATAGAATACGTTATAAACTTCAGGAAGATTATTCTTGGAGCATTTCTCGTCTTGCGCCATAATGTAAGAATATATCTTTTTATTTTGTAAAATACATGTAGTTCATCGATTTTTTTTGGTAGTTTATGGTTTAGTGAGTTTATTTGATATCAGATTAATAACCTAATCCATTAACATTAAAGCAGTTTGCCCCACATTCTACTTTAAACTTAAACTACTAATAGTATGAAATCGAATATACTTCGTTTGTCTTTCTTTGTGGCAATTTTGAGTTTTATGGTTTCGTGTACAGCTGATGATAGTTCATCTACAGATAACTCTCCTAGCTCAGCACTTGTTACGAACTATGAATATAGTCCCGTTGAATTGGAAACAATGGCTTTGATAAATGATTACCGAGCAAGTAAAGGCTTAAATCGTTTAGAAAAAATTAACTATATTTCTTATAAATCTGAAGAGCATGATAATTATATGATAGCCAATAACGTTGTAAACCATGACGATTTTGACGCTCGTTCCACAAATATCATAAAAGTTTTGAAAGCAAAACAGGTGAGTGAAAACATAGCTTATAATTACAATAGTGCGAAAGGTGCTTTTGATGCTTGGCTACTTAGCGAAAGCCACAGAAAAAACATTGAAGGCGATTATACTAATTTTGGTATCTCAGTTAGAGAGAATCCTACTACTGGTAAAAAATATTATACAAATATCTTCGTGAAGATATAAACTTTTGAAATAGCATTAAAAACAGAAAAACTACCATTTTACGGTAGTTTTTCTGTTTTTAATGCTGTTTCTAATTATAGAGCCATGATAATAAATTCGCTACGTCTATTTTGCTGGTGTTCATCTTCTGTACATTGTACTCCATCAGAACAGCGGTTAACTAATTTAGTTTCTCCATAACCTTTGCTGCTCAATCTATTTGGAGCAATACCATTTTTAATTAACCAATCTTTGGTAGATTTTGCTCTTCTCTCTGATAAAGCTTCATTGTATTTGTCTGAACCTCGACTATCGGTATGGGAACGGATGTCGATTTTCATATTTGGATATTGAGCCATTACATCTAATATTTTTGCTAAATCTAATTCTGCTACTTTTGTAATAATGGCTTTGTCAAAGTCAAAATAAATCCACTTAATACCGAAACATTTACCCAAATCATCACCAACAGCAACTTTACACAATGCTTTTTCGAAAGCAATATTCAATTCGTTTTTACATTCTTCTGTTGAAAGTGTTACTGTTTTTTCTGCTGTGCTATAATCTTCTTTTTCAGCTCTTACGCTATATGTTTTTTTGAATTCCAGATTTGTAAATGAGTAAAATCCTTTGTCGTCTGTATCCATATTTGCGATTGCTTTGTGCATTTCGTCAAAGAGAGTAACTTTAGAATTTGGCATAACCTGTCCGGTAGTCAATTCAGTTACAACTCCATATAATTCAGGTTTACATTTTGGTTTTAACCTTCTGGTTTCTAAAAATTGATAAATATCATCGAAACCTTTTCCGCCGCTTCTATTGGATGAGAAAAATCCAATTCTACTTTTTGTGTCAATCAGGTAGGCAAAATCATCTTTTGAAGAATTGACACCATCTCCCACATTTTCGACTTCATCAAAAGTTCCATCAGGATTTATTCTGGCAAGAAAAACGTCGAGACCCCCAAGTCCGGGATGTGTATCTGAAGAAAAATAAAGTTCATTTTCATTGGTTACAAATGGGAATGTTTCTTTTCCGGAAGTATTGATTACGTTTCCTAAATTTTGCGGGGTTCCAAAAGAGCCATCATCGTTGATAGCAACCTTGTAAAGGTCTGATTGGCCAATAGTCCCAGGCATATCTGATGCAAAATACAATGTTTTTTCATCTGAACTCAGCGCAGGGTGGGCACAGCTGTAATTGTTGCTATTAAAAGGCAATTCTGTAATATGATCCCAGGAATCATTCACTAGTTCAGCTTTGTAAATTTTTACCAAAGTAACTTTATTGCCGTCTTTGCCTTTTTTTCCTTCCAAATAATTATTTCTTGTGAAATACATTTTTTTGCCATCTTTTGAAAATATTGCGCTGGCTTCATGAAATCTTGATTTTACGCTTTTATCAAATTTGACTGGACTGGCAGGAATTAATGAATCTCCGGTTAAGTTTGATTCATACAGATTCGTAAAATATTGGTCGGTCCAACTGTGTCTTCTTTGTCCTAAGCTTCCGGTATCTCTTGCCGAAGTAAAAACTAATTTGTTTCCGTTGCGGAACGAACTTCCATAATCAGAATAAGGGGAATTAATTCCTGCATCTTTTACTTTATATCGACCAGAATTTGCTTTAATCTGATCCATATAATTTACTGTTTTGCCGGATTGTGGCTTAGCTGTATTTCCTGTTTTCTCATTATAAATTTTAAGCATTTCATCTGCTTTTTTGGTATCGCCAGCAGATCTAAGGCAGTAAGCATATCTATAATAGTACACAGGATCAACATCTGTTTTTAAAGCAAATAACTGATCATACCATTTTGCCGCCTGATCATATTCAGCGTTGAAGAAATATGCATTACCTAATTTTTGAAACATATCTGGTGACTGATATCCTTTTTCAGCCATTCTTTCATACGTTTTTATAGCGTCAATATAGGCGTAATTATCATATTTTTTGTCTGCTCTCGATACTTTTGCCTGTTGTGCATAAAAGCAAAACGAAAAAAGATTGAGTATCGTTAGGGATAGTACTGTAATGTTTTTCATAATAATTATTTTTAGATATCCTTAATTTCTTTTTTGATCATATTGGCTTCTATTTACCAGTTTGATTACTGGATAATTCATTGAATTTTTTAAAATATTCATCAGCCAGTTCTTTTTTACCTATTGCTCTTAATGAAATAGAGTAGCGATAGTAATATTCAGGGCCTAATTCTTTGGTCAAATTAAATAGTTTAGTATAAACACTTTCAGCTTTTTCAAATTCGTCATTAAAAAAATAAGAATCGCCTACTTTCTTCAACATGTCAACAGATTCAAATCCTTTGTCTGAAACTCTTTCATAAGTCTTAATAATATCAATATAAGCGTATGCATCTTTTCTTTTTGCCTTATCTGAAACTGTTATTGCTGCAGAAGGCACAATTTTTTTCAGCGTATCTGCTTTTAATGGTTGCACTTGTTCGGGTTGTACTTCATCTTCATATACCGGTGTTATAGTTCTTTTATTATTGGGTCCTAAATCATAAGTCCTGATTAACTTAGGATCTCGGACGTCATAAGTTGTCTTGAAACCGCCAAATTTTAAAGGAGTAATTTCTTCCACATGATAATATTTTATTTTTTTTCCGGCATTAGGATTATTTCCATTTGCAATAGACGATTGCATTTTTATTTCTGCTGGTTTCTTTTCATTAGTGGTACTGTTTTTTTTTTGTGCCCAACTACTGAAAGAAATGAAACTTAATATTATGGTATAAAGGAGGATTTTATTTGTCATGATATTTATTTTAAAAAAAGTGGCAACAATTTTTTGTTATAAATATAGATTTTATCCCTCAATATTCTTTAGAAAGAGTAGTATCCTTTTTGACGCATTAGAAAAATCTAGGTGTTGTCATTTTACTGTTTTTCTTGAATAGTTCATAGCGTAAGAATATCTCATGCGAACCAGAGTTATAATTTGCAAGCTCGGTAGTTTCAAAATCATAACCATAACCTACATAGAATGCATCAGATATTTGAAAACCTGCCATCGCACTCGCAGATGCGCTCCATCTATAAGCGAGACCAAGCACTAATTTGTCGCTAATCAAAAAATTTGTCGAAACATCTACCTGCAATGGAGATCCCTGAACAAGTTTGGTCATAAATGCGGGTTTGAATTTTACTGATTGACTTAAATCAAATACATAACCTCCAATTGCGTAAAAATTCATTTTTTCTTTATAAATAGCGACATCATTGTCGTTGTACTTATCAACTTCTAAAATATTTGGGACCGAAAATCCAAGATAAGCTTTATCAGAATGTAAATAGATACCGGCACCTATATTTGGAGAAAATTCGTTACTAAAATTCTGAAACTGAGGGTCTGTCTGATCACCCGGATTCAATTTAGTTATATCAATGTTGAGAATATTTGCTGTTCCTTTTACCCCAAAAGAGAGTTTGAAAGTTTCGGAAACCGGCAGGCTGTATGATAAATCAGCAGATATCGAATTGGAAGTTGATGGACCAATTTCATCATTTACTATGGAAACACCAAGTCCTAATCGACTATTGTTAAAAGGTGTGTTTACAGAAAATGTATTTGTAATTGGTGCACCGTCTAGGCCTACCCATTGCGTACGATGTAAAGCAAAGAAACTTAAAGCACCTCTGGAACCGGCATAAGCAGGGTTCACATTTATCGTGTTGTACATATATTGAGTATATTGAGCATCTTGTTGCGCATAACCTACAATGACTGTAAACATCATAACGATTGAAAATAATTTTGTTTTCATAGTTAGCTATTTGTGTTGGTTTAAATTGGCCATCTTTTAGATAGCGTAGTTTTGAGGATTTTTTTTATTGGCATTAATTATTATTAGATAGTTAGAAATACTCTGAGAAATAAACTTCAGAGTATTTCTAAATTTTATTTATTTTACTAAATAGAGGTAACCATCTTTTTTAACTTTAACACCATCTGTATCATAGCTTAATATATAGAAATAAGTTCCTGTTGGTAATCCTTCGTTTTTACTAATAGTAGTTCTTCCTTCAGATTTTCCTCTGAATCCATTTCCTTCATTATTATAATTGTCTCTCTCAAAAACTAATACTCCCCAACGATTATACACTTCGACTCTCACATTTTTGTAACAGGCGTTATCCTCTATATTGTCGATTTGGAAATAATCATTTTTACCATCTTCATTGGCAGATATAGCATTGTGTACAACAAGAGCCTTACAAGGAAGTACTTTACAATCATCGTTTACTGATATTTCTAAAAATATGCTTTTTGGACAATCACCGACTATTTTATATTCATATTTGTATTTGCCAATTGGTATTCCTATAGCATTTAGCATATTACCATTTAAACCTCCTGTGCTATTAGAGTCAATCCAAGTACCTGTTGGTGTTCCTTGTGGCAATGAAGTATTCAAATCAATAAGCGTAGTATCGGCATTACAGTAGGATGTGCCAGTCACTGTAACTGCGGCTAATGGCGTAACATTAATTGTAATAGTTGATGTAGTACAATTTGTTGGATTTGCTTTTTCACACACTTGATAGTTGAATATGTATTGTCCTGCTGGTATTCCGTTTTCAAATACTATGTTTCCAGTAGCATCGATATTAATATGTGACACTACAGGAGATAATAATTTGAAATTAAAATTAGTGATACTGGATGGTGAGCCATTTAATAAATCATTGCTTAATGCATTACGAACTTGAGTGTCGAGTGTACAATTTGTTATATTAAATACATCTGGAGTCGCTACGATGTCTGCATACATTTTACAGCTAATACCAAAATCCATAGTTAATTCAGTTGGATCACTAACTGTCAAAGTGGTCGCTAATGGATTACCGGATGTAGGTCCGCAAACTTCAAAACTTGTTGCTTTGCCAGTTTTGGCAGAATTTGCAATTTTGGTTGTACCAGGTAAAACCTTAACCAAACCTGTTGCACCCAATGCAGAAGATTGTGCTTCTAAGTTTGCATCCATTTTTAGTTCGACTTTATAGTCTCCAAATAATCCAGTATCAGGTCGATCTCTCCAAACACCTTCTAAACCAATAATAACTTGCTTGTTATATCCGTTTGGACCAGTTACAAATATATTTGGAGATTTAGCATTTCCAAAACCTACCTTATTTAATTCTCCAACGTTTAATGTTCCTTTATAGCTTCCATCTCCATTGAGGTCAATCCATTCCCATTTGCTATAATCTATATTTCCATTTGCATCAGGAATGTTTTGAGTAACCAATCCATCGTTATTGGCATCATACCATTCATCTTCAATACCATTGTTGTTTACATCATACCAAACATAACCTTGTAATACAGGTCTTTCTGATTTGCTATATGGATAATCATGTACTTGATATTTACAGTTTTCTAATTTGGTAAAGAATAAACTGGATGTATCAGGAAACAATCCAAAAACAATATTTAATTGAGCACCTTGCACTTGAACTAGGTAATCACCAGGAACCACTCCTGTAAAGTTGTACTGTCCTTGTGCATTGGTAATTTGCAAGAGAACTGGCCCAGGTGTTGTACCTTGAGGGATTAAATTTACTGGTACATTTGCCAAAGGAGTATTTGTATCAGAATTATAAACTACACCAGAGATTTTTGTTTTATCATTACAAATAACATTTATGGTTACGGTGGCTGTATCACAATTTCCAGTATCGGCGTTTTCACAAATTTGATATACTAAAGTATAAACACCTGCTGGAGTACCATCTTTTAAATTAATGGAACCATTTGGAGCCATTGTTATGTGTCCTGTTGGATCTGGTGTTACTAAGGTCAAAGTAATATCGGCAGGATTTACAGGATCTGTGTTCAAAGTATCGTTTTTGAGTACATTAAGCACATTTGTAGCTCCATTGATACCATCTATTGGTCCGGCAGTATCATCAACCGCATCAATTTTGAATGTTGGTCTTGAGGTACATAAAGGATCAGATGGTGGATAATTTACTATAACAGTTGTATCTGGATTTAATGTCATTGTTACAGATGCAGTTGGTCTTAGGTTTTCAAAACCATCAGCACCTTGAATCCATTTTCCATTTACCAATAACCAACCTGGCCAATCAATTCCGTTTCCGTTTTGGTCAACAACTGCTCCTGGCCACAATACTTTTCCATTCAATGGTAAATTAGTCATGGTGGCAACAACATTACCATTATTGTCTTTCCATGTTAATGTTAATCCGTTTAGCGGAGTGAAATTATTGGCAGTAGATGTATAACTGAAGTAAGGAACATCATTGATACAAATACTTTGTCCGGTTACAGTCATAGTAGGAGTCTCTATATTTACTGTTACAGTAGCAGTGTCACAGTTACCAGTATCAGCTTTTTCACAAATTTGATAAACCATTGTCTGAATACCCGCTGGAGCGTTAGGCAATACATCGACTGTACCATCTGCGTTCAATTGCAAGAACGGATTTGCTGTAACTGTTGTCAAGGTTACATCAGCTGGATTTACAGGGTCTGTGTTTAATGTATCATTTTTGAAAACATTAATAACATTTGGAGTAGTAACATTAACACCTACAATAGTTCCTGCATTATCATCAACAGCATCAATTCTAAATGTTGGTCTTGATGTACATAAAGGATCAGATGGAGGGTAATTTACCACTATAGTTTCACTTGGATTCATTGTTAAGGTTAATGAAGCAGTTGGTCTAAGATTTTCAAAACCATCAGCACCTTGAATCCATTTTCCATTCACAAGTAACCATCCTGGCCAATCTATTCCGTTACCTTTTTCGTCAACAACTGCACCAGGCCACAATACTTTTCCATTTAATGGTAAATTAGTCATAGTAGCAACAACATTACCATTATTGTCTTTCCATGTTATTGTCAATCCATTTAACGGAGTGAAGTTATTGGCTGAAGTTGTATAGCTGAAATAAGGTACATCATTGATACAGATACTTTCTCCGTTTACAGTCATACTTGGAGCTTCAATATTTACAGTTACTGTAGCAGAATCACAATTGGTGTTATTTAATTTTTCACAAATTTTATAAACCATTGTTTGTACACCTGCAGGAGCGTTTGGCAATACGTCGATAGAGCCATCATCATTCATTTTTAAGAACGGATTTGGTGTAACAGTTGTTAAATTTACATCGGCTGGATTTACAGCCAATCCATTTAGCGTGTCATTAGTAAATACGTTGATTACGTTTGGCGTAGTTACATTCACACCTACAACAGTTCCTGCATTGTCGTTAACAGCATCGATAGGATTTGCCTTTTCATTAACAATCTCATCATCTGTAGCGCTTATTGGAGTTTCATTTGGTTTAAATCCATCCGCTTTGGCAACATTGGTAACAGAACCTTTATTCAAATCATCCTGAGTTATAGTATAACTTTGAGTGTAATCTGAAGTTGCACCAGGAATCAAAATAGCAATAAGTGTATCTAATCCTGTAAGTGGGTCTTTTACTGTTATGTTATTTAATGTTACGTTACCTGAGTTTTTAACTGTTATAGTATAATTAATTATATCTCCAACTTTGCTAAAACTAGTTGTCGTTGCTGTTTTAATAACAGTTAATCCAGGTGTTTGATTAAGTTGGGTAATAGTACAATCTGGACATTCTGAATCTTTTGGACAAGAAGTACAAGGTGTAGGATCTGAAGAAGTGTCGGTTACAGTTTTTTCTTCGGGATCTTTGGCTGTAACATTAGCTAAATTATAAATTAGTCCGGCATTAATTTCTGCCTGAGTGATTACATGAGATCCTGTAAATGTGGTAGAATCAGTTGCTCCAACAGCAAGTGAAGCAATTGGCCCACCTGAGATTGTTGCATTGTTATCACTAATAGTTACGTTGGTAAGATCTACAGTTCCTGTATTTTTAACAACAAAATTGTAAGTTACTACATCTCCAAGATTGGTTATGCCATCTTGGTTGCTATCTACATAAGTACCGTCTTTAGTAACATTAATACTTGATTCGCTAATTACAAAAGGATAGCTTACTTTACAGCCTCTACTATCAGTAATTTCAACAGAATAAGAACCATTTGAAAGGTTAGAAATATCTTCTGTTATTGAGCCGTTAGACCATAAATAAGTGTATGGAGCTGTTCCTCCCATAACTGTTATATTAATGGTGCCATTATTACATGCTGTACAGTTATTGTTGTTAATTATTACTGCTGTTGCACTTAAAACGGCTTCAGGTTGTTCGATTGTTATGTTACAAGTTGTTTTATATCCTAATTGATCTGTAACCGTTACTGTATGTGAACCTACATTTAAAGCAATTGCTTTTGCAGTAGTTTCTCCATTGTCCCATAAATAAGTATAACCAAAATTACCTCCTTTAGGAGTAACAGTCGCTGTACCATTGCTGTCTCCAAAACATTTAACAGGAGAATCTTGTTTGACTTCACAGGATAACACTTCAGGTTGAGTGATAGTTTCACTACAAGTTGTGGTACATCCTTTGGAATCTGTTATAGTTACAGTGTGAAGCCCTTCATTAAGTTTTGTTGCTTTTGCTGTTGTTTCACCGTTATCCCATAAGTAAATATACCCCCCATTTCCACCAACAGGTGTAACAGTAGCTTCTCCATCACTTAAGCCATTAGATGATACCGCTTTGTTTTTTTCAATTGAGCAAGTTAAAGTAGCAGGTTCAGAAATTGTTTGGCTACCTAATGTTATTTCACAGGCTGTATTAGCAGCATCTCTAATTTGAACACTGTAGATTGCAGGAGCTAAGCCTGTAAAGTTTCCACTTTCTTGCCAATTTCCAGAATTAAGACGATATTCATAAGTTCCGTAGCCTCCAGTAGGGCTTGTTATTGTTATAGTTCCGTTGTTTTGACCATTACAAATAACATCTGTTTTTACAACAGTAGCTAATAAAACATTTGGCTCAACAATTGTAAAAGTCCCTGTCGCAGCCGCACAATTATTAGCATCTGTTACACTATAAGCCAAAGAAGTCCCCGCTTTATGGGGAAATATTCCTGTAGAGTTGGTCACACCGTCAAAAGTATAAGACAAAGCACCAGTTCCACCAGTGGCCGTAATTGTTACTGTGGCATCACCTCCTTTACAACCAATAGTAGATTGTGAAACGTTGCTTACCACTATAGCATTTGGCTCAACAATTGTAAAAGTCCCTGTTGCAGCCGCACAGTTATTAGCATCTGTTACGCTATAAGCTAAAGAAGTCCCCGCTTTATGGGTAAATATTCCTGTAGAGTTGGTCACGCCGTCAAAAGTATAAGACAAAGCACCAGTTCCACCAGTGGCAATAATTGTTACTGTGGCATCACCTCCTTTACAATCAATAGTTGATTGTGAAACGTTGCTTACTACTATAACATTTGGCTCAACAATTGTAAAAGTCCCTGTCGCAGCCGCACAATTATTAGCATCTGTTACACTATAAGCCAAAGAAGTCCCCGCTTTATGGGTAAATATTCCTGTAGAGTTGGTCACGCCGTCAAAAGTATAAGACAAAGCACCAGTTCCACCAGTGGCAGTAATTGTTACTGTGGCATCACCTCCTTTACAACCAATAGTAGATTGTGATACGTTGCTTACCACTATAGCATTTGGCTCAACAATTGTAAAAGTCCCTGTTGCAGCCGCACAGTTATTAGCATCTGTTACGCTATAAGCTAAAGAAGTCCCCGCTTTATGGGTAAATATTCCTGTAGAGTTGGTCACGCCGTCAAAAGTATAAGACAAAGCACCAGTTCCACCAGTGGCAGTAATTGTTACTGTGGCATCACCTCCTTTACAATCAATAGTTGATTGTGAAACGTTGCTTACTACTATAGCATTTGGTTCAACAATTGTAAAAGTCCCTGTTGCTGCCGCACAGTTATTAGCATCTGTTACGCTATAAGCTAAAGAAGTACCCGCTTTATGGGTAAATATTCCTGTAGAGTTGGTCACACCGTCAAAAGTATAAGACAAAGCACCAGTTCCACCAGTGGCCGTAATTGTTACTGTGGCATTACCTCCTTTACAACCAATAGTAGATTGTGAAACGTTGCTTACCACTATAGCATTTGGCTCAACAATTGTAAAATTCCCTGTCGCAGCCGCACAGTTATTAGCATCTGTTACGCTATAAGCTAAAGAAGTACCCGCTTTATGGGTAAATATTCCTGTAGAGTTGGTCACACCGTCAAAAGTATAAGACAAAGCACCAGTTCCACCAGTGGCCGTAATTGTTACTGTGGCATCACCTCCTTTACAACCAATAGTAGATTGTGAAACGTTGCTTACCACTATAGCATTTGGTTCAACAATTGTAAAAGTCCCTGTCGCAGCCGCACAGTTATTAGCATCTGTTACGCTATAAGTTAAAGAAGTACCCGCATTATGGGTAAATATTCCTGTAGAGTTGGTCACGCCGTCAAAAGTATAAGACAAAGCACCAGTTCCACCAGTGGCAGTAATTGTTACTGTGGCATTACCTCCTTTACAACCAATAGTAGATTGTGATACGTTGCTTACCACTATAGCATTTGGCTCAACAATTGTAAAAGTCCCTGTTGCTGCCGCACAGTTATTAGCATCTGTTACGCTATAAGTTAAAGAAGTACCCGCTTTATGGGTAAATATTCCTGTAGAGTTGGTCACACCATCAAAAGTATAAGACAAAGCACCAGTTCCACCAGTGGCCGTAATTGTTACTGTGGCATTACCTCCTTTACAACCAATAGCTGATTGTGATACGTTGCTTACTACTATAGCATTTGGCTCAACAATTGTAAAAGTCCCTGTCGCAGCCGCACAGTTATTAGCATCTGTTACGCTATAAGCTAAAGAAGTCCCCGCTTTATGGGTAAATATTCCTGTAGAGTTGGTCACACCGTCAAAAGTATAAGACAAAGCACCAGTTCCACCAGCGGCAGTAATTGTTACTGTGGCATTACCTCCTTTACAACCAATAGTAGATTGTGAAACGTTGCTTACCACTATAGCATTTGGTTCAACAATTGTAAAATTCCCTGTCGCAGCCGCACAGTTATTAGCATCTGTTACGCTATAAGCTAAAGAAGTACCCGCTTTATGGGTAAATATTCCTGTAGAGTTGGTCACGCCGTCAAAAGTATAAGACAAAGCACCAGTTCCACCAGCGGCAGTAATTGTTACTGTGGCATTACCTCCTTTACAACCAATAGTAGATTGTGAAACGTTGCTTACCACTATAGCATTTGGTTCAACAATAGTAAAAGTCCCTGTCGCAGCCGCACAGCTATTAGCATCTGTTACGCTATAAGCTAAAGAAGTACCCGCTTTATGGGTAAATATTCCTGTAGAGTTGGTCACACCGTCAAAAGTATAAGACAAAGCACCAGTTCCACCAGCGGCAGTAATTGTTACTGTGGCATTACCTCCTTTACAACCAATAGTAGATTGTGAAACGTTGCTTACCACTATAGCATTTGGCTCAACAATTGTAAAAGTCCCTGTCGCAGCCGCACAGCTATTAGCATCTGTTACGCTATAAGTTAAAGAAGTACCCGCTTTATGGGTAAATATTCCTGTAGAGTTGGTCACACCGTCAAAAGTATAAGACAAAGCACCAGTTCCACCAGTGGCAGTAATTGTTACTGTAGCATTACCTCCTTTACAACCAATAGTAGATTGTGATACGTTGCTTACCACTATAGCATTTGGCTGAGTAATTTGAACTTCACTACTTGTTTGATTACATCCGTTAGCTTCAGATACAATTACTTTATAAAATCCTACACCTAGACCCGTGTAAATTCCGGTTGAATCACCATTTGTTGGTAAACCGGTTGCAGAAAAAGTTCCTCCTGAAGTTGGTGAAAACAATAAATCATAAGAAAAAGTTCCAATTCCTCCCGTTTTAGTTGCTGTAACAGTACCATCGGAATTTCCATTACATGTTATATTGGTTTTTGATATAGAATTAATAGCGATTGTACAACAGGTTCCAACTGAGACGGTTCCTGATTGCATAGCTGTATCGCCATCTGCATCAGTAATTGTCAAAGTGATGTTTTTTGTCCCACCTGTTAAATAAGTTACTATAATTGGTGTTGATGAATTTCCACTTGCTGTCGAAGTTGATGGATTTGCTCCATCACCAAAATTCCATAAATAAGTTAAGGTGCCATCTCCACCAGTGGAAGTATTAGTGAATGTTACTTGTTGATAAGCACCACTTGTACATTCATTTACTGTTGAAAAACTAACAGCCAAAGGAGTATTAACAATTATCGTGTTGGGTAAATTTTCTGCGGAACATTTACTTGTAGTAGCACATTCTGGAGTTACAGTTGTAGCTTGACCACCCGGAGGGGTTTGCCATGACAAATAAATATTTTTTAATGTTAAAAAATCACCACAAGTATATGATGGTAATGGCATCATTCTGTAATTTCCAGCTATTATTTGGCGATTATCTCCAACTGTAATTTTATTTATATTTCCATCAGAAATTTGATTTCCATTTTGGTCAATCTCTTGAGTTCCTCTATACATATTGAATTGCATATAGAGACCATATTTTGAACTTGCATCTGTTATTCGTACCCATAAATATTGTCCCGAAATGGGATTTCCAGAAGTACAGGTAGTTAGTCTGTTGCCAGAAGCGTCCGCAATATAGACTTCCCCAATTTTTACATCGTTAGCTGTACAACCGGCAGGTGGACAAGCAGGAGAATTTGATGGGGTAAGATTTGCCATAATTGGTGACTGTGAATGGCCAATCGTTGTAGAAAACAGCAGTATTAAAAAAACTATAATTCGAATAGAAGTAATTTTTTTCATGATATTTATTATTAAATAAACTTGTAATGAACTCTTTAAAATGTGGGGTTTCACTTAATTTTCTCTTAAAGTTATTAGTGATTATATAGGTCTTTTTTACACAGTTACACAATCTAAAAATGTAAAAGTATTATTGACAATAATTCAATATTTAATTGCATGTTAAGGCACTTTACTTATAGTCTAGCTTTAGTTCTTTACAATAAAAAGTATTGAAGAATATTTACGGATTATGCTTTATACATTAGCTATGTGTAATGCATAATAATATTTCATCTCTGGAGGTGCACTTTTGATTTCTTCGAGCTGAATTGTTTTTGTGGTATTTATTTTAAAAACAGCTTTAGCAAAAATCATTGAAGGATTGGTTACTACTGGTAATAGACGAGAAGAGTTAGAAGTATCCAACCATGCTTTTTTTTCAAAAGAAGAAAGTAAGAACTGAATTGTCTTTTGAATATTATTTGAAAAAAAATATTTTAATAGGTTTAAAGTAGTTTTAGGCTCCATATTCTTATTGTTTTAATTTAACGATTTCTTATTGGAAGTGTTCCGCATATTATATTATTTTATTAAATGAATAATTAAAATAAAGGTTCATAAAATGTTATTTTACTTAATCTTAATGTATTTTTTAGTTTGATTCAGATTTTGGAATGAGATCAAAATAAAATTCTCTTTGTCTAAAATTATTTACTGAAATTAGGCTCAGTTAATAACTTATCTGAAGTAGGTTTTAATTTTAATTTGATTCAGATTTGGGAGTGAACTCAAATTAAAATTTTGTTTTGTCAAAATTGAAACTGCAATCAGTCAATAATAATCTTTGTAGTAGGTTTATTTTGATTATCATTTGGGAAATAATCAAAAAAATATTATAAAAACTTAAATTATGTAACTTAAGTGATAATTCGCTTTAGTATTTTGTCTAGGAAATAAAAAAGTTTGAATTATCTGTAAACCAAAATTATAAAGAATGTTTATAAATCAATCTGATTGTCTTTGAATAGCCTAAATACTCGTTGAAGAGCCAAAAACATAAGTAAAATACCTTGGAAAATTTATTTTTTGTGAAATGTGCTGTGTTTTTTTGGAATAAAAGGATTTATAAAATGAGCTACCAAATTTAATTGTCTTTAAGAAAAGACTCTTTATTGTATGAATAGTTCATTTTTTATTTTTTTTGATTTAAAAAAATGTGATACTGCTAAATATTAATAAAAAACAAGGTTGTTAAATATTTGTAAAACACTATTTGCAGACAAATTTTGAAGTTTAATGTCAATTATAAGATCTGTCAACACTATATTATCATGAACTGAATCCTGTATTATTTGAATTTTGGAATCGAAATTGAAAATATATTATCGCATCAATTTTAAAAAAGCAAAAAGTTCTAAACTTTTTTTGTAAATTGTATGTTCTTAAAAAGATTTTTTTATTCAATTATATAATACCTCCTAATCCTGTTTGAATAACTAATTAATTGGTTTTTAATTTGTTATTGTTTGTTATGGGATTTTTTTTGTTTTTTAAACTAAATAATTCTTATGTATGAAAAATTTAATTTTAATTCGACATGCAAAGTCTAGTTGGGAAGCGCCTTTGCATGATAAAGACAGACCATTGACTTCACAAGGCATGCAAAGTGCTCATCTTATTTCTTCTCATGCTATTAAATACTTGCCAAAAACGTTTTGCATTTGGAGTAGTACAGCCGAAAGAGCTATTGAAACTGCGATGATTTTTGCCCAAAATATTAATTTCCCTTTGGAAAGCATAATATATAAGGATGAGTTGTACACATTTGATGAAAGAAAGTTGGAAAAAGTTATTAAATCATATAGTAATGGTTATGATAGTATAATTATATTCGGACATAACGAGGCTATTACAAATTTTGTTAATAAATTTGGGGATGTTTACATAGATAATGTTCCAACGGCCGGGTTCGTTCACATAGAATTTGAAACTGAAAGTTGGGACGATATTAACAAAGGAAAAACAAAAAAAACACTATTCCCCAAAGACTTAAAATAAATAAACGTGTTTGAACAGAAATATATTGATAGAGAAAAAAGCTGGTTGGCTTTCAATGCTCGGGTATTGCAAGAGGCAGGCGATGATTCAGTGCCATTGTTAGACAGATTAAGGTTTTTAGGGATTTTTTCAAATAATTTAGACGAGTTTTTCAGAGTACGTTTTGCTGCTATCAGAAGGTTAAGTTTAAGCGGTATTTCGGGAGAAAAATATTTTGGTGGAGTTACAACTCAACAATTAATAAAGGATATTACGGAAATTGTTATTCAGCAACAGTCTGAAAGTTTACGAATTCTAAGTAATATTGAGAAAAAATTAAAGACAGAAAATATCTTTATTATTAATGAAAATAATGTAAGCAAAGAACAGGAGGCATTTTTAAAAGAATTTTTTATTCAAAAATTGAGTCCTGAATTGGTTACCATTATATTAAATGATTTAGCAGAATTTCCTGTTCTGAAAGATTCATTGGGATATTTGGCTGTAAAGCTAGTAATGAAGAAAAATAGCGAAGTTCGTTATGCCATCATTGAAATCCCAAAAACAGTCAATCGTTTTGTGGTTTTGCCATCCAATAATGAAAAACAATATGTGATGCTGATTGACGATGTAATCCGGATGAACTTGGGTAACATTTTCAATATTTTCAATTACGAAAGTGTTTCGGCACACATGATAAAAATAACTCGTGACGCACAGTTGGATATTGATAGCGACTTGAGTAAAAGTATGCTCGAAAAAATATCATCCAGTGTTAAGGATAGAAGAATAGGGGAGCCTGTTCGTTTTATTTATGATCAGGAATTGGGCAAGGATACATTGAAATTCTTTTTGGATAAAATGCATATCGATGCAACAGATAGTATAATTCCCGGAGGTAGATACCACAATAGGAGAGATTATATGGATTTCCCGAATCTAGGCAGATTTGATTTATTGTATAAAAAAAACGATCCTCTGCCAATACCCGGATTAAGCCTTGAAGGAAGTATTCTGGAAAAGATTTCAGATAGAGACTATTTGCTAAATGCCCCTTATCAGTCTTTTTCTTATTTAATAAAATTTTTGCGAGAAGCGGCTTTGGATCCAAAAGTGACTACTATAAAAATCACTTTATATCGATTGGCTAAAAATTCCCAAATCATAAGTTCGCTGATTAATGCAGCCAAAAACGGAAAAAAAGTAATTGTTCAGATTGAATTGCAGGCACGTTTTGATGAAGTGTCCAATATCTTATATTCTGAACAAATGAAAACAGAAGGAATTCAACTGATATTTGGAATAAAGGGATTGAAAGTTCACAGCAAAGTTTGTGTAATTGAAAGAATGGAGAAAAATAAAATAAAAAGATATGGTTTTATTTCGACCGGAAATTTCAATGAAGCAACTGCAAAAATTTATACAGACGTAACACTTTTTACGTGTCATCCTCAAATTTTAAAAGACATTACAAAGGTTTTTGAATTTTTTGACATTAATTATAAAGTTCAGCGATACAAACATCTTATTGTTTCGCCACAACATACAAGACAACGTTTTGTAAAAATGATTGACAGGGAAATTGCTCATGCTTTGGCTGGTCGAAAAACCTATATGAAGCTGAAAATGAATAGTTTGTCTGACTTTACAATGATTGATAAATTATATGAAGCAAGTTGTGCAGGTGTAAAAATTCAATTACAAATTAGAGGAATATGTTCGTTGATACCTGGAGTAAAAGGATTGAGCGAAAATATCCAAGCCATAAGTATCGTTGATAATTATTTGGAACATTCAAGGGTTTATATTTTTGGAAATGCTGGATTTACTGATGTTTATATTTCTTCGGCAGATTTTATGACTCGTAACTTAGACGCAAGGGTAGAAGTAACTTGTCCTATTTACGATCAGGATATTAAAAATGAATTGATAGAAAATTTTGATATAGCATGGAAAGGGAATGTAAAAGTCAGATTCCATTCCTATAAACTAGACAATAAATACAGAGTTCGTGGGGAAACCCCAGTTTTTAGAGCTCAAATGGAAACATATAAATATTACCTGAGTAAAGTAGAACCGGTAGGAGAACTGAAAGAAGATTAAATAATACTTAGAATAAATTATTCTAAACCATAAATCGTATCCTAGAGAAAATGATAAGAATTAAAAAATATGCTGCTATTGATATTGGATCGAATGCTATGCGTTTATTAATTGCCAATATTGTAGAAGAAGAAGGACAAGAAACACAATTCAATAAAAGTTCATTAGTGCGTGTGCCTATTCGTTTGGGACAAGACGCTTTCACAGTTGGGGAAATTTCTCCTGAAAATACCGAACGAATGGTTGATGCAATGAAAGCATTCAATTTATTGATGAAAGTACACAAAGTCGAAAGATATATGGCATTTGCGACATCGGCAATGCGTGAAGCTTATAATGCAAAAGAGGTCGTAGCATTAATTAAAAAGAAAGCCGATATAAAAATTGAAATCATTGATGGTAAAAAAGAGGCGGCAATAATTGCTTCTACCGATTTACATCATTTATTAAAAACAGACGAAACGTATTTATTTGTTGATGTAGGTGGTGGTAGTACTGAGTTTACCTTATTTTCAAATGGAAAAATGGTTAATTCCAGATCTTTCAAAGCAGGTACAGTTCGATTGTTGAACGACATGGTTCCAGACGTTGTTTGGAATGAAATTGAAAAATGGATTAAAACGAATACCGCCGATTATGATGAAGTTGCTTTAATAGGTTCTGGTGGAAACATTAATAAAATATTCAAAATGTCCGGAAAAATTCAAGAAAAACCACTTTCCTATATTTATTTGAATTCGCAATATACTTATTTTAATTCGCTGTCTTATGAACAAAGAATTTCGCAATTAGGTTTGAATCCCGACCGTGCCGACGTAATTGTCCCTGCAACTCGAATTTATCTTAATGCTATGAAATGGAGCGGAGCCCGACAAATTTTTGTTCCAAAAATTGGACTTTCAGATGGAATTGTAAAAGCAATGTACTACGGAAAAATTTAGTAACACATTCGCCCAAACTTGTCATTCCGTAAGAATCTCCGAGATGTGAGATTCCTGCAGAATGACAAGTTTTCGAATATATAAAAGAAAAAGCAGTCACAAATGGACTGCTTTTTCTTTTATAAAATATAATTTTTTAAGCAACTTTCAATAGTAAACTTTTTAGCCATAACCCGACAAGTAGGGCTAAGACAAGTAATATTGCAAACAGGTAAAAAATTGTAATTTCTGTGCTCAAGCCTAGTAACAATGGGCCAACAAATCCTGCTGCAGACCATGCTGTCAATGTGTAACCAAGAACCTGACCATATTTTTCGGCACCAAAGATACTTTTTACAAAAGATGGCATTGTAGCAAATCCGGCTCCATAACCCGCTATAATTATAAAGGTTAATGTTTGAAACGAAATTTGATTGGTTGAAAATGTTGGAATCATGGCAAAACAAGCCGCATTGATTCCGATGAAAATCATAAATGTACTCCAGCAACCAATTTTATCTGAAATACTAGACCAAAATAAACGCCCCAAACCATTAAATAAACCAATAATTGCAACAAACATTGTTGCTTCTCCGGCACTCATTCCTACCACTTCTTGACCCAAAACGGCAGCTTTTGAAATTATAGCAATACCGCCGCATACATTCAAAAACAATAGTAACCACAACGCAATGAAACGTTTGTCGGATAAGATTTCTTTTGGAGTTAAATCAACGTGCGCATGTTGAGCTACAGAAGCATCTGTTGGGTTTGCCAAATATGAAGCACTTAGTAACATACAAATTCCGTAGCAAATAGCGAGAGTTAAAAAGGCTCCGGAAAGTCCTAAAGAGGTATAAAGAGGACCAATTAAAAACGATGCCAATAACGATCCTAAAGCAAATGACATAATAATTATTCCCGAAGCCAATCCTGGTTTATCGGGAAACCATTTTACGACAGTATAAACAGGAACGATATATCCAAAACCTAAACCGATGCCCTGCAAAACTCCAAATGTTAGGTAAAATAAATAAATAGAATCTATTTTGACAGCCAGCGAACTGCCTAATAAACCTATAGTTAAAAATAAAGCGGCTATTATTCCTCCTTTTGTAGGGCCAACTTTTTGAGCAAATTTTCCCATGAACGCGGCAGTTAAGCCCAAAAAGCAAATGGCGAGACTGAAACCTGTTTTGGTATCATGAGCATCCCAGCTTAATTCTTTCGTTAACGGTTCAATCCATTTGCTGTATGCATAAATAGATCCAATTGACAGTTGCATAACCATTCCTGCCAATACAATCAGATATTTATTTTTTGACATAATTATTTTTTTCTGAGTAATTAGCTGTTAGTAATCAGTGATTAGCTATCAAAAATGCTAATTACTAATTACTAATCACTATTTACTAATTCAACTATTTAATTTTTACATTGTCGAAGTAAAGCCTGAAAATTTCAGCTGCTTTATTTACTTCTTCTTTTGTGTGTGGCACCGTATCTGCCAGTTGATATTCTAAACCTAACATTTCCCATTTGTGTTTTCCTAATTGGTGAAAAGGAATAATTTCGACTTTTTCCACAGTTTTATACGAAGTAAAATGTTGTCCCCATTCGTGCAAATATTCCTCCTGATCGCTCCAACCGGGTACTAATACATAGCGAAGCCACATTGGTTTTCCTGTACTTTCTCTGTATTCTGCAACTCGTAACGTTGTTTTGTTTTTAAGACCTGTTAATTTTTTATGCCATTCTTTGTTGATGTGCTTGACATCCAAAAGCAACAAATCTGTTCTGTCCAACAATTGTTCGGTTTTAGAATCCAATACTCTTCCATTGGAATCGAGACAGGTATTTATGCCATTTTCGTGTAAAAGATCAAAAAAGTGAATCAGTTTTTCGCGTTGTAGTAGAGGTTCTCCTCCCGAAACGGTTACACCACCTTTTTTACCGAAATAAGATTTTTGATGTAATGCTTTTTCGACTAATTCTTCAATTGGCACAAAATTTCCTCCATGAATATCCAAAGTATCCGGATTTTGACAATACAAGCATCTAAACTGACAACCCTGTGCAAAAACAACCATTCTTATTCCAGGTCCGTCATGTGTTCCTAGTGTTTCAATGGAGTGGATTCGCAATAAATCGGGATTATTTGAATCAATTGAGTCGTCAATATATTCTTGCTGTGGAAAATACATAGATTGTTAGGATTTAAAAAAAACCTGTCTAAAACAAAATTCTGAGAAATTTTTTAGACAGGTTATTAATTCAATTTAAAATTTATATTTTATTCCAAATTTACATTGTTTCATGGAAAGTTCTTGTAATAACTTCCAATTGATGCGCTTTGGACAATCTAACAAAGTTTACTGCATATCCAGAAACTCTGATAGTCAATTGAGGATAATTCTCTGGGTGTTCGTAAGCATCCATTAAAGTCTCTTTATCCAAAACATTAACGTTTAAGTGGTGTGCATTTCTTTCGAAATAACCATCCATGATACCAACTAAATTCGTGATTTGCTCTTCTTTGTCAGATCCTAAAGATTTTGGTACCATACTGAAAGTATTAGAAATACCATCCTGAGCATCTTCATAACTTAATTTACTTACAGAGTTCAATGAAGCAATAGCACCATTTACATCTCTACCGTGCATTGGGTTTGCACCCGGAGCAAAAGCTTCACCGGCTTTACGTCCGTCAGGAGTAGAACCAGTATTTGTTCCATACATCACATTTGAAGTAATAGTCAATAGAGATAATGTTGGAGTAGCATCTTTGTAGGCTCTGTGTTTTCTTAATTCGGCAATAAAGATTTTTGTTATTTCCTGAGCAATGCTGTCAACTCTGTCATCGTCATTACCATATTTAGGGAAATCACCTTCGATATTGAAATCTACAGTTAACCCAATATCGTTTCTTACCGGAGTTACTTTAGCATATTTAATTGCAGATAATGAATCAGCAATAATTGAAATACCAGCAGCACCATAAGCAATATCAATACCTGGATCACTATCAATCAAAGCCATTTGAGCTCTTTCATAATAGTATTTGTCATGCATATAATGAATAATGTACATTGATTTAGCATAAACTCTTGCTACTTCGGCCAAAGTTGTTTTGAAAATTTCCATTACAGAATCGTAGTCCAATACTCCATCTTTCATTTGAGGAATATTTTTAATAACTACTGATCCTTTATCTTCTTCACGACCTCCATTCAAAGCCATCAGTAAGGCTTTTGGCAAGTTGGCACGAGCTCCAAAATGTTGAATTCTTTTACCAATTTTTTGGTACGATACACAACAAGCAATTCCGTAATCATCAGAACCTCTGTTTGGACGCATCAAATCATCATTTTCATATTGAAGAGATGAAGTGTCAATAGATACTTGTGCACAGAAATCTTTAAATCCTTGTGGTAATTTTTTAGACCAAAGAATAGTCAAGTTTGGTTCTGGAGAAGCTCCTAAGTTATAAAGTGTCTGCAAGAAACGGAATGAAGTTCTAGTTACTTTAGTTCTTCCGTCATTGAATTGTCCTCCGATAGCTTCAGTTACCCAAGTTGGGTCTCCACCAAAAATTTCATCATAACTACCAGGACGCAAGTGACGTACCAAACGTAGTTTCATTACAAATTGGTCAATGAATTCCTGAGCTTCTTCTTCAGTAATAACACCTGCTTTTAAATCATTTTCGATATAAATATCTAAGAAAGAAGATACATTACCAAGTGACATAGCAGCACCATCTTGCTCTTTTACAGCACTTAAATAAGCTAAGTAAGTAAATTGAACTGCTTCATGAGCGTTGATTGCAGGAACAGAAATATCAATACCATAAGTATGAGCCATTAATTTCATATCCTCCAATGCACTTATTTGAGAAGTGATTTCTTCTCTAAGACGCACTTTGTGGTCTGTCATTTCAGCTCCAACAGCAGCAAAATCAGCTTTTTTTGCTTCAATCAAACGATCTACTCCATAAAGAGCAATTCTTCTGAAATCACCAATGATTCTTCCTCTTGCATAATTGTCAGGCAAACCTGTCAATAAGTGTTTTGAACGGAAAGCTCTAATTTCGCTATCGTAAGCACTGAATACAGCTTGGTTGTGATCTTTTGCATAATTAAAGATTTTAACAACTTCATCAGAAACTTTCAATCCTCTTTCTGCCAAAGCAGATTGAACCAATTTAATTCCTCCAAAAGGCTTCATCGCTCTTTTTAGAAGTTGGTCTGTCTGAAGACCTACAATTGTTTCATTTTCTTTATTAATGTATCCTGGTCCAAATGAAGTCAAATTTGAAATTACATTGGTGTCAATTGCTAAACAACCATTGTTTTTTCTTTCTTCAAGTAAATTTTCTTTACAAATATTCCAAAGTGTTTTTGTTCTCTCAGATGGTCCTGCTAAAAATTTGGAATCTCCTTCATAGGGGGTAACATTTTGTATTACAAAATCATAAACATCAATTGCATTGTTCCAATTTCCTGTTTTAAAATATAATGTTTCACTCGTACTTTTCATTTTGATAAATGTTTGTAGTTAATTTTTATGTGATTATAACAATCTGATTTACAATAGTAAAATTAACGATTTTACGAATTGATTAAACATCAATATTGATTTTTAAATAAATATTAAGGTATTGTAACAACTAGAGACTTTTGTACAAGTAATAGATTATTTTGATGATTATTTTTAAAAGCTATTACGTTATCGAGAAAATTTATTGTCAGTTTAAAATAGACGTTTTTTTGTGTTAAAATGATTAATATGTCCATTTTTCTTCTGAAAACAGGCTTTTGTCGATAAAAATTGATGCAAAAAACTCAAGTATATCAACTGTTGATTTAATTATTTTATCATTTCAATGAAAATATTTTGTTCAAATAATAGGCTAGGAGTGCTGTGTGGTGAATTAATGAAAAATCATTAGAAGTTTTAAATTCAAAGACAAAAAAGAACGCCAGTTTAAAATGAGTTCTTAGTAAATTTTCAATAGTAAGTTAGGATTAGGGCAATTCTCCAAGTAATACTTCAAATTGGTTTTACTGCAAACACCCGGATAATCTCCAAAAGAATCACCGATATTTTTGATGATTTGAAAATGCAAATGAGGAGCATAATCGCCATTCACGTTTGAATTTCCAAGAGTTGCCAGCTGCTGTCCTTTTTCAAAAAAATCACCAATTTTGATACAAGCAATACTTTCTAAAGACAAATGTCCATACAAAGTATAAAAAACATTTTCTTCTAGTTTGTGTTCCAAAATTATGGTTGGGCCATAATCTCCCAAATTATTATTGTATTGAAAGCTATGAACTTTTCCATCGAAAGCCGCCAAAACAGAAGTTCCTGCATCGATCCATAAATCCAAACCTATATGAATATTTCGTTCTTCGGTGTTTAAATTATTAAAAACGGTACTTCTTTTGTACAAACTACGTATTTCGCAATAACCACCATAGGCAACACAGGCTTTATTTTTGAACAAATAGTTTTTGAGGTAGATTTTAAATTGCGAAGAATCGGAGATGTTAAGTTGACTTAATTCCTGATTTGAAACCGATAAATCCAACGGAAAGTAATCTGAATAGGGGATTGAGCTGTCAATTACTTTTATCTCATTTAAATCTAAAAATAAAGTTTCTAAAGATTTCATTAAAAAATAGTTCTGATTTGTTTTTTGCTAAAGATAAAAAAAACCCATTTGCAGAAGCGAATGGGATTTGAATATTGTTTTTTAATTTTAATACAAACTCGGATATTTTGAAGGATTTACTTCATTCATCATTTCATAAACTTTCTCGAAAATATCTTCGGTAGAGGGTTTTGAAAAATAATCACCGTCTGTTCCATAAGCAGGTCTGTGTGCTTGCGCAGTAAGTGTTTGTGGTTGACTATCCAAGTAATTATAAGCTTTTTGCTGCTCAATAATTTGTTGTAAAATAAATGCTGAAGCACCACCGGGAACATCTTCGTCAATTATTAATAATCGGTTGGTTTTGGCAATACTTTTTGCAATATCATGATTTATATCAAAAGGCAGTAATGACTGAATGTCAATTATTTCACAATCGATACCAATTTCAAATAATTCTTTGGTAGCCTGTTCTACCAATCTCAAGGTAGATCCGTATGAAATAAGTGTAATATCTTTTCCATTTCTTAATGTTTCTACAACCCCGATTTGCGTTTTGAATTCACCGTAATTCAAAGGAGCTTTTTCTTTTAATCGGTAACCGTTCAAACATTCAATAACTAGTGCAGGTTCGTCACTTTCTAATAAGGTGTTGTAAAAACCTGCTGCTTTTGTCATATTTCTTGGAACCAAAACATGAATTCCGCGAACTGCATTGATTATCATTCCCATCGGAGAACCAGAATGCCAAATGCCTTCCAGACGATGTCCGCGGGTACGAATAATTAACGGTGCTTTTTGTCGTCCGACTGTTCTATATTGTAATGTTGCCAAATCATCACTCATTATCTGAATGGCGTATAAAAGGTAATCCAGATACTGAATTTCTGCAATTGGACGCAATCCTCTCAAAGCCATCCCGATTCCCTGACCAATAATGGTTGCTTCACGAATTCCGGTATCAGCAACACGCAATTCGCCGTATTTCTCCTGCATTCCTTCGAGTCCCTGGTTTACGTCACCAATATTTCCGGCATCTTCACCAAAAATAAGAGCTTCTGGATATTTGGAGAAAAGGGCATCAAAGTTATCTCTAAGGATCATTCTGCCGTCAGTATCTGCTGTGGCATGATTTGGATACTCGGGAGAAACTTCTTTAATAGAAAACACATTTTTATTAGATTCAGAGTGCAAATGACTACTGAATTTTACTTGTGTTCTCTTTATATAATCAGTAATCCAATTGGATAATTCGATCTTGTCTTCCTCATTAACGATTAGTCGCAACGTTTTTCGGGCGATTATCATTATTTCCTTTTTCAAAGGCGATTTGATGTTTTTTAATGTCGTAACATTTTTCAGAATTTCGTCTTTTTTTGGACTAGTGGTTGCTATTCTTTCTAAAATAGAAATTACCTGATTTTGTTCTTCAACAATTTCACCTATAAAAGAATTCCATGCGGTTTTTTTTCCTTCAAAAACTTCTTTTTTTGCTTCTAAATCTATCGCTTCAATTTCTTCTGGAGATGCAATATTGATGGCAATCATCCAAAGTTTCATTTGGCGAATACAATCAAAATCTTTTTCCCACGCCAATCGGGCTGCATTTTTATATCGCTCATGCGAACCGGAACTTGAATGTCCTTGTGGCTGCGTAAGTTGTTCTACATGAATGAGAACCGGAACATGTTTTTCTCGGGCTATTTCGGACGCTTTTTCATAAGTAGCAATCAAATCTACATAATCCCATCCTTTTACTTTAAGTATTTCAAAGCCATTCGAATTTTCATCTTTTTGATATCCTTTTAGAATTTCAGAAATACATTCTTTAGTTGTTTGATGTTTTGCATGAACCGAAATTCCATATTCATCATCCCAAATACTCATAACCATCGGAACTTGTAATACTCCGGCAGCATTGATGGTCTCAAAAAACAAACCTTCAGATGTACTCGCATTTCCTATAGTTCCCCAAGCTATTTCATTTCCATCAATAGAAAATTGTTCTGCATTGGGAATTCCTGGTACGTTTCGGTATATTTTAGAAGCTTGTGCTAATCCAAGTAGTCTGGGCATTTGCCCGGCTGTTGGAGAAATATCGGCACTTGAATTTTTTTGTTGTGTTAAGTTTTTCCAAGATCCGTCTTCGTTTAGACTATGGGTGACAAAATGCCCTCCCATTTGTCTTCCTGCAGACATTGGCTCCTGTTCAATATCGGTATGACCATATAAACCGGCAAAAAATTGTTCAATAGTCAATTCGCCTATAGCCATCATAAAGGTTTGGTCCCGATAATAGCCAGAACGGAAATCTCCGTTTCTAAAGCATTTGGCCATAGCAAGTTGTGGGACTTCTTTGCCATCTCCAAAAATACCGAATTTGGCTTTCCCAGTTAATACCTCTTTACGACCCAATAAACTGCATTCTCGGCTTATTACGGCAATTCTGTAATCATTTAAGACTTCGGTTTTAAAATCTTCAAATGTTAAACCAGTATCGACTTTCTCCTTTATCATAATTTAAAAGTATAGCTTTCACGGTGCAAAGCTAATCAAAAACTATATATATATCGTTATGTAATTATGTAATTATGTATTTTTTTACGGAATAATTTTCATTAAAATAAATATATTTTTGATTTATATATAATTTTAACTTAAAAAAACAAACTATAATTCAATAAATTAAAGTTTTTATTTTGAATTAAAACCATTTTCGGGTAAAAAGATTAATTAACGATTTTGGGTTGAAAACAAAAATAAATCTTATTTTTTCGTTGTAATTTTTTTGGGTAATTTCAAATCCATTTGAAGAATATACGGGAAAGAATAATTCAAAATAATCCTGAACCAAATTGAGTCTTATTCCGCTATCATATATAAAGGTGTTATGCATTGCTTTATTTTTTACCAAACCAAAATCGGCATAAGCATCTACCCAATTCCACAATAAACTGTAGCTCAAATTGGTTGTAGCCAGCCATTGATTGGATTGCGGTGGATTTACAAATGATTTGAATCCTCCTTGCGCAAAGAAATACTGCTGACTCAAAATTCCTTCGGTATCAGAGCGTGCATAAACCGCATAATCAAACAAATAATCGTTGACTCTTGAAACCCCAAAATTATAATTTTGAGTATTATTTGTATTGTATAAAAATGTTCCCAAAAACACCCTGGCGTTAAAATAGCGATTATCGTTGAATAATTTACGATATTCCATTTCTGCAGATACTTTTCCAAAATAGCCCGAAAACTGAACATCCGTTAAGAATTTTACGTGGCTTGTAACTTCCGTTTTTATATTGGAATATTTAAGGTTCAAAATAGAATAATTATCGGTACTGTCAATTACGGTAGCAGATGGTTGCTTGAAAATAATATTGTATTTGACAAAAATTGCTTGTTTTCGATTGTCTCTATAACTTGGTTCACGAAAGAAAAGCGATAAACTTGGATATAATTTAAAATAAGCCGCATCCGAGGCATAATGATAATAGGAACCATTCAAAGAATAGCGCATATTGTACAATCTTCTTTCTCTTAAATATCTATTGACAACCAATGCATAACTTCCGATTATAGATTTTGTATTGATAGAGTACATCGGATTCAAGGTAAACATAAACGGTTTGTCAAAAAAACTATAATTGTAAAAGCTGATTCCGGGTGCAAATCCGTCATATTTATTGTAAAATAATGTTGGGACATAAAATAACTGGGAACGATGAGGATCTTCTAAATCCTCAAAAAAAGTGAGTTTCAATGGGCGATTCAATGAAAAAGAATTCAGTGATTTCCAATTGTTTCTTAAATTGAATTCTGGCACTTCATTGTTATAATTTAATACCAGTTTGTCAACATTTTTTCTGTCAAAAGTAAGCGTAGTGTCTATTTCATTGGTTTCAAGCCATTTTTTAAAAATGATTTGCTTGTCTTTGATTCCATACACAGGGATAGGAACCAACGGTACTCCTTTGTTTTTTACGATAAAAGTAAGACTGTCTTTTGTTTTGGAAAAATCTCCAAATTTATAATCAATAGGTTCCCGGCTATCGATAATATATTTAAAAAACCAATCAATGTCTTTTGAAGCTTTGGTTTTTAATATCGATTCAAAATCTCCTCTCTCAGTTTGGCTCTCATTATTCAGTTTATAGAATTGTTGAATTCCAGACGAAACCAAATCATTGCCCAAATAATCATCCAAATATTTCAGGCTTAGCCCAGCTTTGTATTTGTTGGCAATTTGTACATTATATTTTATCAATGAATTTTTGGGAGCATTTAGCGACTGATCCAGATTTTTGCGCGCCATAAGCATATAATAATAACTGTATTGCTCATTAAAGTCGGTTTGAGCCATTTTGAATCCCTTTAGCAAAAAAGATTTAGAGGCCGATCCCATCATTTTACTCTCTGGATGGTATTTGTCAATATAATTCATCATCGTAAACACTTGGATGCCATCATAAATCCAATTGTCTTTTCTAGAATCCAAAGTCAAACTATTTTTGAGAAAATTATTCAAATACGTTTTCAAAAATTTTATTTCAAAAATAAAATCAGAATGAAACGGGCGCATGAATTTTGGCAATTGGTTCAGTCCATAAAATGGATTTTTCTCGTAATCTTCCTGCGAAATAATAATTTTATCATAAGGATATCGTCCTATTTGGGTATTGGCAAAATCAGCCACGCGATTAATAATTGTAGTCTTCAATGAGTCTTCAAACCTACTGGAGCCAATATTAGACATAATTTCCAAATCGCCAATTTTGTAGCTTCTGTAACTTGATTCTTTTTCTATAATAAGATCAAAATCAGTTCTGTTTTTACCCGAAAGTTTGACTGTTGTTCCTTTTTCAGTTTGTATTAAATCATCAACAACCAAATCGGTTGTTATTGCATTCTGATTCGGGATTTTCAAACCAATTTCAAAATCCGAAATTCCATTGGCACTATCGTCAAGGTTTTCATTACTGTATTTTATAAATTGATGATTTTCATAGCGGGCAGGAGTAAGAAACCAGTTTTTTAAATGCATTCCATATCTTCCCTCAAAATAGCCATATTTGGTAAATTTTTCGCTTGGAATCTTAGAAATATAAGTAAGATGTAACTTTAGCTTTTGTCCAGGAAGCAACACCCGATTGAGTAAAACTTTAATATAATCGGGATTTTTAGTAGTTCTTTCCCATGTAAAAACATTTTTATCCTGATCCTCGATATATAAATTGATAGTTCCTCCGCGCTCATGAGGTTGCGCCATATGGAATTTAGTATAAAATTCGTCTGAAAAACGTTTTCCTAAAGGACTGTTACGATCCGAGAAAGCATTATTCCAGTCATTAAGCACAATAGAGGTTAAAATATCCCCGGTTTGGTTGTAAAAAGTAATTTCCTGATCTACAGATAGGTATTTTGCACCCATATCCACAGTCGCAGTCATCTTGGAATGATGCTGTGCATATTGTTTGTTGAAAAACAACAATATCAGAAAAAAAATAATTTTACTGTGAGTTCTCAATTTGGGGAAATTATTAGGTTTCTAAAAATAGTATTCTAATACAATTTACAAAAAATTAAGAAAAGTACAGTATTAATTGGTCAAAATGCAACTATAAACGTTAAATGAAAAAAGCCGTCTATTCTTGTGGGATGAGACGGCTTTTTTTTATTAAAAGTTTGGACTTAAATCGTACTTTTTATAGAATTTATCAAGGACTTCAACTACTTCATCCTCTGTGTCTACAACTTTAAATAAATTCAAATCGTCCGGACTTATAGTGTGTTCCCTTTCTACCAACACAGTTTTAATCCATTCAATCAAACCGGACCAAAATGCAGTTCCGACTAATATTATTGGGAATTTGCCAATTTTTTTGGTCTGAATCAGGGTAATCGCCTCAAACAATTCATCCATTGTTCCAAATCCACCTGGCATCACAACAAAACCTTGTGAATATTTAACAAACATTACTTTTCGAACAAAGAAATAATCAAAATTCAGGTTTTTATCGTTGTCAATATAAGGGTTAAAGTGTTGCTCAAAAGGTAGCTCAATGTTCAACCCCACCGAAGGACCTCCTCCCAAATGTGCCCCTTTGTTACCGGCTTCCATGATTCCGGGGCCACCGCCTGTAATCACGCCATAACCGGCTTTACTTATTTTGTACGCAATTTTTTCAGCCAACATATAATATTTATTATCTGGCTTCAGCCTCGCCGAACCAAAAATAGTTACGCAAGGCCCAATTCGGCTCATAGTATCATATCCATTTACAAATTCGGACATGATTTTAAAAATCGCCCAACTGTCATTAGTTTTTATTTCATTCCAAGTTTTGCGTTTAAATTTATCTTGGATTACTCTTTCTTCGTCGTTGTCAAAATCTTCTAATCTCATTTTTTATTATTTTTTGAAGCTTTTTCCCGCTATACGCTACAATCTTTTTATTTTTAAAGAAAAAATAAAAAGGATTTCCACTTCTATCGGGGCTAGGGCATCTGTTTTCAGTTTAAACTCAATCTTTAATAAGATGTTTTACTAAGATAACTCTTTTTTCAAAAATTGTGCTGTATAGCTTTTTTTATTTTTCCATTTTTTTTACAAAAACTCTCCAGTTTCATTTCCCCTCCTCTGGAGGGGTGCCCATAGGGCGGGGTGGTTTTTTAGTCTGTTCAAATGATTTCACCCAAACTCCTCAATAATATATTTCTCCAATTCCATCATTACATTATTCAAATCGTGCTTTACTCTCAAATCTGAAATTTTGAAAATTTTCAAGCCTAAGGAAATAAAATAATTTTCTCTTTTGCTGTCGTATTCCTCTTTGTCATTATGGCTAGCTCCGTCAATTTCGATTATCAATCCTAAAGATTTTATATAAAAGTCAACTATATAATTACCTATGATTCTTTGTCTGTCAAAATCTATTTTCCAAAACATCCCTTTATGAACCTGTAACCAAAAAATAACTTCTGATAATACTCCTGCCTTACGCAAAGCTCTGGCTCTTGATTTTAGTTTTATATTATAAGGTAGGTTTTCGACAAAATTTCTATAAACGGGGAAGTTATTTATGTATGCAGTTATATCATTATTACTTTTCATGTATTTATTTTTAAGAATAAATTTACAAAAAAAATAACAATACTGCTTATTGAAAATACGATTTAGTTTACAGAAAAAACACCCCGCCCTATGGGCATCCCTCTAGGAGAGGGGAATTAAAGTAACTGAACCTTTTTTGAAAATGTGATGAATAATTATTTATATTTTATAAAATTTCTCTTAAATCACGTTTTAAAATTTTTTCTGATTCTTTTAGATGTTTTGATTCTGATACCCGGTCTCATTTCCCAACCTCTGGAGGGGTGTCCATAGGGCGGGGTGGTTTTTTAATTTATATCAATCATTTTCCTAATTCCCTAATTATATTATTTTGGAAATAAATTCACGAAAAAAAATTAATCAACAGACTAAACACCCCGCCCTACGGGCACCCCTCTAGGAGAGGGGAATTAAGATAACTCTTTTTTCAAAAATTGTGCTGTATAGCTTTTTTTATTTTTCACGATTTCTTCAGGAGTTCCTTTGGCGACAAGCTGTCCGCCGCCTTTTCCACCTTCAGGGCCAATATCGATGATATAATCGGCAAGTTTGATAACATCCATATTGTGTTCGATAATCAAAATGGTATTCCCTTTGTCTACCAATTTGTTAATCACGTCCATCAATACCCGAATATCTTCAAAATGCAAACCTGTTGTGGGTTCATCAAGAATATAAAAAGTGTTTCCGGTATCTTTTTTAGACAATTCTCCCGCCAGTTTAATACGTTGCGCTTCACCTCCCGAAAGAGTTGTACTTTGTTGTCCCAGCGTGATGTAACCCAAACCAACATCCTGAATCGTTTTTATTTTTCGGTATATTTTTGGAATGTTTTCAAAGAATGGAACGGCTTCGTCTACCGTCATATTCAACACATCCGAAATGGATTTTCCTTTATATCGAATTTCTAGCGTTTCTCTGTTAAAACGCTTCCCCTGACAGGTTTCGCATTCTACATAAACATCAGGCAAAAAGTTCATTTCGATCGTGCGCACTCCAGAGCCTTCGCAGGTTTCGCATCGACCACCTTTTACATTAAAACTAAAACGTCCCGCTTTGTATCCTCGAATCATACTTTCAGAAGTCATCGTAAACAAGTTTCTTATTTCGGTAAAAACTTCGGTGTATGTGGCAGGATTCGAACGAGGTGTTCTTCCAATCGGACTTTGATCGATATCAATCACTTTATCGATATGTTCCAAACCTTCTATTTTTTTATAAGGCATCGGAATTTTAACACCATTAAAATAATGCGCGTTCAAAATAGGGTATAGGGTCTCGTTAATCAATGTCGATTTACCGCTGCCGGAAACACCTGTAACGCACAACATTTTACCCAAAGGTAATTCAATCGAAACATTTTTCAGATTATTTCCTGTAGCACCGGTTAGTTTTAGGAATTTGCCATTTCCTTCACGACGTGTTGATGGAATTTCCAATTTCATTTTTCCATTCAAATATTGAGCAGTAATCGTATCGGATTCCAAAGTTTCTTTCGGAGTTCCAATACTTATGATTTCGCCTCCATATTTACCGGCTTTTGGACCGATGTCTATTACATAATCGGCACGTTCAATCATGTCTTTGTCGTGTTCAACCACAATAACCGAATTGCCTATATCCCGCAATTGCTCCAAAGAATGAATCAATTTTTCGTTATCCCTTTGGTGCAGACCAATACTCGGCTCGTCCAAAATATATAAAACACCCACTAGCTGCGAACCGATTTGTGTCGCCAATCGAATGCGTTGAGCTTCTCCACCCGAAAGCGATTTGGAACTTCGGCTCAAAGCCAAATAATCCAAACCTACATTCATTAGGAAAGCTAAACGATCTTTGATTTCCTTGATAACTTCAGTCGCTATTCTTTTTTGTTTATCAGATAAATGATGGTCTAAATCCAAAAACCAAGCTGTCAAATCCGAAATATCCATATCACACAACTCGGATATGCTTTTTTTATTTATTCTAAAATAATTTGCTTCTTTTTTTAATCTTGAACCTTCGCAGGTAGGACATTTTACTTCGTCCATAAATTCCTTGGCCCAACGCTTGATTGTGGTTGAGCCACTTTCATCATGCTGGGTTTTTATAAAATGAGCTATACCCTCGAAGTCGATTTTGTATTCTTTGGTAACACCTAAAACTTTAGATTCAATTGCAAATTTTTCTTTTCCTCCATTCAAAATCATTTCCATTGCTTCTGCAGAAATAGTTTCGATAGGGTCGGTTATTTTAAAGCCAAATTTCTCACCAATAATTTCCAACTGCTTAAAAATCCACGATGATCTGTATTCGCCCAAAGGCGCAAATCCACCATTTTTTATTGATAATTTAGGATTCGGAATGATTTTATCTAGATTGATTTGATTTATCGTTCCCAATCCGTTGCAACTATCACAGGCTCCTTTTGGGGAGTTGAAAGAAAACAAATTGGGTTCCGGATTTTGATAGGATATTCCGGTACTTGGACACATCAAATTTCTACTAAAATAACGTACTTCATTCGTATCCTGATCAAGAACCATCAATACATTTTCTCCGTGATGCATCGCCGTATTGATACTTTCGGATAAACGTTTTTCATTGTCAGGAGTGTTCTCAATGACCATTCTATCAACAACGATTTCAATATCATGAGTCTTGTAACGATCTAATTTCATACCCGAAACCAAGTCCAAAATATCGCTATTAACACGAACCTTCAGGAATCCTTGTTTGGTAATTTGCTGAAAAAGTTCGGCATAATGTCCTTTTCTGGCTCTGATAACCGGAGCAAGAATATTAATTCGCTTTCCAATGAAATCCTGAATAATTAGTTCTTTGATTTGGTCATCCGAGTAGGAAACCATTTTTTCGCCCGTATTATAACTGTAGGCATCTGCACCACGAGCATAAAGCAATCGCAGAAAATCATAAATTTCTGTAATGGTGCCTACTGTAGAACGAGGACTTTTGCTGGTCGTTTTTTGTTCGATTGCGATAACAGGGGAGAGTCCGTCAATTTTATCGACTTCCGGACGTTCCAATCCGCCAAGAAATTGTCTCGCGTAAGCCGAAAATGTTTCTACATATCGACGTTGTCCCTCGGCATAAATAGTATCAAATGCCAATGATGATTTGCCCGAACCCGAAAGCCCTGTAATAACTACCAGTTTTTCGCGAGGAATAGAAATATCTATATTTTTTAGATTGTGAACGCGTGCGCCCTGAACTTCAATCGTATTGTCTGTATCTAACATAATTTTTGCAAAAAAGCAAAGTTACCATTTTGATTGCTACTTTTGATAGAAGAGGATGGAAGATTGTGCCAAAAAAGAAATATATTTTACTCAATAATCATCGATTTCAGTTTGGCTCTGTAGGCATCGAGCGCAACGGCTTTGGAAATAAAACCATAATATTTATCATCACTAATTACGGGAAGGAAACTTTTTTGAGAAGATTCAAATTTGTCCATTACAATTTCCATACTGTTCGAAGGATGAACAATGGCTACAGGCTGAACCATTATTTCTTTGACTAAAGTATATTTAACTCGATACGAATTAAAAATAATTTCCCGAATATCATTAAAATGAACTATCCCCAAAAGACTATTATCAGGAGAAACCACAGGAAAAATAACCTGATTGGAATGCGAAATTAAATCCACTAATTTTTCAAGATTTTCATCAGGTGTAATCGTCAAATAATCTGTCTGAATAATCGAGTTTGTATCCAATGTAGAAAGCACATTCGAATCTTTGTTACTGGTAAAAGCATGACCTTTCTTCGCTAGATTTTTGACATCCAAGGAATGTTTTTCAAATCGTTTGGAAATAGCAAAGCTAATGGAAGCCACTATCATAAGCGGAACCATTAAGCCGTAACCTCCAGTAATCTCGGCAATTAAGAAAATTGCAGTTAATGGCGCGTGGAATAATCCGCTCAAAATACCTGCCATTCCCACCAGCGTAAAATTACCAACCGGTAAATTCGTTAAACCTATCAGATTAAGGAATTTTGAAAAGAAAAAACCAACATAAGACCCCAAAAAAAGTGAAGGGGCAAAATTTCCACCGTTACCGCCACTTCCTAAAGTTATTCCGGTCGCAAAAGCTTTGAGTAGTAAAGAACAACCAACAAAAGCCAATAATGCCCAATTGTTGTTCCTTAATCCTTTAAAAAAAGTATTTTCCATCAATTGCCCCGGATCACTTCCAGAGAGTGTTCGGATGCTTTCATAGCCTTCTCCAAAAAGTGTTGGAAAAATAAATATTAAAAAAGCTAAAATTGATGCCCCAAAAAAAGCTTTTTTGTAATCAGATGTTCGTAAACGACTGAAAAAATGTTCTGTTTTTTGAAATTTTCGCGCATAAAATACAGCTACAAATCCCGTAAAAACACCCAATAAGACATAATAGGGCGTGTTATGAAAATTAAACGTTTGCTTAGTTGTAAAATTTAATAAAATAGTTTCATCCAAAGCTATTGTCGACACTATTGCACCTGTAGCTGCAGCAATCATTATGGGCGTAAAAGCCGAGATACTTACATCTACCAACAGTACTTCAACAGCAAATAAAACTCCTGCTATCGGCGCATTAAAGGCCGCTCCAATTCCAGCTGCAACTCCGCAACCAATTAGTAATGTTCTATCTTTATAATGCAATTTATACCTTTGTGCATAATTAGAACCAAATGCAGCTCCTGTAACTACAATAGGACTTTCAAGACCTGCGGAACCTCCCAAACCTACAGTAAGCGAGCTGGTCATAATTTGTGCATACATCTGTTTTCTCGGGATGATACCAGCTTTTTTTGCAACTAAATATAAAATTTGAGAAGTTCCCTTTTCTATAGTTCCTCCCAAAAAACGTTTTACAACAAATACGGTTAACACGATACCTATAACCGGTAGCATTATTTTAAAAAGACCAATATTGAAAATATCAATACGAATCGTTAAATAAGTAGCAAATCTAAAAACCCAGTGAGCAAATGTTTTTAATATGATTACAGCAATTGCAACAGAAATTCCAACCAAAACACTCGATAAAAAGATAAATTGTTTTGGAGAGAAAAGAGATTGACATAATTCCAGAAGAAACTCTATTTTGGATAAAAACTTTTTAAACATTTCCTTAAATTAGTTTATCACAAAAATACTCTTTTTAATGTAAAAAGAGACAATTCCATCAAATAGAAATATCTTTCATAACCGTTTTAAATAATACTATTTGGTTTGAAAATTTTTATAGATTTTTCAAAGCTTCTTTCGTGCTCAAATTCTTCAAATTGGCAACTGATACATAACTTTTTACTGTTTCTGGATCTGTTTTTGTATATTCCCGTAACGACCAACCAATGGCTTTTTGAATAAAAAACTCTGTTGATGTTTTATGTTTTTCACAGATTAATTTCAACAAATCAAAGTTTGTTTTTTCTTTATAACCCAACTGAAAAAGAATGGCGCTTCGATTGAGCCACATATTATCTGAGTTTGAAAAACGATTTATGACAGTATCGGTTTCCGCAGAAAATTGCAACAGATATTCTCCCAGAATGAATTTAGCTATAACATCGACACTATCCCACCAAGAATTGGTAATTATGAGATTTTCTATTAACTGAATATCTTCTTTTAAATATTTTTTCTTTAGTTTTTTTATTAAAATTTCCAGGGCGCAATAATGAAATTCTCTTTCTTTTTTTGAAAATAAAATCAAAGCAATTTCTCTAGGATTGTCAGTTACTTCTTTTTGATTATCTGCCCAAATATTTTTAAAAATTTGTCTTCTTTGATCTGTTTTTATTCCAAAAAACAGAAACTTGTTTTTCATGTATTTTGACATAATATCAGCATTTTCAGAGTTATTGTTTTCTGCAAATGCTTTTTCTAGAGCGTTTATGAAATTCATAATTTAAAATTAGTTGTAATTCATTGTAAAATGGTCAATTTGAATCGATAAGTCAAAAATCTAACTGTTTAAAAAATCAAGTTTTTGTTTGGATTGAATTCTTATATCTTCAAAAAAAGTTGAGAATTCTAATTCAAAATCATCATAATATTCCAAAAGTTCATTGGATGCAAATCGCATATTTGATGCATTTTTTGTCCGACTATCCATTTGAGTCAAAATTCTGTTGATTCCTTCAACGGTTTGATAACTAATAAGCCAATTTCGTTCAATCATATAAGGCATTATCTCTTTGGCTCTTTCGGATAAAAAATCATAGTTATCCTTCAAAGATTCATAAAAACGATTGGTAAAATCCACTAAAGTTTCATCAGAATAATTACTCCAGTTTTTTGCCAAAAAATGATCGTAAAACACATCTATAATTACACCAGAATAATGATGATATTTTTCATGCAATCGTTTGGTGCTTTTTCTAAAAATAGAGTGAGAATCGGTATAACTATCAATAAAGCGATGCAGAATAATCCCTTTTTGAATTTCTGAGGAATAATTTTCAAACTGTTTTCCTTTGATTCCATCAGCCATAAAATTTCCGATTTTTATCAAATCATTTTCTCCGGATAAATAAATGTGAGCCAGAAAGTTCATTGAGGTTTTAGATTGAGGATTAGCGATTTCTGATTTTTGATTTTTAAACGATGTCTCACGCTAGCGGTCTAATTACAGTCTATAAAGATACAAAAAACAAAACTCTTTGTTAAAAGATATAGCACACCAAAATACAATTCCTTTTGTAATTCACTTCACAAACACATAAACTTTTTTATATTTGCCCTAATAAAAAAAACCAAAAATTAGATTGCAAAATAAAAATCTGCAATCAGAAATCGCTAATCAAAAATCATAATTCACAATGACTTTAATAAAATCAATATCCGGAATTCGAGGAACGATAGGAGGAAAAGTAGGGGATAATCTGACTCCGGTAGATGCCGTAAAATTTGCTTCAGCCTATGGAACTTGGCTTAAAACGTATTCAAAAAAAGAAAACCTAACAGTTGTTGTAGGTCGTGATGCCCGCATTTCTGGGCCCATGATTCACAATTTAGTAATTAACACCCTTATCGGATTAGGAATTGATGTGATCGATTTAGGATTATCTACAACGCCAACTGTCGAAGTAGCCGTACCGTTGGAAAAAGCTGACGGCGGAATCATTTTGACAGCTTCGCATAATCCAAAACAATGGAATGCTTTAAAATTACTTAATGAAAAAGGTGAGTTTTTAAGCGGTGCTGCAGGCGAAAAAATTCTTGAAATTGCCGAAGCCGAAGCTTTTGATTTTGCAGACGTAGACAGTTTAGGTCAAATCACTGTAAATGACGCTTATATGGATATTCATATCGACGAAGTCTTGAACTTGCCTTTGGTAGATATTGAAGCTGTAAAAGCCGCAAAATTCAAAGTTGTTGTAGATGGCGTGAACTCGTCAGGAGGAATTATTATTCCAAAATTATTAGAATTAATGGGCGTTGAAGTAGTAAAATTATACTGCGAACCCAACGGACATTTTCCTCACAATCCAGAGCCTTTAAAAGAGCACTTGACAGATATTTCAGAATTGGTGGTTAAAGAAAAAGCACATTTTGGAATCGTGGTTGACCCAGACGTGGATCGCTTGGCTTTCATTAGTGAAGACGGAGAAATGTTTGGCGAAGAATATACTTTAGTAGCTGTTGCCGATTATGTTTTGAGCAAGACTCCAGGAAATACAGTGTCAAATATGTCGTCTTCCCGTGCTTTGCGTGACGTGACAAACAAACACAACGGAAGCTACGAAGCCAGCGCAGTAGGCGAGGTAAACGTGGTGGAATTGATGAAAAAGAACAATGCAATCATCGGTGGAGAAGGTAATGGTGGAATCATTTATCCAGAGTCTCATTATGGCCGTGACAGTATGGTGGGCGTGGCTTTGTTCCTAACTCATTTGGCAAACAAAAAAATGTCAGTTTCGGCTTTACGTGCTTCCTATCCGGAATATTATATGAGCAAAAACAAAATTGAATTGACACCGCAAATCGATGTTGATGCAATTCTCGTAGCGATGACTGAGAAATATAAAAACGAGGATATTACCACAATTGATGGAGTAAAAATCGATTTTGCCGAAAACTGGGTACATTTAAGAAAATCAAATACAGAACCAATTATCCGTATCTATACCGAAGCAGCAACACAACAATTGGCAGATGATTTGGCTCTTCGAATTATTGATGAAATAAAAGCAGTAGCTGGAATTTAATTTTCAGGAGCGAAAGAATAGGCTTTATCAGTAAACAAAGTTCCTGCTCTCGCCTTTATCTCTTCTCTCGTCCCAAAAGACGAGATTCGAGGATATCGGCTCCATCAGGGCTAAAAAGTAAGCAAAGTCTATTTTTGGATTTATAATATAGAAAAAAAGAAAACCCGTTTTGTTTTAATAAACAAACGGGTTTTTCTATATTTAGTCGGGATGACTGGATTCGAACCAGCGACCCCTAGCACCCCATGCTAGTACGCTACCAGGCTGCGCTACATCCCGAATTTTCGATTGCAAATATATTTTTTTATAAATAATAAAGAAAATTATAAGAATCTTTTTTTTGAAATTTTAAAAACAATTTGTCGCAGACTCAACGAGGTTTTATTGAGAAGAAATGTAGCTAAGCAAAACTCGGTTGCTTAAAGTTTTAATAAAAATCACATTACAAATAGTGCAAAAAATAGCAATAGACATGTTTTTGTATTGATATATTGTCAAAAACGAAATCAACAGGATATGTTAGTTTGTCAAAAAGCAATATATTTGGCGACAAATTAAAATATAATGGCAGTTACAGAAGTTACAACAAAATTAGAAAACTATTTTCAGCAGTTCAGAAAAGATATTATCGGAATAGATCAAAGTTTTGAATCACCATTTGGCCTTCAAAAAATCACCTATACTGATTGGACAGCAAGCGGGCGTTTGTATCGCCCAATTGAAGAAAAACTGATGAATGAATTCGGACCGTTTGTTGCTAATACTCATACAGAAACTACCGTTTCCGGGACTGCCATGACCAAATCCTATCATCATGCGCGAGATATTATTAAAAAGCACGTAAATGCAAGTCCAGAAGATGTTTTGATAACAGATGGAACCGGTATGACTGGAGTTGTGAATAAATTTCAGCGAATTTTGGGATTGAAAGTTCCTGAAAATCTTACCAAATATTTTGATATTCCTGCCGAAAAAAAGCCAATTGTTTTTATTTCGCACATGGAACACCATTCCAATCAAACTTCCTGGTTGGAAACAATAGCCGATGTAGAAGTTATTCCTTCCTGTGAAGAAGGACTTTTTAGTTTGGATAACCTAGCTGTTTTATTAGAGAAATACAAAAACAGACCGTATAAAATTGCTTCCATAACTTCGTGTTCCAATGTAACGGGAATCAAGACGCCTTATCACCAGGTTGCCAAGTTGATGCATCAGAGCAATGGGGTTTGTTTTGTTGATTTTGCCTGTTCGGGACCTTACGTGAAAATTGATATGCATCCCGAAGATTCAGAATCCTATTTGGATGCCATTTTCTTTTCTCCTCATAAATTTTTGGGTGGCCCTGGAACTTCAGGTGTTTTAGTTTTCAATAAAAAACTATACCACAATATGGTGCCAGACTGTCCGGGCGGAGGAACCGTTTCCTGGACAAATCCTTGGGGTGAACACAAATATATTGATAATATCGAAGATAGGGAAGATGGTGGAACTCCAGGATTTCTTCAGGTAATTAAAACAGCTTTGGCCATTCAGCTGAAAGAACAAATGGGGATTGAAAACATTCTCAATCGAGAACATGAAATTGTAGACTATGTTTTTGATTCTCTGGAAAATATTCCAAATATTAAAATCCTTGCTGGACAACATCGCAATCGATTAGGGGTTATTTCCTTTTTTATTGAAGATTTGCACTTCAATTTGGGGGTAAAATTATTAAACGATAAATTCGGAATCCAAACGCGTGGTGGTTGCAGTTGTGCGGGAACGTATGGCCATTTTTTACTGCATGTGGATCAAGAAGCATCAAATAAACTGATTGACGAAATCACTTTGGGCGATTTAATCAAAAAACCGGGTTGGATTAGAATGTCTATTCATCCCACGACTACTACAGACGAAATTGAATTCGTTTGTAACAGCATTAAATCTTTGGCCGAAAATCATAAAAATTGGGCTTTGGGTTATAATTACGATAAAAACACAAATGAGTTTTTGCACAAAGAAGCAAGTTCAGTTGAAGACAAATTAGTTCATGATTGGTTTTCTTTATAAAATAAAAACTAAAATCTGAGTTACTTGGCAAAAGCAAAAAACACCTTTGAAATTCAATTCTCAAAGGTGTTTTTTTTGTTTTGAATAATTTTGAAATCTCAATTCATAAATCTGTAATCTTAATTCTAAAATCTGCATTCTAAAATCCCTATCTTCTATACTTCCATCTTTTGTGAGTCCACAAATAATATTCGGGAGCTTCATAAATTTGATTTTCCAAAAGTTTCAGATATTGGTCGGTAAGTTGGTAATTTGGAACTTCTTTTGGATTTTCAGAAAGGATTTCGAGTGTCGCTTCATAATGTCCTCGCTTGACTTTTTTGGTATTCAAATAGACCAAATTCATATCGTATCTTTTGGACAACATTTCAGCACCTATGTGAACAGGAACTTCAATTCCCATGAATTTTGCCCAATGAACGGCTGCTTTTGCTTTAGGGGATTGGTCACTGGCAAAACCATATAATGACAAAACCTTATTTTTATTATTGCTAATGATTGTTGGCACTGTTTGTCTGGTGGTAATCAATTTTGCATTGAATCTGGAACGTATTTTGTGAGCTAATTTGTCAAAATATGGATTCTTTATTTGTTTGTAAATTCCGTATCCTGCAAAATCTGAATAATAATTCATTGAAAAAATCCACTCATAACTTGCATAATGCGAACAGATAACGGCAACACTTTTCCCCTGTTTTTCAAGTTCTTTATAGATTTCAATGTTTTTAAAAACAAATCGTTTGCAAATTTCTTCTTTAGAAATGTTCATTGTTTTTATCATTTCAATAAACATATCACACATGTGGTGATAAAACTTTTTTTCGATTACTAAAAGTTCTTTTTGGGACAAATGGGGCAGAGCCAAATTTAGATTTTCGCGAACAGTTCTTTTTCGGTATCCAATAATTCGATAAACGATAATATAAACAAAATCAGAAAACAGATATAATATTCGAAAAGGAAGCATCGAAATTGCCCAAATTATCGGATATGCAAGTAAATATACGAGGTATTGCATTTATTAAAAATTTATGCAAATATATAATACTTTTTATGCGGTTCGTAATTTGTACCTAAATGATTTTTGATAAATAACATTTTCCCGGTAGACTCATCCCAAATCTATCAATTTATTTAAAATTAGATTTTCTTCTGTTTTTTTTTTGAAATTAAACAATAAATGAATTATCGGATAGTTTATGATTTCTTTATTAGTAGAAAATAGATTATTAATTTAGTTTTACACTAAAATTATAAACCTACTGTTTTATGAATATTCTTTTGATTTTAATAATTGCTGCTAATGTCATTGTAAGTTACAAAGGATTTAATGACTTTTCGTTCTTTAGAAAATATGAATTCCATGTGGGCAGCATTCGTGCCGGAGAACAAATCCGAATGATTTCGTCAGGATTTCTCCATGCCGATATGGGGCATTTATTATTTAATATGCTTACTCTTTATTTCTTTGCTCCGGTTGTTGCCAGCTATCTTGGGAATTTTTCATTTGTTTTGGTGTATTTTGGCAGTTTGATTTTTGGCAGTTTATTGACAATGTCATTTCATAAAAACGACTACAATTACAGAGCTGTTGGAGCATCTGGAGCTGTAACCGGAGTTTTATATTCGGCTATTTTATTACAACCCGATATGATGCTTGGGATATTTTTTGTTTTGCCTATTCCTGCATACTTATTCGGAATTCTGTATTTGTTGTATTCAATTTATGGAATGAAGGCCAAAAATGATAATATAGGTCACACAGCACATTTTGGAGGAGCTATGGGAGGCTATTTGATAACTCTTATCAAAAATCCCGCATTAATACAGGAACATACTTTAATGACTGTTTTATTAGCTATACCAATTATTATTCTATTTGGAATGGCAAAAACAGGAAAACTTTAAAATCAATTTTAATCTATAAACATCAATGTCATGAAAAAATCAATTTTCTTCCTTATCTGCCTTTTTACAGTTATGGCGCATAGCCAAGAAATCAAACCAATTCCTCAAATAAGCGTTACCGGAGAAGGGAAAGTAAAAATAGCTCCCGATCAGGTACTTATTTTGGCAACTGTTGAAACCAAAGGAACTAACGCCAAAGACGTAAAAAAACAAAATGACCAACAGATGGAAGCGGTTTTGAAATTAGTTAAAAGCATGGATTTAGCCCCAACGGATTACAAGACAAAAAGGGTTTCACTAAATCCTCAATATGATTATGAAAAAAAGAAAAGTAGTTATAATGCAACGCAAACCGTAGAAATCTTATTGAAGGATTTGTCAAAGTACGATGAGCTTATGGAGGGGTTGGTTGATAAAGGAATCAACAGAATTGATAATGTTACTTTCCAATCTTCTAAATTGGCACAATTTCAATCCGAAGCTCGTAAATTGGCGATGAAAGAAGCCAAAATAAAAGCGGAGGATTATGTATCTGTTCTTGGACAAAAAGTAGGAGCAGCGATAACAATAGCCGATAATTCGCAAACCTATTATCCCCAGCCTGTATATGCCATGAGGGCAATGAAAACTGAATCTATGAATGATGCTGCTCCTAGAGAAACGATGGCAGCAGGAGAAATTGAAATCACAGCCAACGTAAGTGTGAGCTTCAAGCTGGATTAAGCCTATATTTAACGTCAATATGTTACGATAGGGCAAAATATATAAATGGATCAAGACGAAAAGTTGTGGAGAAATTTAAAAATCTAGACATTTGTCATTTCATATTATATGCAATGCAAGATTCCTTTATCGACTTACTTAAATTGTTATTACCTGAAATAATTGTAGATTATTTTGAACTTACTTCTTATGAAAAAGGAGATGAGATACTTCATCTGTACCTTAGAGAGATTAATTCAGTTCCTAAAGAATACAGGGCGTCTAAATTAAGTTCAAAAGGATTCTTTGATGAGATAACGGTGCAGGATTTTCCTATCCGAGGACACCAAGTGTATTTGCATATCACTCGCAGAAGATGGCTTAACCAAGACACTGGAAAAGTGGCGTTTAGAGATTGGAGTTTAGTAGCGGACGGCACTCGAGTAACACAAGAGTTTGCGTCTTTTTTTTAAAAGAGATCAATAGATTCCAAACCAAATGATTGTAATGCCATTGCCTCTTTCTATGGAGTTTCAGGTAGAAATTTACAATATCAATACAAAGAGTTTTTAAGTAATTTCAAAGCTTGGGATCAACTCAAACATGCGGAAAAATGGCTTCTCTTTCCCCAAAATATAGGCAAACGCTTGTCAATAGATGAAACTTCCCTCTCCAATGGCGAACTATATACCGTTGTAACCAACAAAGCGGCTAAAGGAAGAAAAGGAACCATAGTTGCTATGATTGCTGGAACTAAAGCGGAAACGGTAATATCTTTCATTGAACAAATCCCAATCAAACAGCGCAAGCAAGTCAAAGAAATTACTTTGGATATGGCAGCAAATATGGGATTAATAGCCAAGAAATGTTTTCCAAATGCAATTCAAGTCACCGACCGTTTCCATGTTCAAAAACTAGCACTAGACGCTTTACAAGAAATCAGAATAAAATACCGTTGGCAAGCGATAGACCTAGAAAACGAAGCTATTGAGAAGGCTAAAAGCAGTAAAATTAAGTACGAATCTCAAATGTTATCAAATGGAGATACCAATAAGCAATTATTAGCCAGAAGCCGGCACTTTCTCAACAAAAACAAGTCTAAATGGTCAAAAAGCCAAATAATTAGAGCTATATTATTGTTCGATTTATATCCTGAAATCCAAAAAGCATATGAATTAGCTCAAGACTTAAGAAACATCTTCGAGAATACACAGAATAAAATTATTGGACTCTCAAGATTGGCTAAATGGCACGAGAAAGTAAATCAATCCGGATTTAAATCCTTTAACACAATCTCACGATCAATAGAGAATCACTATCAAACAATCTTGAATTATTTTGATAACAGAAGTACCAATGCTTCAGCTGAATCTTTTAATGCAAAAATAAAAGCGTTTAGATCTCAATTTAGAGGGGTTAGAAACATTGGATTCTTCCTTTTCAGGCTAACCAATATCTATGCATAAATTTTACTTCCCCACAGGTTTTAGGGGATCAAGACGAAAAGTTGTGGAGAAATTTAAAAATCTAGACATTTGTCATTTCATATTATATGCCAATGCAAGATTCCTTTATCGACTTACTTAAATTGTTATTACCTGAAATAATTGTAGATTATTTTGAACTTACTTCTTATGAAAAAGGAGATGAGATACTTCATCTGTACCTTAGAGAGATTAATTCAGTTCCTAAAGAATACAGGGCGTCTAAATTAAGTTCAAAAGGATTCTTTGATGAGATAACGGTGCAGGATTTTCCTATCCGAGGACACCAAGTGTATTTGCATATCACTCGCAGAAGATGGCTTAACCAAGACACTGGAAAAGTGGCGTTTAGAGATTGGAGTTTAGTAGCGGACGGCACTCGAGTAACACAAGAGTTTGCGTCTTTTTTAAAAGAGATCAATAGATTCCAAACCAAATGATTGTAATGCCATTGCCTCTTTCTATGGAGTTTCAGGTAGAAATTTACAATATCAATACAAAGAGTTTTTAAGTAATTTCAAAGCTTGGGATCAACTCAAACATGCGGAAAAATGGCTTCTCTTTCCCCAAAACATAGGCAAACGCTTGTCAATAGATGAAACTTCCCTTTCCAATGGCGAACTATATACCGTTGTAACCAACAAAGCGGCTAAAGGAAGAAAAGGAACCATAGTTGCTATGATTGCTGGAACTAAAGCGGAAACGGTAATATCTTTCATTGAACAAATCCCAATCAAACAGCGCAAGCAAGTCAAAGAAATTACTTTGGATATGGCAGCAAATATGGGATTAATAGCCAAGAAATGTTTTCCAAATGCAATTCAAGTCACCGACCGTTTCCATGTTCAAAAACTAGCACTAGACGCTTTACAAGAAATCAGAATAAAATACCGTTGGCAAGCGATAGACCTAGAAAACGAAGCTATTGAGAAGGCTAAAAGCAGTAAAATTAAGTACGAATCTCAAATGTTATCAAATGGAGATACCAATAAGTAATTATTAGCCAGAAGCCGGCACTTTCTCAACAAAAACAAGTCTAAATGGTCAAAAAGCCAAATAATTAGAGCTATATTATTGTTCGATTTATATCCTGAAATCCAAAAAGCATATGAATTAGCTCAAGACTTAAGAAACATCTTCGAGAATACACAGAATAAAATTATTGGACTCTCAAGATTGGCTAAATGGCACGAGAAAGTAAATCAATCCGGATTTAAATCCTTTAACACAATCTCACGATCAATAGAGAATCACTATCAAACAATCTTGAATTATTTTGATAACAGAAGTACCAATGCTTCAGCTGAATCTTTTAATGCAAAAATAAAAGCGTTTAGATCTCAATTTAGAGGGGTTAGAAACATTGGATTCTTCCTTTTCAGGCTAACCAATATCTATGCATAAATTTTACTTCCCCACAGGTTTTAGGATTGATCCGTTTTAGGATTGATCCCATATAAATCCCATCTTATTTGAAAAAATGAGATGGGATTTTTTTTAAACTAAAAGTAAAAAAAAACGCTCCAATTTCTTGAAGCGTTTTTGTGGGAAGAGCAGGATTCGAACCTGCGAAGTTTTCACAACGGATTTACAGTCCGTCCTCGTTGGCCGCTTGAGTATCTTCCCAAGCCTTGTATTTGGTAGCGCTTATTGCGTTAACCGGGTGCAAATATAGAGACTGTTTTTAGTTATACAAACTTTTTTTGCACTTTATTTTAATATAATTTTTAATACATTGGAATTGAATAAAATAAAAACTCTCCACGAGGGAGAGTTTTTTATTTTAAATACTAAAAAGGGTTATTTTCCTAGTAATTCAATGATTTTTGCTTTTAATTCATCGCCTCTCAATCCTTGTGCTACTACATTTCCTGACTGATCAAGAACAAAAGTGGCAGGAATTGATTCAACCATGTATTGCTTTGCAATTGGATCTTCCCAACCTTTTAGATTGGAAACCTGAGTCCAAATCAATTTATCTTTTGCAATAGCTTCTTTCCATTTTACAGGATCATCGTCAAGAGAAACACCTACTATGTTAAGGCCTTTTGAATGTAATTCATTATAAATAGCAACTACATTCGGATTTTCTCTTCGGCAAGGACCACACCAAGAAGCCCAAAAATCTACTATTGTAACTTTTCCCAGACTTTCCTTAAGAGAAACTGTTTTCCCTTGTGGATTAGGAGCCGAGAAATCTGTTCTTCATTTAGTAGCAGGGGCACCTGGAGCTGCTGAAGCACCTACAGTTGGGATTTTAAGCTGAGCAATTTTTAATTTGATTGCTTTACCTGGTTTAGAATTTTTCAAAGATTCGTCAAGTCCATTGTACATAGTTTCAATTTTTTTAGAATCTACAGATGGATCATTAGTCATTGATTGGATAATTAACGCACTGATTAACGCTTTTGGATGTGTATTTGCGTAATCTACATATTTTGTTTTTGAAGCGTTTCCAATTTCACTTTGGATTTTAGTGTACTCTTTCATCAAACCGTTGATAGTAGCTGTATCTTTTGCTTGTTGAGCCATTTGCATTTTTTGCATATTAGCAGTTTGAAAATCCATTAAAGGTTTTTGGATTTTGATCATCTCTTCGTTGAATTTTACATACTCATCATTATTGTATGAACCAGAAACTTTAGATTTTTGAATTGTATCTTTGTTTACAACGATTGTAATGTCTCCATTTTCTAAGATGAAAGGAATTTTTCCCTGAACACCTTCAATTTGCAAAGTATGGAAAGCAGGCTCTACGGCTTTTCCTTTAATTTCAAATTTACCATTTTCTATTTTTACAGTGTCCACAGCAATCAATCCGAAACCTTTCTCGTCTTGAGTTTCCATAATCACAGTTTTTCCGTTTTCAAATCCTGTGGCAACACCAGATACAGTGTACTTGTCTTTGCTACAAGAAGTAAGTAATGCTGTAGCAGTAAGAAATAAAATAATTTTTTTCATTTTTATTAGTTAATTGTTTTTAAGGTTACAAAAGTATTTAAATTTATAAATTAACAATAACTTTAGTGCCTAAATTTATGTTATAATTTATAGTTATTACAAGTAGTTTAAAAAACAGCTTTTAAATTTTTGTATTTTTTTAAAGCTTAGTTATTTAACACTTGTGGTATATTGAAAAAGTATTCATGAAATAAATTTATAGATGATTACTTTTCTGGGAAGTCGATTTGAAGATATGGGATTCAATATGTTCAATCTCATTTAAGGTGATTGTAATATCTAAATTTACGTCTCTTAAATCTTTGTGGAGATGGGAACAAACAGGATTTGATTCCAATTTAAGATCAATTTCTTCTTTTGTAGTTTTTAGCTTTTCGTAGGTTTTAAGGGCGTTTTTGTATTGCCTCTTGTACCAATTAATTTGGTCGTTCATTTTTATAGGGGTTAGGTTTGATTAATTTGGGCAAAACAAATTTAATAAAAAACTTATTAAATAAATAGCAATTACCTGTAATTTTGATATTTGGTCTTTTGAGCAAATTATTATTTTTTCGACCCCAAAAAAAAAGCACCCTTAGGAAAGAGTGCTTTTTGAAGAAAATATTTTTAATCTATTCTTGGTTTGTTGTTTTTCTCCAAGGATAAGAATTAAGGATATGTCTTTTTGCAAATCTGTTAGGAGAATCTGCATTTACCATTTTTACATAAGTAGCTTTTGGTACGCTAATATATTCGTAAACACTTCCGTTTGAGAAATTAACAATCAACCTTCCGTCTACAAATTTGTAATCTGTAATAGTTTGAGTTGAAGTTGTTTCAGTATATTCAGGCAAAAGTTGTTTGATTGTTTCTGGATTGATGCTAACCAAAAAGTGGTAGGCTTCAATTATTTTTTTACTGTTTTCTTCTGCTGCTTTTAAACCAGCATCATCACCTTGAAATTTATCAGGATGCGCATCTTTCATCGCGTTGCGATAGATGGTTTTCAATTCTTTAAGCTCTACTGTTTTCTCTACATTAAGTAGTTTTCGGTATTCAACTATTTTTTTCATAAATAAGGTTAACTGCTTGTCTTTTACAATAAAACCAAATTAATTTTGGTTGGATTTTGACAATTTTTTGCAAAGGTACACTTTTTTTTAACTTTTTAGTTTTGGGCTAAAAAAAAATCAAAAAAAGAGCTTTTTTGATTTTTGAATTATTTCAACTCTCTAAGAATCTGTTATTCAGGCTTATTATTTGCTTTGTCGAAGTTTTTGGATTTTTTTGGATATTTGTTATAACTGATATCACTTGGATTTTCGATGACACTTTTTATGGTAATCCAATCGCCAAGGTTGAATTTCTGAGCCATTTTGAAATCTAATAAATATTCACCACAAAAGAAGTTTTTGTTTTCATCCTGCTCCATTACTCCTGTAAAAACGCCTTTTTGTAACATTTTTGTTTCTGATGCTTTGGTCATAATCTGTTTATTTTAAATGTATTTCTGGGGACAAAGTTAGCTAATTTATTGGGATTTGGAGTTGAAATGTTTTTCGGGAAATGGAAATTTTCTTTTTAAACTAAAACACGATTGCGAGCTGGGTGAGGGATAGGAGCTAGCTACCGAAGTAGCGCGGATAGCCCGACCCCGTTGCAAGAATGGGCTGTATAAGCGGCACTGTCAGTAAGCCCATTTTTGCAACGGGGGCACCCCATAATAATTGGATAAGTATATATATTTGGTGGAAACTGTTGTTTGTGGTTACCTTTGCACTATGGAAAAAATATTTCGACCGAGTCCAAAATCATTCAAAAATACATTTTGTGTTTTTCATGAAGTGCTTCCAGAACGGATTGCGGGAATGCCGGTTCAATATGATAGTCAGTCTGGGAGTAAATATTATTATACAACCGAAGGAATGTATCGATTATCCAATCATTGGGGGCGTTTGGCCAATAGTAAATGGCGATTGGAGCCAATGGAGCAGGAAACAGAGTCGAAATTTAAAATTGGTTTTGCTCGCTGGAATGAGTTTTATCCCGATAATGCGGAAGAAGAATTATATTATTTGGAAGCCAATTATGAGAAGAAAACGGTTAATTATCAGCATCGAAACAACCCAAAGTACGATTCGAAAGCTATTTTGAGAACGAGTTTTGCCACCACTAAACGGATAAAACAGATTCGGAATTTATTTGAATTAACGTCGTGGGCCAAATATTTTGAGTATGAGGATATTGATGAATTACGCAGGAAAATCATAGAGGAACTAATTTTTACCAATAAGACATTGGAAGAAATAAAAAGAGAAATATAATGGGCAGAAACAACGAAAAAAACATAAAGAAACACAACGATAAATTGCATAAAGCCCAGGCAAAAGCAAAGCAAGCCGAAGTGGAACGCAAAGAAAAACTCAAGCAAATAACAAAGAAGTTCAACGAGAGTAAATCTTCTGATGATACTGAAAACCAATAGAATTATGGACAAAAATAAATTTAGCGCTCTAAGAGACGGCGTTCAGGAAATAATTGATCTTATCGCTTGCAAAAATGGAAAAGAAGCCAATAATAAATTGGTAGAAGTAAGCGAAGAACTGGACGAATTATTGGATCATGCAGAAGAGGATGAGGAACTTATCGAAATCAGTAAATATCAGGTATTGCTAAATCAATTGCATCAAAGAATTGTTCAGCTTGACGGACAGGTTTAATTCTGAATATTAATTTTTATAGAATTATGAGTTCACAAAAATGTTATTGTGGTTCTTCCAACTCTTTTGATTCTTGCTGTGGTCTTTATATCAGCGGAGCTCAGCAAGCACCAACGGCTTTGGCTTTGATGAAATCGAGATATTCGGCTTATGCTACACATCAGGCTGATTATCTATTGGCTACAACTCATCGCTCTGAAAGAAAATATTATTCTCGAGAAGAAATTTTGCATTGGGGAAAAGCCAACAAATGGCAAAAACTGGAAATTGTCTCTGCAACCGAAAATACAGTCGAATTTAAAGCTTATTTTATTGACGAAAACAATGCAAACCAAGTGCATCATGAGTTTTCTACTTTTAAGCAGGAAAACGGAAGTTGGTTTTATGTTGATGGAAAGTTTAAATGATTTTGAAGCTCAAAATTCAAATTGAAAATAATGAAGAAATTGATTCCGCTTTTACCTATTATTTTGCTAATTATTGGATGCAAAAGCACACTAACAACTTCAACAGATACTGGGAAATCCGAACCTACTTTTGCCTACAAACAGCAAATGGAAAACTTGGAGAAAGGAATTTATTTTAGAGGAAATGGCAATGAACCCGATTGGAATTTGAAAATATCGGAGAAAGCCATTGAATTCACTTCTTTGATTAAAGGTTTCGACACATTGACAACTAATCATGTTGAGCCCATTCACGCCATGGATGCAAATGTAAAAATGTATCGGGTTAATACTAATGTCGTTACACTGATTATCCAAATTATGCAACAGAAATGTAGTAATACAATGTCTGGCGATAAATCTGGATATTCTGTTCGAATAGAACTCATTAAAGACAATAAATCTACTTTTTTGAGCGGTTGCGGAAACTATGTAACCGATTCCCACTTGCACGATATTTGGGTTTTGGAACAAATAAATGGACAAAAAGTAAGTTTGACCGATTTTGCCAAAGAATTACCTAATCTTGAAATAAACACTTCAACCAATAAATTCTTGGGTTTTGCAGGCTGTAACCGAATGAACGGAACTATTTTCTTTGAGAGAGGATTACTCCGTTTTACTAACGTTATTACAACAAGAATGACTTGCGGTGCAAATAATAAAGAAAACGATTTTATAAAAATACTTCAAAGTACAACTAAATATAACGTAGAAAACAGGCGTTTGATTCTTATTAATAATTCAGATGAAGAATTAGTTTTCAAAAAGCTAGATTAATTATTTAAAGCTTTACTTTAGTATTTGTGAAAAATTATGAATTATTTCTCCTGCAGAATTATTAGAATTTTTAAAGGAGTAATTAATGAATCAATAATGCTATCATGATTTCCAGAAAAATCAATATTATAACAATCCATTCCAATCGGGAACTTTCGCGAACATTCAAAACATCTGTAAAAAGTTTTAGATTATCCTCAACAATGTCCAACCGATAATCAAGATCCCTAAAACGCGGATTGATGTCAAAATTTGTTTTCAAGTGGCGGTTTAACAGATTGAGTTCTTCATTGTCCCAAACCAAATTAGGATCATCAAGTATGTAGAGATTGTCTACAATACTATTTTTGACATTCAATACTTTACCAATATACTTGAGCAGATTTTTTTTGGAAATGCTCAATTTTCCTCGCTGTTCCAATTCTATTATGTATTCTTTGGAAGAAGTTATAAGTTCATCTGTAAGGACTTCATAATAATCAAGAGCTACAGATTGAGCGATATTTAGCATTACGATTTTCATAACAGAAGGATCAACGAAAGGAACAGAAACGTAGTCATTTTTGATAATCACTTTTGAAACATTCTCATCAATTTCAATTCGGTATTCTTCAAGCAAGTCCAAATTAACCATTGTTGAAGCATAATTTTTGACAAAATCAATGATTTTATTTTTCTCAGTTACAGTATAATTTGCAAATACAATCACACCATAATCGAATATATAGAGATACCTTTTTTTGTTTTTGATCGTATAAAAAATTTCCGAAGGTGAACTTGAATGAGGTTCAATACCAAATTCTGCCCTCAATTTTTTTATATTAAAAACTTCGGCTATCTGAATTGCTTCAATCTTAATGAAATCATCTTTTTCCATAGTAAAAGTTTTATTTTATCCTGAAAAGATAGATTAAAGTTAGCTATTTCTATTTTATTAAAATAAGAAGCCCATCAAAAAAACAAATTAATTGATTTATAGATTTAGTTAAAATTCGTAAATTAGTGTATTGAAAATCAGAAAAATGGAGATGAGATGAAAGCGATAGAAAAACAATTAAGAACAAATGGCATAAGTCTAGATAAAAAAGATAAAAACAAATTGCCAGATTCCCTTTTGTACCCTCCGGAAGAAGATATTTATAGAAAATTCCATAAGGAAAGTGACATCGACCCTGAAGATATTTCGAAAAAGAAAGCTCCGGTAGAAATCAACAACATTAGTGAATTAAATCAAAAGGAATTTGACGAGGCTATGTCTGGGTCTGATTTAGATATTCCAGGTTCGGAGTTTGATGATGAACTTGAAATTGCAGGAAACGAAGACGAGGAAAATGGCCTTTACAGCATTGGCGGAGACAGTCACACTAATTTAGAAGAAAACTCATAAAGAATAGTTGTTTTCCTTAGTACAAATACCAATACTATCTGCTATTTTCTATGTATAATTTTTCTAAAATCTGAGATGCTTCAGCATCAGAATTTGCCGAAAAACCAGCAACAAAAACTCCTTTTTTCCCTGTAATAGAAATTATGCCATAAACCACTGATTCCTCGTCGGGATCCGAATCGCCTTCATAACGATATATGTGCTCGACAGCATAATCATTTGGATTTGCCGTAATGGCTTCATGATTTAGATTGAAATCATAGTGAAAACCTTTTTCTTTCAAATCATTCAAGGCTTCCAAAACGGTGGTATAATGATAGGTTGGTTTCATAATTCAAAATTTTATTGGTCGTTTATTAAAGGTAACTATTTTATTTACAAAACATTGCAAACGACTTGTTAAAGTAAAAAAACTATCCTTGATAAACCTTTATTAATGTTGTAGATTTGCACCGCAGACCGCCTTATCGCTGTCAGGTCCTTTGGGACAAGAGAGAGGAAAGTCCGGACACCATAGAGAAGCATAGCGGGTAACACCCGTCATCTCGTCTTTTGGGACGAGATAGGACAAGTGCAACAGAAAGTATGTACAGGTAATGCTGTAGTGAAACCAGGTAAACTCTATGCGGTGAAATATCAAGTATATCAGCATTTAAGGGTTTCTCGTCCGTTGCTGAAGGGTAGATAGCTCGAGTCTTGGAGTAATTCAAGATCTAGATAAATGATAAGGTATTGTCTCGTTGCAAAACGAGACAAGAACAGAATCCGGCTTACAGGTCTGCATTTTTTATTTCAATTTCATTTTGGAGCAGAAAGATTTGTGATTTTAGCAAGCATGGTTCCCGCTATCCGTTACAATCTTTTCTTTTTTAAAGAAAAAAAGAAAAGGATTTTCACTTCTATCGGGGCTAAAGAGAAAGATTTGGCTTTTTTAGGATCATTCAAAAAATAAAATTATCGAACTCATATCTATTAAACACAAAGCCCCTGCAATTGCAAGGGCTTTGTGCTATTTATGTTTTAATCAATTAACCTTCGTCTTCTTCTGTTTCTTTTCGGTTAGACTCATCTTCAATTTCTTCCTCTTCGGTTGAATCCAATTCGAAGAAACTAAAAATAGAACCACCATAACTTTTTTGAAAAGAAAAATTAATCAAATGATTCAATTTAGTGTACTTGGAATGCTCAATAATCATCATGCCTTCGTCATTGAGTATTTCTTTTTCAAAAACCAACAAAACAATCCTTTCAAATGTTTTTTGATCCAAACCATAAGGAGGATCGGCAAAAATAATATCGTAAGTTGCTTTGTTTTTTTCCAAAAAAGAAAAAACATCACTCTTGATAGCCGCAATATCAAAATCATATTCTGATGCCACTTGTTTGATGAATTTTACACAACCAAAATCAGCATCAACAGAGGTAATAGGCTTACTTCCGCGTGAAGCAAACTCGTAGCTTATATTGCCAGTTCCCGCAAATAAATCCAAAACTTTTAAACCATCAAAATCAAAAGTATTATTCAAAACATTGAATAATGCCTCTTTGGACATATCGGTAGTAGGTCGAACGGGGAGTCCTTTTGGCGGAGAAATGCGTCTTCCTTTGTATTTTCCGGATATGATTCTCATGAGTTGAATAGTATAAAATGTTGTTGGTTTTGTGCTCTGGAAAAGGCATTGTTTTTTTGTAAATCAGATACATCAAAGAAAGAAATATTTCGAATGTATTTGAAAGCGATTTTATAAAAATCATCCTCTTCAGTTATAGCTCCCAATAATTCCAATTGGAAACTTTCTGGATTCATATTCAATTGTTCGGCTGTAAAAAGCAGGTAGTAAATAAAATCCTCAGGAGTTCTATATTCGAAGGAATTGAATAAAAGCAATTTTTGATTTTGAATCACAATAACTTCAAAATGTCCGGGATTAAAATGAACAATCATTTTTTTATTGTCATTGTTTTTGGATGCATCCAAAAGCTTTGTAACCAATATACTATTGGCGTGTCTGTAATCAAAAGATCCAAATTGGTCGATAAAAAAATTATTGATGTTTACATACGGAATGTAAACTGCATTCATATGATAATTGATGATTTCATCAAATGCAAAAAAGTCGGTTTCAAAAACTTTAGTGTTGTATTGCAAATAACTCCCCATAAAATTTTCGTCAAATAGGGCAGTGGGTACAAACGTTGAAAGATTGTTATTGTGAATAACCTGAATTTCATCATAACTTTCACTCAGTTCTGGATAATTGCGAAACGCATCCGAAAACAATTCCTCAATCTTGGTAGATTTATGAAAAGTGTTAAAATGAATTTCGTTAATGGATGTGATTTTGTTGTGAAGCGTGTCAAAACAACAAAAAGACAATCCGGTCAGTGAAACCTGAATGGAGAGTTTTTTGTATTTTTTATCGGTTATATTGATGTTCATAGTCTTTTTGCAATATTGCAAACTTACAAATTTAAATGGCAAAAATCAATTTCAATATCAATGATAATAACAATGGCAATGACAAAGGCAATGGCAATGGCAAAAATCAATATCAATTGCAAATATCAACATCAACAGGATTGCTAAAAATCAAGATTAAATAGAAATATCATTTTATGAATTTAGTTTTTAATTTTTTATTGTCATTAAAATTGATTTTTGCCATTGTCATTTCCATTGATATTTGCAATTGATTTTTGATATTGATATTGAAATAACCTTACTTTGCAAACAAAATCGACCCAATGAATTCCTCAGCATTTTACAGTTATTTACAGAAAAAATTTCCTTTCCAGCCGACATACAATCAGGATATTTTTTTTCAAAAAATAGCTATATTTCTGACCGATACTCATAACGAGACCATTTTTGTACTGAAAGGATATGCGGGAACGGGGAAAACAACGGTGATTTCGACTATCGTAAATAGTTTATTAGAAATTAATAAAAAGTATGTTTTGCTCGCACCAACGGGTCGTGCGGCCAAAGTAATTGCCAATTATTCGAATAAACCAGCTTTTACAATTCATAAAAAAATCTATTTTCCAAAAAAGAATTCAGGTGGTGGTGTTTCATTTACAATGCAACAGAACAAACACAAAAATACGATTTTCATAGTCGATGAAGCTTCCATGATTTCAGACATGAATTCGGATTCCAAAATGTATGAAAACGGATCTTTGCTCGATGATTTGATTTCGTATGTGTATTCGGGAACCAATTGCAAAATGATCCTGCTAGGGGACACGGCTCAATTACCACCTGTAAACCTTGACATAAGTCCGGCGCTCGACATTCATACTTTAGGAATTCATTATAATAAAGAAGTTGAGCATATCGAACTTGACGAAGTAATGCGTCAGGAAGAAAACTCTGGAATTTTGCATAATGCAACCGAATTACGTGAACTATTGAAAGACACTTTTATAACCGAATTCAAATTTAATGTTCGAAAATTCAAAGATATTGTTCGTTTGATTGACGGATATGATATTCAGGATGCAATTCACTCGGCTTACAGCAATTACAGCATCGAAGACACCGCTTTTATTGTTCGTTCCAATAAAAGGGCAAACCAATATAATGAGCAAATTCGTTCGAAAATCCTCGATAAAGAAAGCGAACTATCGACAGGTGATTTCTTGATGGTGGTCAAGAATAATTATTTTTGGCTAAAAGATTCGGATGAAGCCGGATTTATTGCCAATGGTGATATTATTGAAGTTTTGGAAATGTTTGGAATAAAGGAATTGTATGGTTTTAAATTCGCAAAAGTAAAAATCCGAATGATTGATTATCCCGACCAAAAACCCTTCGAAACTGTACTTTTGATGGACACCATAAAAAGTGAATCCCCTTCGTTAACTTTTGAAGAATCAAATCGTTTGTATCAGGAAGTGATGAAAGATTATGAAAGTGAAACGACCAAATACAAAAAGTTTCAGAAAGTAAAAGAAAACGAATATTTCAATGCGCTGCAAGTCAAATTCTCGTATGCAATTACCTGTCATAAATCACAAGGAGGGCAGTGGAATACGGTTTTTATCGAGCAACCCTATTTGCTAAATGGTATCGACAGAGATTATATTCGATGGTTATACACCGCTATGACCAGAGCAAAAAACAAGCTATATTTGATAGGATTTAAGGATGAAAATTTTGTGGAATGATTTTAAAATTGACCGCAAATTCGCAAATTATATCATTTAATGTTAAATTAAAAAATTTGCGAATTTGCGGTAAAAAAAAATAATTATGAACACTCTAAACGATTTACATAAAATTTCCGGTTCATTTTCAAATACCGAAAAAATGCCCGTTTTATTTTTGGGACATGGAAGTCCGATGAATGCTATTGAAGAAAACCAATTTGTGACGGGTTTTAGAAATTTAGCCAAAACATTACCCAAACCCGATGCTATTTTGTGTATTTCGGCGCATTGGTTTACCAATGGAACAAAAGTAACTGCAATGAAAATGCCAAGAACAATTCATGATTTTGGAGGTTTTCCGCAGGAATTATTCGAAGTACAATATCCTGCAAAAGGTAGCCCTGAATTAGCTATCGCCACAAAAGAATTATTGCTTCCGACTGATGTAGAATTGGACCATTATTGGGGATTGGATCACGGCGCCTGGAGTGTAATTAAACATTTATATCCCGATGCCGATATTCCTGTAATTCAGATGAGTATCGATTATACAAAATCAGGGCAATATCATTTTGAATTGGCACAAAAATTAAGCGAATTACGCACCAAAGGAATCCTGATAGTAGGCAGCGGAAACATTATTCATAATTTAAGATTGGTCGATTTCAGAAACATCAATACGGATAATTATGGCTATGATTGGGCTTTTGAAGCCAGAGAAAAAATCAATAATTATTTGATTGATAGCGACTTTCAACCGCTTATTGATTTTGAAAAACAGAGTAAAGCTTTTCAACTTTCGATACCAACTCCAGATCATTATTTGCCTTTGATTTACACTTTGGGGCTAAAAGGAAAATCAGAAGAATTGAGTTTGTTTAATGACAAATTAATTGGAGGATCATTGAGTATGACTTCGGTGAAGATTTCAAATTAGATTTAGATTATAAACCATATATTTGAAAAAAAAAAACCAGAAGATTTAATCAAAAATGAAAATAATAGCAGTCATTCCCGCGCGTTACGCCTCAACAAGATTTCACGCCAAACTGATGGAAGATTTGGGAGGGAAAACAGTGATTTTGAGAACGTATGAAGCCGCCAAAAAGTCGAATCTTTTTGATGATGTTTTTGTGGTCACCGATTCGGATTTGATTTTTAATGAAATCGCTTCGAATGGAGGCAAAGCCATTATGAGCATCAAAGAACATGAATCAGGAAGTGACCGAATTGCCGAAGCTGTTGAAAATATGGATGTGGATATTGTTGTGAATGTTCAAGGTGACGAACCTTTTATTGATACAACTGCCATGGAAAAACTAATCGAAGTGTACAAAAATGACACTGAAAAGAAAGTAGATTTGGCTTCCTTAATGTGTGAAATAAAAGAAGAAACTGAGATCAATAATCCGAATAACGTGAAAGTAGTGGTGAATCAAAATGGTTTTGCTTTATACTTTTCGCGCTCGGTGATTCCTTATCCTAGAGAAATGAATGTAGGCGTTTGTTATATGAAACACATTGGAATTTATGCTTTCAGAAAACAAGCTTTGATGGATTTCTACAATCTACCGATGAAATCATTGGAAGCTTCTGAAAAACTAGAACAATTACGTTACTTGGAATTCGGGAAAAGTATTAAAATGGTGGAAACAACACATATAGGAATCGGAATTGATACTGTGGAGGATTTAGAAAAAGCGAGAAAAATGCTTCTTTAAATTTGAATTAAGAAGCATTTTTTTAGACTTTATTTGGTCAAATAAATCAAATTTGAAAAAAAAATCAATCTAATTTTTCGATGATAATCAATTCATTGTGAACTTCAACCCTAGGAATGGATTGTATTTTGTAGCTATCATCATTGATTTCCTCAATTAAATTTTGGTTTCTTAAATTGTCTTTAGAACTTAAACACATTGTATTAAAAAGAACAACACCTTTGCTTTGAAGCAAAAAACAAATTCTATTGATGAAAAATTTTTCAAACAAAAAATTTGGCATAGTTGTGTCCTGAAATATATCGATAACAATCAAATCGTAACGTTCTTTCGTTTTTAGTACAAATTCAAATGCATCATCAATTACAATATTCAGATTTTTAATTTCATCGAGTTTAAAATAGTCATTTGCAATTTTTATAATATTTGGGTCAATATCGACACCTGTAATTTGGCCTTTAAAATTAATTTCGTCAACCAAAGTTTTAATCACGCTTCCGCCAGCAACTCCTAATATTAAAGCATTATTCATTTTTGAAATTTTTTCAAATCCTAAATGATTTAATCCTTTTCTTAATATACGTTGCAAACTCCCATACGAATAATTGGTGTTTTCGGAATCCATAACTAACTCGCCATTGACCCAAGTAATTTCGATAGTCTTGCTCAATTTAGACTTGGCTTGAAAAATTTTTACAGGAAGTATATAACTCAATAATTTGTACAGCATTAATTTCGGTTTTTATCAAAAATAAGATAATTATTATTTTATTTGTAAAAAATAATCATAAATGAAGAAACAAATCTATAAATGGATTTTTGAAAATCTAATGGGCTGGAAAATAGAGGGAAACTTCGACGAAGAAATAAAAAAATGTATCCTAATCGTAATGCCTCACACTAGCTGGCATGATTTTTACATAGCTATTATTTGCAGAGGAGCGCTGGGGGTCGACATCAATTGGGTTGGGAAGAAAGAATTATTTCGTTTTCCTTTTGGTTATTTTTTTAAATATTTTGGAGGGACACCTTTGGATCGTGCAGGAGGTTTAAACAAAGTAGAATCCATTGTAAATATATTTAATTCCAAAGAAATTTTTAGATTGGGAATCTCACCGGAAGGAACCCGAAAAAAAGTCGAACAATTAAAAACAGGTTTTTATTATATAGCTCTTCACGCAAATGTTCCAGTTATTCCTGTTTCCTTAAATTTTGAAAAAAAAATAGTTGAATTTGGAAAGCCTTTTTACACTACAGGCAATTTAGATTCCGATTTGCTTTCTTTAAATAAACATTTTGTAAATGCAAAAGGAAAAATTCCAGAAAACGACTATAAATTTCCTTGAACTTAACTCGCTGAGAATCGCGTAGATTTTTTTTTCCGAATCCTTGTGAGGAATATTCAATTCTCGCGCGTTACAAATCCTGTTAAATTATAATGGCAAACAATTGAGTTTTTGTTAAAAAAAACTGCTTACAAAATTAATTTTTTAAATTGATATTCCATTTACTAATGTAAAAATAAAGATGTTTACTTTTGTCATTCAAATATTATAAGATGAATTTAGAAGAACTATTTAGCCAAAATAAAGAAGAAACAATTAAAGGTCGTTATATTACTCTAGAGGATATTGAACCTTTATTAAAAAAAGAATCAATAAAGAATGATGTAAAGATAATTGGAGAATCCGTTTTGGGAAAACCCATTTATAGTTATCAAAAAGGGAATGGCAATTTTAAAATTTATCTTTGGTCACAAATGCACGGAAACGAAAGCACCACTACCAAAGCTTTGTTTGACTTTATAAACTTATTAAATAGTGGATCTGATTTGGCCAAGCAACTTTTGGATACATTTACATTTTATTGTATTCCGATGTTAAATCCTGATGGAGCCAAATTATACACCAGAGCCAATGCCAATGATATAGATTTGAATAGGGATTCTCAAAACTTAACTCAGCCTGAAAGCAAGGTGTTAAGAGCGGTTTTTGAAGAATTCAAACCAGATTTCTGTTTTAATCTTCACGATCAACGTACTATTTTTGGAGTTGCTGATACGGGAAAACCTGCAACTGTTTCTTTTTTGGCACCTTCGTATAACGAAGAAAGGGAAGTAAATGAATCCCGTCTGAAAGCAATTAATCTGATTGCTGGAATAAATGACGTTTTACAGGAATACATTCCGGGACAAATAGGGCGATTTGACGATTCATTTAATATTAATTGTATAGGAGATACATTTCAATACTTAGGAGTTCCTACTATTTTGTTTGAAGCCGGACATTTTCCAGACGACTACGACAGAGAAATAACGCGAAAATTTATATTCTTTGCCTTGGTGTCAAGTTTTACCATCCTTTGCGAAAACGATATAGTCGGCAATAGAAATGATAAATATTTAAATATTCCGCAGAATAATGTTGCTTTTTTTGATTTTATGTTCAAAAATGTCAAAATAAATTATGATGGTATTGAAATAATCACGAATTTTGTAGCTCAATATAAAGAAGAGTTAATTGATAATAAAATAATTTTTAATGCTTACATAGTTGAAGTAGGGGATTTGGAAGGGTATTTTGGTCATAGAGTTTATGATGCTAAAAAAGCTTTATACAAAGATGATTATAATAATTACCCAAATCAAAACCAAAAAGCTGACTTTAATTTGAACGGGGAAACTTTTTTTGTTAACGGAATGATAATAAAATAAATGTTTTACTGTTTATTTGATTTTTATTTATAATTTTAACTTTTCAGTATCAAATAACCATATAATAAGAGAATTATGAGTAAGTTTCGTTTAGATGAAGTAGATCACCAGATATTAGATATGTTGATAGACAACACAAGAGTACCGTTTACAGACATTGCAAAAAAATTATTGATTTCAGCTGGAACAGTTCATGTGAGAGTAAAAAAGATGGAAGATGCAGGTATCATAATGGGTTCCTCTTTGGTGCTTGATTATGACAAACTTGGCTATTCATTTATTGCTTATGTTGGTGTTTTTCTTAACAATACTTCACAAACAAAATTTGTTTTAGAGCGCATCAATGAAATTCCGTTTGTAACTGTTGCATCTGTTACTACCGGAAAGTTTAATATTTTTTGCAAAATCAGAGCAAAAGATACTAAACATGCAAAAGATGTTATTTTCATGATAGATGATATCGAAGGAGTTTACAGAACAGAAACAATGATTTCATTAGAAGAAAGTATAAACGATAAAAAGCGTTTGATGCATACTATTTTCAAGGAAATGTAAGAATATCTTGAATGCTATATTATTATAAATATAACCTCAAGCGAAATCTTGAGGTTTTTTTATGATGAATTAACTAACCCAATAATTAGTAATAATATATGTACACGTTGCCGAAAATAGAACGTTTTAATCAAAATGTTCTGTCTAAATACCATATTTATAACAGTGTTTTCATCACATTACCTTTTGATTCTGTAGATAATACGGGGGTTTTACTTCCTATTTTCACAGAGCTTTGCGATAGTGGTTTCAAAAAACAGGAGACCCCGAAGGAAATTTTTGATTTTTTCTCGGACAAGTATCTGCATAGCGCTACAGAAAAAGATAAAATTAATCTGATGTTTCATTTTATACAATATATTGAACGTCAAATTGTTTTGTTTGATGCTATCGAAGATGCAGCATTCCCGGTTGTAAACAATATGGAGGGAAGAGGTTCGCTGCGTGATATAAAAGAAAAATCAGATGTAAGAGGTAATCGAGAAGAACTTATTGATTTTCTTGAAAACTTCAATGTGAGAACTGTTTTGACAGCTCACCCAACTCAATTTTATCCTGGACCTGTATTAGGAATTATCAATGATCTTACCGAAGCCATCAGAAATAATGACCTTCTTGAAATCAAGCAATTACTTGCTCAATTAGGTAAAACTCCATTTATCCAAAATGAAAAACCTAACCCTTATGACGAAGCCGTAAGTTTGATTTGGTACCTTGAAAATGTTTTTTACAACACTTCGGGTGAGATGGTTCATTATTTGCAAAAAAATGTTTTTGAAGGTGATGCTATCAAAAATCCATTAATCAAATTAGGTTTTTGGCCTGGTGGTGACCGCGATGGAAATCCATTTGTTACAACAGAAATTACCCTGAAAGTTGCTGATCGTTTGAGAAGTTCTATTTTGAAATGTTATTATATCGAAATACGAAATCTAAAGCGAAAACTTACTTTCCCAGTTGTTGATGCTTTGGTAATGGAATTGGAGCAAAAATTATATCGTTCTGTTTTTTATTCAAAAGGAGAAATTTTCATTACTTATGAAGAACTAAAAACGCAATTAAATAAGATTAAAACGATAATAATTGAACAACATCAATCGCTTTATCTTGATCAAATTGATGCTTTGATTATTCGATTAAATTTATTTGGTTTCCATTTTGCAACTTTGGATATCAGACAAAACAGTAAAATTCACCAAAATGTTTTTTACGATATTGTTGATTATTATTCAAAATCCAAAACAAACATTTTTCCTGAGAATTATTTCCATTTAACGGAAGAGGAAAAAATAAATGTTCTTTCAACTTTGAAGGGAAATTTAGATTCAGCCGATTTTGAAAATGAAATGACAAGATCTACAATTGAATCTATTCAGGCAATCAAGACAATTCAAGAAAATAATGGAGAATTTGGTGCCAACCGTTATATTATTAGTAATAACGAGAGCGCGCTGAATGTAATGGAAACTTTTGCATTGTTCAAATTATGTAATTGGGAAAACCCAACGGTTGATATTATTCCACTTTTTGAATCTGTGGATGATTTACATAATGCGCACTTGGTGATGGAAAAATTATATACCAACCCTGAGTATGCACAACATTTAAAAAATAGAAACAACAAACAGACCATCATGCTTGGTTTCTCTGACGGAACAAAAGATGGTGGTTATTTGATGGCCAACTGGAGTATTTATAAAGCAAAAGAATCTTTGACAGAAATGTCAAGAAAATATGGAATTCACGCTATATTTTTTGACGGACGTGGTGGACCTCCAGCTCGTGGTGGTGGAAAAACCCATAAATTTTATGCCTCATTAGGTCCGAATATTGAAAACAATGAAATTCAAGTTACGATACAAGGACAAACAATTAGTTCTAATTTTGGAACTTTGGATTCTTGTCGCTATAATTTGGAAAATCTATTGAGTGCAGGTGTTGCAAACCAGGTTTTCAATCAAGGACAAAATGAATTATCTGCTGAAGAAAAAGAAATTTTGGATCAAATGGCCAATTTGGGATACAATAAATATTTGGATTTCAAAAACCATCCGAAATTCATTCCTTATTTGGAACAAATGAGTACTTTGAAATATTATGCAAAAACCAATATCGGAAGTAGACCTTCTAAAAGAAGCAAGTCCGAAACGCTTGATTTTGCTGATTTAAGAGCGATTCCATTTGTAGGATCTTGGAGTCAGTTGAAACAAAATGTTCCTGGATTTTTTGGTGTAGGAGCAGCTTTGAAACATTTTGAAGACACAAACCAATGGGAAAAAGCCCAAAATCTTTACAACAACTCGTTGTTTTTTAGAACATTGCTTGAAAACAGTATGATGTCATTGGCCAAATCATTCTTCCCTTTGACCGCCTATATGAGTAAGGATCCTGAATTTGGAGAATTCTGGAAAATCATTTACAATGAATTTTTGGAAACCAAACGATTATTGTTAAAAATTGCAGGCTTTACCGAATTGATGGAAAATTACCCTGACGGAATTGCATCTATTTTAATGAGAGAGCGAATTGTTCTGCCATTATTGACAATTCAACAGTATGCTTTGTTGAGAATCAATGAATTGAATAAAGAAGCGAATCCGGATACGAATTTGATAAATGTATACGAGAAAATTGTAACTCGTTCACTTTTCGGAAACACTAATGCGAGTAGAAACTCTGCTTAATTTGAAAAATTTAGTTTTTTAATTCTAAAAAATAAAATATGAATTCAAATCAATTGCCAGTAAATGAATACTCAAAATTCAACGCTACTTATATACAAGCTCTTGAAAATGTTGAATTGTTTGAAGAATTAGAAATAAGTTTACATGACTTCATCAGATTTGTCCAAAATATTCCGATGGACAAATTTGATTATAGTTATGCCGAAGGAAAATGGACCATAAAACAAATTATTCAGCATATCATTGATGCTGAAAGAATCTTTGCTTATCGGGCACTTCGAATTTCCAGAAATGACAAAACACCATTACCTGGGTTTGAGGAAGATGATTATGTAAACAACACCGATGCCAAAAGCAGAAGTATTCAGGATTTATTATCTGAGTTTTCAGCCGTAAGACACTCCAACTTATTGATGTTCAAAAGTTTTTCGGATGAACAATTAAGAAGAATTGGAATCGCCTCTGGGCATGAAATTTCTGCAAGAGCTTTAGGATTTTTAATAATAGGTCATCTTAAACACCACCAAAAAGTTTTTGCAGAAAGATATCTGTAATTTCTTTAAAATAATTTTATAAAAAACTTCTCGATTTCAAGAGAAGTTTTTTTTTGGCTATTGTTTTACATTAAAAAAAACTTAATTTGCAATAAGATTTTTGAAGGAAATAAAATGGATATAGTAAAATTTAAAATCACTCCCAAAACAATAAAAATAGAAGTACGAAACTCAAATAATTATATTTTTGATTTCAACACAGCTGTAGATATTGACAAAGAAGACAAGGATGTATTATTGAAACTGCATAATGCATTAATGCTGTTATTTAAAAAAGAAGAAACTCACGAAACAAAAAATTATATTTCACCAAATCAAACGAATATTCTTGACCAGATTAATGCGGCTGAAGATTTAATGCAGAATGGGAATTAACAATTGTCCTTAATGTAAGGATGGCTGCCTTAACTATATTTTGAGAAAACTACACCAAATTTTAAGTATATTTGTTGACCTAAAAATTACTTAATTGTGTCTCAAATTAATAAACTAAAAATATTTAATGATCCCATATATGGATTTATTACAATACCAAATCCATTAATTTACGACTTAATACAGCATCCCTATTTCCAGCGGCTAAGACGTATTACTCAAATGGGATTGTCGTATTTGGTCTATCCAGGAGCCAATCACACTCGTTTTCATCATGCATTAGGATGTATGCATTTGATGCAAAAAGCTGTTGAAGTACTACGATTTAAAGATGTTACCATCAGTCCCGAGGAAGAAAATGCACTATACATAGCCATTTTATTGCACGATGTTGGACATGGCCCTTTTTCGCATGCCATGGAAAGTAGCATTGTAGAAGATGTACATCACGAAGAAATCTCTTTATTGCTGATGAATCAGCTTAACGATGAATTTAATGGCCAATTGGAACTTGCGATCAAAGTTTTCAAAGGAGAGTACCACCGTAAATTCATGCTTCAGTTAATTTCCAGCCAACTCGATATGGACAGAATGGATTATTTAAAAAGAGATAGTTTTTATTCGGGGGTTTCAGAAGGAAATATCAATTCGGAAAGATTGATTCAGATGATGAATGTTGTTGATGATGTATTAGTAATCGAAGAAAAAGGAATCTATTCTGTTGAAAAATTCCTCATGTCTAGGCGCTTAATGTATTGGCAGGTGTATTTACACAAAACCAGTCTCACTGCCGAATTAATTTTGACCAAAGTTTTAAAACGAGCCAAAGAACTCACAGAAAAAGGTGTCATTCTAGCTTGTAGTGAACCCTTGCTTTTTTTTATGCAAAACAAAGTTACACTGGATACTTTTGACACTAAAACATTAAAATTATTTACCAAACTAGATGATTTTGACATTATAAGTGCGCTAAAAGCTTGGGAAAGTCATGAAGATTTCATACTTGCCTCATTGAGCAAAATGATTATCAATAGAGATCTTTTGAAAATAAAACTAACGAATGAAAAGGTTCAGTTGGAAGAATTACAGATTCAAAAAGAGCGTTTTTCAATTCAAAATAAAATATCTTTATACGAATCGGGTTATTTTATTTTCAAAGGAAAAATAAAAAGCCAGGCCTATAGTAAAGCAGCTGAACCGATACGGATTTTGAACAAAGACAAGACAATCGAAGATGTAGTAGATGTCTCTGACCAACTGAGTTTGAAATCATTATCCAAATTGGTGACTAAGTATTATATTTGTTTTCCAAAACAACTGCTTTAAAATTAACATTTAAAACCTATTTTTTATATTTTTGTCGCAAAAAACTAGCCAATCTATTTTTATTAAATATTGTGAGAACTTACATTAGCATGTTCCATCTTATACTTTCTAAAAATACAAATCAATAAGATGAAATTTAAAGCTGAACAAATAGCAGGAATATTAGAAGGAGAAATTGTTGGTGATCCAAACATCGAGGTTTCTCGCTTATCTAAAATTGAGGAGGGGGCAGAAGGCTCACTTACTTTTTTATCCAATCCAAAATATAACAACTACATATACACTACAAAAGCCTCGATAACTATTGTTAACAATACTTTTGTTCCTGAAGCACCAATAACCACAACTCTTATCAAAGTTGCCGATGCTTATAAGTCATTTTCAAAATTATTGGAATTTTATAACCAGGTTAAACTAAATAAGAATGGTATTGAAGCTCCTTCTTTCATTTCGGATAGCGCAAAGTATGGTGCAAATCTCTATTTAGGAAGCTTTGGTTATGTTGGTGATAATGTTGTTCTTGGTGATAATGTCAAAATATATCCCGGTAGTTTCATAGGTGATAATGTTACTATTGGAAATAATGTAATTATTTTTGCTGGTGCAAAAATTTACTCAGAAACTATTATTGGTAATAATTGTACAATTCATTCTGGTGCGATTATTGGTGCAGACGGTTTTGGTTATGCTCCAAATGAAGATGGTACTTATAATAAAATACCACAAATTGGGAATGTTGTAATAGAAGATAATGTTGATATCGGAGCCAATTCGACTATTGATAGAGCTACATTAGGTTCAACCGTTATCAGAGCTGGAGTAAAATTGGATAATCAAATCCAAGTTGCTCATAATGTTGAAATTGGAAAAAATACTGTTATTGCAGCACAAACCGGAATTGCAGGCTCGACAAAAATTGGAGAAAATTGTATGATTGGCGGTCAAGTTGGTATTGTTGGCCATTTAACAATAGGAAATAATGTACGTATTCAAGCCCAATCTGGTGTTGCAAGCAATATTAAAGACAATGAAGTATTGCAGGGTAGTCCAACTTTTGGATATTCTGATTACAGCAAATCATACGTGCACTTTAAGAATTTACCAAAACTGGTAAAAGAAATAGAAGAGTTAAAAAAAGAAATATTAAACCAAAAAAATGGAAACAATGGTTAAACAGAAGACCATCAAAACAGAAATTTCGCTAACTGGAGTTGGATTACATACTGGAAACGAAGTCAAAATGACTTTTAAACCTGCTCCGGTAAATAACGGTTTTACGTTTGTTCGTGCAGATCTTGAAGGTCAACCCGTTATTGAAGCTGACGCAAATTATGTAGTTAATACACAGCGCGGAACTAATTTGGAAAAATTAGGAGTTAAAATTCAGACTCCTGAACATGTTTTGGCTGCTTTAATGGGGTGTGATCTGGATAACATTATTATAGAGTTAAATGCATCCGAACTTCCTATTATGGATGGTTCTTCTAAGTTTTTCATGGAAGCCATTGAAGAAGCAGGTATAATCGAGCAGGAATTAAACAGAGAAGTATATGTTGTAAAAGAAGTTATTTCCTTTACAGATGAAGCTTCTGGAAGTGAAATCATGGTTATGCCAAGTGATCATTATAGTGTTACTACAATGGTTGATTTTGGAACAAAAATATTAGGCACTCAAAATGCCACTCTAAAATCTATCGGAGATTTCAAAACCGAAATTGCCAATGCTAGAACTTTTAGCTTTTTACACGAGTTGGAAGAATTATTGGAAAATGGTTTGATAAAAGGTGGCGATTTAAACAATGCTATTGTTTATGTTGACAAAGATATTTCGGACAGCACAATGGAAAGCTTGAAAATAGCTTTTGGAAAAGATGAAATTACAGTAAAACCAAATGGAATTCTGGATAATCTGACTTTGCATTATCCAAACGAAGCTGCAAGACATAAATTACTTGATGTTATTGGAGATTTAGCTCTAATTGGTTCAAAAATTCAAGGAAAGATTATTGCTAATAAACCAGGACATTATGTAAACACTCAGTTTGCAAAAAAAATGGCCAAAATCATCAAAAACGAACAAAGAAACTATGTTCCTACTTATGATTTGAACCAAGAGCCTTTGATGGACATAAATAAAATTATGTCAATGTTGCCTCACAGACCTCCATTCTTGTTGATTGACAGAATTATAGAAATGTCTGACAGTCATGTTGTTGGTATGAAAAATGTGACAATGAATGAAAACTTCTTTGTTGGACATTTCCCAAATGCACCAGTAATGCCAGGAGTTTTAATTGTTGAAGCAATGGCACAAACAGGAGGTATATTGGTATTGAGCACCGTTCCAGATCCAGAAAATTATTTGACATTTTTCATGAAAATTGATAATGTAAAATTCAAGCAGAAAGTGCTTCCTGGAGATACGTTAATCTTCAAATGTGATTTGATTACACCTATCCGAAGAGGTATATGTCATATGCAAGCCAATGCTTATGCCAACGGAAGATTGGTTGCGCAAGCAGAATTAATGGCTCAAATAGCAAGAAAACAATAATTTTTTTGTTGATTAATCGTTTAAGCGATGAATCAATTGAATTGTTAAACAATTAAACAAAAAAAAATGAATCAACCGTTAGCATACGTTCACCCAGGTGCAAAAATTGCCAAAAACGTTGTAATAGAACCTTTTACAACTATTCATAACAATGTGGTTATTGGCGATGGAACTTGGATAGGTTCTAATGTAACAATAATGGAGGGAGCAAGAATTGGTAAAAATTGCAATATTTTTCCAGGAGCTGTAATCGCAGCTGTACCTCAGGATTTAAAGTTTGGCGGAGAAGATTCTTTGGCAATCATTGGAGATAATTGCACAATTAGAGAATGTGTAACCATAAACAGAGGAACTATCGCTTCAGGACAGACAGTAATTGGCAATAATTGTCTAATTATGGCTGCCGCTCACATTGCACACGATTGTCATGTTGGTGACAATGCCATTATCGTTAATGGTGTACTTTTGGGAGGACACGTAACTGTTGGAAATTATGCCGTAATTGGAGGATTATCTGCTGTACATCAATTCATCAGTATTGGTGATCACGCAATGATTTCGGGTGGGTCATTACTAAGAAAAGATGTGCCACCTTATACAAAAGCCGCTAAAGAACCTTTATCTTACGTAGGCATCAATTCTGTTGGATTAAGAAGAAGAGGTTTTACTCTTGAAAAAATAAGAGAAATTCAAAATATCTACAGAATTCTGTACCAAAAAAATTACAATACAACACAAGCAATTGGAATAATTGAAGCCGAAATGGAGGCTACTCCTGAACGAGATGAAATTATTGATTTTATCAGAAACTCGTCTAGAGGGGTAATGAAAGGATATACCGGAAACTATTAATCCCCTCCCCAGCCCTCCCCGAAGGGGAGGGGTCAAAAAAGATAGATATAAAATAAATACAATTAATAAATAACAATTATCCGCTTCGTCTCCCTCTCTTTCGGGGAGGGTCGGGGTGGGGAAATAAAAACAAATACAATGGCATCTACATCAGATATTAGAAACGGATTATGTATTAAATACAACCACGATATTTATAAAATTATCGAATTTCTTCACGTAAAACCTGGAAAAGGACCAGCTTTCGTTAGAACAAAATTAAAAAGCTTAACAACAGGAAAAGTATTAGATAATACATTTTCTGCAGGACACAAAATCGAAGATGTTCGTGTTGAAACACATACTTTTCAATTTTTATACGCAGAGGGAGACCAATTTCATTTTATGAATGCGGAATCTTTTGAGCAAATTACTTTAGACAAAAATATCCTTGACGCTCCAGATTTATTAAAAGAAGGAACAAACGTAATGGTTCAGATTAATACAGAAACAGATTTACCTTTATCTGTAGATATGCCAGCATCTATAATACTCGAAGTTACTTATGCTGAACCAGGTGTAAAAGGAAATACCGCTACAAACGCTACAAAATCAGCTACTGTTGAAACTGGAGCTACAGTAAACGTTCCTTTATTTATTAATGAAGGAGACAAAATCAAAATCGATACTGCTTCAGGTTCCTATATGGAGCGTGTAAAAGAGTAGTTTATTAATTAGATAATTAGTCAATTTGATAATTGGATAATTATTCAGTGTGATAATAAGCGAATTAGAAAAATATTATTAAATCTAAATTGTATTTATTTGTCACATTGTCAAATTATAAAATTATCAAATTACACAATTATCAAATTGAATAATTATCTAATTCTCTAATTAAAAATATGAAATTTCCAAAAGACTATTCTCTACAAGAAATAGCAGATTTGCTTCAGTGCGAATTTGTTGGTGATGCTTTATTTCCGGTTTCCGGCATGAATGAAATTCACGTTGTCGAATCTGGAGATATTGTCTTTGTTGATCATCCAAAATATTACGATAAGGCTCTGCAATCTGCAGCAACAATTGTTTTAATCAATAAAAAAGTAGATTGTCCGGAAGGAAAAGCGTTGTTGATTTCAGATGACCCTTTTAGAGATTTTAATGTATTGACAAAACATTTCAAACCTTTTGTACAGTCAAATGTAGCTATTTCCGCTTCCGCAAAAATTGGAAATGGAACAACAATTCAGCCCAATACTTTCATTGGTAACAATGTCGTTATTGGTGAAAATTGCTTAATACATGCCAATGTTACTATTTATGACCACACAGTAATTGGCGATAATGTTATTATTCACTCTGGAACAATTCTTGGAGCCGATGCTTTTTATTATAAAAAAAGACCAGATGGTTTTGATCAATTAATTTCAGGAGGTAGAGTTGTTATAAAAGATAATGTCGGAATTGGTGCTCTTTGCACAATTGACAAGGGGGTAACTGGAGATACAACTATTGGAGAAGGAACCAAAATAGACAATCAGGTACACGTGGGACATGATACTGTAATTGGTAAAAAATGTCTAATCGCTTCGCAAACAGGTATTGCAGGATGTGTAATTATCGAAGACGAAGTTACAATTTGGGGACAAGTAGGAACTACAAGTGGTATTACGATAGGTGCAAATGCGGTAATTCTTGGACAAACCGGTGTTACAAAATCAGTGGAAGGTGGCAAAAGTTATTTTGGAACTCCAATTGAAGAATCAAGAGAAAAATTGAAGCAGTTAGCTAATATTAAAAAGATCCCCGAAATTTTAAAAAAATTAGAATAATATGTCTGCTAAAGAAATTGTAAAAAGTTTTTATAAATCAGATGCCTTCATTAATCCAACGATAATGAAAGAGTATTTGCACCCTGAATGCATTCTGGATTGGAATAGCAGTGAGGGTTATATACAAATGGACTATAAATCATTAATCAATTTGACTGCTGATATCAGTAGAGCGTATGTTCGTAGCAAAGCCAGAATCAGCCATATTGTTGAAGAAAATAATACGGTATCTGTTCGTTTTTCACATTATGTAAAAACGATTGAAAATCCGAGAGAAGAAATGTTTTTGGCTCATATTATGATTATTTGGGAATTAAAAGACAATAAATTATACCGAGGATATCAAATGAGTCAAGTGATGTAATTTTTTTATTCTAAAAAAGAATTAAAAATAACAACAAATGCCTTACTTTTGCTTCACAATTTTAAAAACTACATAAAAAATATATCATGAGTGTTTTAGTTAATAAAGATTCAAAAATAATTGTTCAGGGATTTACAGGTAGCGAAGGAACTTTCCATGCTTCACAAATGATTGAATACGGTACAAATGTTGTAGGTGGTGTTACTCCAGGAAAAGGAGGGACTACACATTTGGATCTTCCGGTTTTTAATACTGTTAAAGATGCAGTAGAGCAAGCGGGAGCCGATACAAGTATTATTTTTGTACCACCTGCTTTTGCTGCTGATGCAATTATGGAAGCTGCAGATGCTGGAATAAAAGTTATCATTGCTATTACAGAAGGTATTCCTGTTGCCGATATGATTAAAGCAAACAATTATGTTAAAACAAGAAATGCACGCTTAATAGGTCCAAACTGTCCAGGAGTTATTACTCCAGGTGAAGCCAAAGTTGGAATTATGCCAGGTTTCGTTTTCAAAAAAGGAACTGTAGGAATTGTTTCAAAATCAGGGACTTTAACTTATGAAGCTGCAGACCAAGTTGTTAAACAAGGATTAGGAATTACTACTGCCATTGGTATCGGAGGAGATCCAATTATTGGAACAACTACCAAAGAAGCTGTAGAATTATTGATGAACGATCCAGAAACTGAATGTATCATCATGATTGGTGAAATCGGTGGTCAATTAGAGGCTGATGCTGCAAGATGGGTTAAAGCTGATGGTAACCGTAAGCCAGTTGTAGGTTTCATTGCTGGAGAAACTGCTCCTGCCGGTAGAACAATGGGTCACGCTGGTGCAATTGTTGGAGGTTCTGACGATACTGCTGCTGCCAAAAAACAAATTATGAGAGATAACGGAATTCACGTTGTTGATTCTCCTGCAGAAATTGGTAAAAAAGTTAAAGAAATATTGGGATAATTTCCAATATCATAAATAATAAATTCCAAAATGCCTCACGATTTTGTGGGGCATTTTGATTAATAAATAGGATATGTACAAAGAATTAGAACAGTTTACAGTAAAAGGAAATTTTACGTTTTCACAAGAAGATAATTTAGAAGCAGTTTGTGACGCCTCACAAACAGGAAGTGGAGTTTTTGTTGTTTACGCTGTTGCAAATGATACTAAAGAATTAATAATGGTTGGTTCTACAGGAACGGTTCAAAATGACGGAACTCTAAAAAGTAAAAATGGAGGCCTATATGACAAAATTGTAAATGGTCATCAATTTGCAAAAACAGGCCGAAAATATTCATGGCCAACACAAATGAAAAAGGGAAATATTGATGCTTTGGAAGTGTTTTGGTTTGAAACTTTCAATGATACAATAAAAGCAATTCCAACAAGTGTTGAAGGGCAAATTTTGCAGAATTTTCTAAATGAAAATGGCAGATTACCAAGGTGGAATGTGGCTTTTTAAAACTTTTTCCTAAACAAAAAAGCTTTACAATTTAATATGTAAAGCTTTTTTGTTTAACGAAATTCAATTATTTTTCTTTAAAATCTACTGACAACGAATTTACGCAATAACGCTGTCCGGTTTTTGTAGGACCATCTTCAAAAACGTGTCCTAAATGACCTCCACAATTAGCACAAACAATTTCAGTTCGTTGCATTCCATGTGAATTATCGACAATATATTCTACTTTTCCTGGGATCGATTTATCAAAAGACGGCCATCCACAATGGGCATCAAACTTAGAATCACTTTCAAATAGGGAAGTGCCGCAGCCGCCACAGCAATATACTCCATTTTCAAAATGCAAATTATATTTACCGGTATGTGGGTATTCGGTTCCTTTTTGCCGAAGAATTCTGTAACGCTCGGCTCCTAATTCTTCTTCCCATTCTTTTTCTGATTTTAAAAAAGGATAGTTCATGATTATTATTTTTTAATAAAATTAGTTATTTTTTCAATCACCAGAAAATCAGCAAGAATCTTTCTATGACCTAATCTTTTGGTCAACATCAATTCTCCGTTTTTAAGATGATCATAAATATGTATTCCTGCTTTAACAGGAACTTCGGGATCATTTTCGTCATGAATTACCAAAGTTGGAATTAATGTTTTTTCTGCAGCTTTATACGCATCAAAATTTTCCATTCTTTCACCATATTTTTTTTCAAAATACTGACACAGTAGTTTACTGATTTTGGGTTTCAATCCTAACTTCGAAATAAAATCATCTGTAATATCCTGAACAATATCGCCGCTTCCTATAATGATTGCCTTATCTACACGGAAATCTTTTTTAATGGCATTTAGCACAGACATGCCTCCCAGAGAATGTCCAATAGCAATTTCAAAAGGCCCAAATAGTCTGTCTATTTCCAAAATTGAAGCAATAAAATCCACCATAATAGTTGAGTTTCCTGGCGATTTACCATGTGCTGGAGCATCAAAACTAACAGTTGCATATCCTAGTTTCAGCATTTCATCTGCAATTTTGCACAATTGTGTTCCTCTTCCTGACCATCCATGAACCAGCAACACTTTTTTCTCGCTTTTCCCGTATTGATAGATATTTACCTTTCTATTTATCTCGGGAATTACAATCATTTGTTGGATACTCTTTTGATCCATATCAATTTCTCGTTTCGGAACTTTATGTTTTATGGGAGTTGTAAATAATTTTGAAGCGTAAACAGTTACCCATTTGTCTGACAAAAACGCAATAACCTTACTAGAGAGTACTAAAATCTTAGGAATTTTCAAAGGCTTTATATGATTCGAAGTATTTTTTGTCATATCAATAAAATTGAACAATTGATTGAGTATTTAGTTTTTTTTAATTATATTTAAAAAAACATAAAAGTACTAATAAATTTAATGGTAAAATAACTTGAATAAACCCCACAAAAAAAGTTATTTTTTAATTTTTGTATTCAAATGATGGAGATTATTAAAGCCCTGTCATTAAAAATAAAGTAAAATTCATGGAGATATTTCACATTGGAGCAGAATGTTACCCAGTAGCAAAAGTGGGTGGCTTGGCCGATGTAATTGGAGCGTTGCCAAAATATCAAAGTAGCTTCAAAAATCAGGTTCGTGTAGTTATTCCGTCTTATGAAACAACGTTTAGAAAAGAAAATAATTTTGAGTGCGTTCATTGGGGAAAATTAAAACTTGGCACTTTTAATTTCCCTTTTACTGTACAAAAGGAAACATCCAATAAATTGGGTTTTGAATTGTATCTGATAGAAATACCAGAACTTTTTGACCGCCCTAACGTTTATAATTATAAAGACGATATAGAACGGTTTGTATCTTTTCAGATTGCAACATTAGACTGGATAATTGGAAGAAATTCAATGCCTGATATCATTCATTGCCATGATCATCATACAGGATTGATTCCTTTTATGAAAAAATTTTGTCCAAAATATGAGAAAATAAAAGACATAACAACCCTGATTACGATTCATAACAGTTTGTACCAAGGGATATTTACATTTAATAAATTATATTATTTGCCCGAATTTGATTTGGTTCATATAAAAGAGTTGGAATGGGAAAATTATATTAATTCTTTGGCCTCAGGAATAAAATGCGCCGATGCAATTACAACTGTTTCTCCAAGTTATCTCAACGAAATAAATTATACGGGTAGTGGATTGGAAACATTGTATCAGCGGGTTCGAGACAAATCAAAAGGTATTCTCAACGGAATTGACCTTACTATTTGGAATCCCGAAAAGGATTTTATGATTAATACAAATTATTCGAATTCTGATTTTTACGAAGGAAAACAACGAAATAAAGAAGAATTGTGTTTGCATTTTGGAATGAATCCAGCAAAACCACTTTTTAGCTTTATTGGAAGATTATATAATGAAAAAGGTGCTGATTTACTGTCAAAAGTAGTTCAATCAGCTATGGCAACTTTAAAAGAAGAAATTAATATACTGATTCTGGGATATGGAGATACGGAAATAGAAAATCAACTGACACAGTTGCTTCCCGTTTATAAAGGAAATTATTCCGTATATATAGGTTACAATGAAGAACTGGCGCATAAAACCTATGCAGGTTCAGATTTTATTATGATTCCGTCACGCGTTGAGCCTTGCGGATTGAATCAGATGTATGCTTTGCGATATGGAACAATACCAATTGTACGAAGAACTGGTGGCTTGAGAGATACAATTAGTGATTTTGAAGACAATGGAAATGGAATTTGCCATGAACAGCCTTCGGCAGAAGATGTTTGTGACGCCATAGATAGAGCGGTCAATTTATATAAAGATAAAGACCGCACCAATGCATTAAGAATAAAAGGAATGAATACAGATCATTCTTGGGAAAATGTTAGCCAAGAATATTTAGAATTATATAATTTAATTATTGCAAAGAAATATGAAAGCTAAAAAGAAAAATGTTATCGCAATTATTTTGGGAGGCGGCCAGGGTTCAAGATTATATCCATTAACAGCCAAAAGATCAAAACCTGCTGTCCCTATCGCAGGAAAATACAGGTTGGTTGATATTCCGATTTCTAATTGTATAAATTCTGATGTACGAAGAATGTTTGTGCTAACGCAATTCAATTCTGCATCTTTGAATGCGCACATTAAAAACACCTATAATTTCAGCATTTTCAGCCAGTCTTTTGTTGATATCCTGGCAGCAGAGCAAACACCAGACAACCCAACCTGGTTTCAGGGTACTGCAGATGCAGTTAGACAATGTATGTCTCATTTTTTAAACCATGAATTTGATTATGCCTTAATTCTATCTGGTGATCAATTGTATCAAATGGATTTTAATGAAATGATTGAAGCTCATATCGAGGCCGATGCTGATATTTCTATTGCAACTTTGCCTGTAAATGACAAAGATGCTCCTGAATTCGGTATATTAAAAACCAATTCAGAGAATGAGATTGTTTCTTTTATAGAAAAACCTGCCAAAGAATTATTGCCCGAATGGACATCAGAGGTAAGCGAAGAAATGAAAATCCTTGGAAAAAACTATTTGGCTTCTATGGGAATCTATATTTTCAACAGAAAATTATTGATTGATTTAATGTCTGATCCAAACACAAAAGATTTTGGAAAAGAAATTATTCCGCAAGCTGTTGGGAACAAAAAATTACTAAGCTATCAATACGAAGGATACTGGACTGATATTGGAAATATTGACTCCTTTTTTGAAGCGAATATTGGATTAACAGATGATCTGCCAAAATTCAATTTATTTGATAACAAAAATAAAATCTTCACAAGACCACGTTTGCTGTCTCCATCAAAATTTCATAAAACGATGGTTGAAAAGTCCGTAATCTCCGAAGGCTGTATTATTCGAGCCAAAGAAATTACCAAATCGATAATTGGAAACAGATCCCGAATAGGTGAAGAAACGGTGGTTAAAAACACTTATGTGATGGGTAATGATTTTTATCAGAATATCGATGACATCAAAGACGATATCGAAAAAGGAAAACCGGTAATTGGAATTGGAGAAAGATGTTATATTGATTATGCTATTGTGGATAAAAATTGCAGAATTGGTGACGATGTATATATTAAAGGCGGAAAACATTTACCCGATTCAAACAATGAATTATACTGTGTAAAAGATGGAATTATTGTTATTCGAAAAGAAGCCATAATTCCAAATAATTATAAAATCGAATAATAATTAACTTTAAAGAACTTTTGAAAAACAATACACCAAATATAAAAACCCATTTAATGTGGTTTTAATTTGGTGTAATTTTTATCTTTTTTGGATACTTATTTTTTAATAATTTAATTCCTTAAAAGAGTAATATTTACTAAATTACATGTTCTATTTAACTCATGCTATGCAGAATCAAACCCGTATTATTATAGAAAATGTTTTGCCCCAGCTTAATGGAGGCAACTTTGCCATTAAAAGAATTGTTGGCCAAAAAGTAGTTGTTACCGCTGAAGTTTTTTCAGATGGACATGATGTTGTGGAATCTTGTGTCAAATTTAAGCACGAATCCGAAAATGAATGGAGGGAAGTTCGAATGACTCCCACTCACAATGATGAATGGTTTGCCGAATTCCAAGTTGACAAACAAGGGAAATACACCTATTTTGTTGAAGGATGGGTCGATTATGCTTTGAACTGGCAACATGGTACCGAACGAAAAATCAATGACAATCAATACGTTAAATCCGAATTATTGGAAGGTGCAGAATATGTTCGAGCTATTTTGAATTTGGTCGACGGAGCTGATAATGAATATCTGAATCAGTTAATTTATTATTTTACGACTGAGCATGAATATGATAATGCCGTTAGAGAAACAAAATCAGAAAGACTATTTCATATTTTCAAAAAATACCCAATTCGCTTTTTAGAAAATAAATCAATTGAATTGGAAATATATGTTGATAGAAAAAAAGCCTTATTCAGTACCTGGTATGAATTTTTTCCACGTTCTGCATCTGCCGAAGATGGAAAACATGGTACTTTCAAAGACTGTGAACGATTACTTTCCAGAGTTGCCGATATGGGATTTGATACACTTTATTTTCCTCCTATTCATCCGATTGGTGAAGTAAACCGAAAAGGGAAAAATAACGCTACAAACGCAGAATGGGGTGATGTAGGTTCGCCTTGGGGAATTGGTTCTCAATATGGAGGACACAAATCTACACATCCCGAATTGGGAACTATTGAGGATTTTAAAGAATTGGTACAAAAAGCAAAAAATCTGGGAATCGAAGTCGCAATGGATTACGCATTGCAGGCGGCGCCAGATCATCCGTATGTGAAGGATTTTCCGCAGTGGTTTAAATGGAGACCAGACGGAACCGTTCAATACGCCGAAAATCCTCCAAAAAAATACCAAGACATTCAGCCAATCTATTTTGAGACCTCAGATTGGAAAAATCTTTGGAAGGAATTACTGGATGTTGCCTTATTTTGGATTGAAGAATGTGATATTCAAATTTTCAGAGTAGACAATCCTCATACCAAACCATTTTATTTTTGGGGTTGGCTTATCGCCGAAGTCAAAAAGAAACATCCAAATGTTTTGTTTTTGGCAGAAGCATTTACGCGTCCAAAAATAATGAATGAGTTGGCAAAACAAGGTTTTAGTCAATCTTACACTTATTTTACATGGAGAAATACCAAGAAAGAATTGACCGAATATGTGGAGGAATTGACTCAAACAGAACAAAAAGAATTTTACAGACCTAATTTTTGGCCCAATACACCAGACATAAATCCTTTTGCATTGCAAAATGGAAACGAGTCTATTCATTTGCAAAAATATTTTCTGGCAGCAACTTTAAGTTCCAATGTTGGGATTTATGGCCCTGTTTTCGAATACATGATTAGTACTCCAATGGCACAGGGAAAAGAAGAATATCTGCACTCTGAAAAGTATCAATGTTACAAATGGGACTGGAACATTCAAAATAAATTAATTGCTCTTATCAAAAAAATCAACATACTCCGTAAGGAACATTCTTCATTACAGCAAACTAATAATATTGCTTTTTGTGAGACAAACAATGAACAGATAATTGCCTATTATAAATTTGATGACGAAAAACAAGATGAGACTTTAATGGTTGTTAGTTTGGATGCACATCATACCGGAAGGGCAATGGTGAAACTTCCAATTGAAAAAATTGGTACTCAAAACATTCAAATTACCGATTTGATAACCGGAAACACCTATGCATGGGATAACGAATGGAATTATGTAGAACTTTCTCCTGAATTGCCTTTTCACTTATTTAAAATTCATAAATAATGGCTGAAAAAATTAACGAAGCCGAGTATAAAGACCCTCTTGTATTTCACACAAGTTGGGATAATGCGCTTGAAGACGAAAATTTTATTAAAATTTTTGCCACTGATATTTTAGAAAATTACATTATCAATAAAAGATGGTATGGAGGAAAAGCCAGCACCCTGAAATATATTGAAATTGTACATTCTTTTAAAATAAGTTCAAACGACAATACATATTACGGAGTTTTGTTAGAAGTAAATTTTAAAGAAGCTTTTTATCAGCATTATTTTATGCCATTGGCATTTATGTCTGAAGAAGATTTGGATACCAATACCGTTATTGCTCCGGTCATCATGGACGAAAAAGAGGGATACCTTGTGGATGCATTGCATCAGGAAGATTTTAGGAAATTACTTTTTGAGAAAATCATTCATTCCAAAAAACATGAAGAATCAAATGTGAAATTCCATAAAGGAAAAGTATTGCATGACAAAGAGTATATTTCTTCCCGTTTTATGGGCGTAGAACAAAGCAATACTTCGATTATTTACAATGAAAAATTGGTTCTGAAAATTTTCAGAAGGATTTACATCAACATGAATCCCGATTATGAAATAAGCCGTTTTTTAACAGAACGAATGAATTTTAAACATTCGCCGGCTTATACAGGAAGCATGAGCATTGAGTCTTCGGATGGGAATATTACACTAGGGTTAATGCAGGAATTAGTTCCAAATCAAGGTGATGCATGGAAGTATATGCTCGAAGAAGTGGATCGAATTTTTGACAATTTAAAAACAAAAAAAATCGCTATTAATAAACTTCCGGACATAGCACTTTTCCACAGATTACAATTAAACAATGTACCCCATGAAATTATTGATTGGGCAGGATTAAGCATTTTTTTAAGAATTCAAAAACTGGCAACCCGAACTGCCGAAATGCACATCGCATTGGGCAGCGACATCCATGAAACGGCTTTTACGCCGCTTACCTACAATGGTGATTATTCAGTTTGGCTAAAAAACAGATTAACGTATCAGTTTCAGAACCGTCTCAATATTCTGGAAAATAATTTACACAAGCTGGATGGATTAGAACTGGAGCTCGCCAATCAGTTTTTGGATCATAAAAAAGAAATTCGAAAAGCGTTTATTCAATTTGATTGGACACAGATGAAATCGGAGCGAATTCGTATTCATGGAGATTATCATTTGGGACAGGTTTTAGTCAATGGAGACGATTTTTGGATTCTTGATTTCGAAGGAGAACCAGAAAGTACCATTAGGGACAGAAAAGTAAAACAGCCTCCGCTAAAAGATGTAGCCGGAATGTTTCGTTCTTTTCATTATGCGATTTACGCAACAATCTTCAACAGCAACGATAAATATCCGTATTCACAAAATGAACTTTTTCACGCTGGAGAAATTTTATATAAATATTTCGTGGGTGTCTTTTTGAACACCTATACCGAAGTGGCACAATCTGGCAATCTGAATATTGGTTATCAAAAAGAAATTGACTTTTTATTAAAATATTGCCTTTTAGAAAAAGCTATTTACGAATTGGGTTATGAATTGAATTCCAGACCAAGGTGGTCCGTAATTCCCTTGACTGGAATTGCCAGTATAATGGGGTTTAACAAAGCTAACTAATTACATTTTAGAAGAAAATAAAAAACAAAAAATGAACAAAGTACAAACCTATTCGCTTTTTACGGATTTTGACATCGATTTATTCAAAGCAGGAAAACATTTTAGACTATACGAAAAACTAGGTGCACATCCCATAGAAGTTGATGGTGTAAAAGGAGTATATTTTGCCGTATGGGCACCATCAGCAAGAACGGTTTCTGTAGTTGGAGATTTTAATTACTGGATTCAGGGAGAACATCAATTGCAAGTAAGATGGGATTCATCTGGTATTTGGGAAGGATTTATTCCCGGAATCGAACAAGGAACAACTTATAAATACAAAATTCAATCCAACAACGGGGGAGTAATCACAGAAAAAGCTGATCCATTTGCCTTTTACTGCGAAAAGCCTCCACATACCGCTTCGGTTATTTGGGATCTGGATTACAATTGGAAAGACGAAAAATGGATGCAAAACCGAAAAGAACACAACGATTTGGACAAACCATATTCCGTTTATGAAGTTCATTTGGGTTCTTGGAAAAGACATGGAGAAGAAAATCGCTTTTTAACTTATCAAGAGTATGCCGAAGATCTTGTAAAATATGTAAAAGAAACAGGCTTTACACATGTCGAATTCATGCCAATTATGGAATATCCTTATGATCCTTCATGGGGTTATCAATTGGTAGGCTATTTTGCTCCAACTTCCCGTTTTGGAAATCCTCAGGATTTTATGCTGCTTGTCGATAAATTGCACCAAGCCGGCATCGGAGTTATTTTGGATTGGGTTCCTTCACATTTTCCTGAAGATGCACATGGTTTAGGATTTTTTGATGGTTCCAATTTATTTGAGCACCCAGATCGCCGCAAGGGATATCACCCAGATTGGAAAAGTTTGGTTTTCAATTATGGACGAAATGAAGTTCGCTCCTTTTTGATCAGTAATGCGCTTTTTTGGCTACATCATTATCACATTGATGGTCTTAGAGTAGATGCTGTTGCTTCAATGCTTTATCTAGATTATTCAAGAAATGATGGTGAGTGGGAACCAAATTTTTATGGAGGAAGAGAAAACCTGGATACGATAAGTTTTTTGAAAGATTTTAACGAAGCAGTATATTCAAATTATGAAGGTGTGCAAACAATCGCCGAAGAAAGCACTTCTTTTCCGATGGTATCCAGACCTACGTTTGCCGGTGGATTAGGTTTTGGAATGAAGTGGATGATGGGTTGGATGCACGATACATTAGAATATTTTCAAAAAGAGCCAGTCTATCGAAAATACCATCAAAATGACTTGACATTTTCAATGACATATACCTATACAGAGAACTTCATGCTTCCGCTTTCACATGATGAAGTGGTGTATGGCAAAAGATCGATTGCGGGAAGAATGCCTGGAGATGAGTGGCAAAAATTTGCAAATTTAAGATTGCTTTACAGCTATATGTTTGCCCATCCCGGAACAAAATTATTGTTTATGGGTTCTGAATTTGGTCAAAGTGGAGAATGGGATTTCCAAAACAGTTTGGATTGGCATTTATTGCAATATCCTTTTCACAATGGAATAAAATCAACAATTACCAAACTTAATTCATTATACAAAACAGAACCGGCTTTGTATGAAAAACAATTCAGCCCAGAAGGATTTGAATGGATTAACTACTCCGATCACGAACAGGCTGTGTTATCTTTCATCCGAAAAGGAAACGATTCCAAAGACGATTTGATAGTTGTTCTCAATTTTACTCCAGTAGTACGTGAAAATTATAGAATAGGATTGCCTAAATCAGGAAAACTTACAGAAATATTCAATAGTGACAGTACAGATTTTGGAGGTAGTGGAGTGAAAAACAATAAAAAAATTGTGATAGAAATTGATCCTTATGACGGAAAGGAATATTCTGCTCCTATAAAGCTTCCGCCTTTGAGTGCTGTAATTTTTAAAATATCTTAAAATTAATAAGGCAATGTTTATTGTTGAATATCAGAACAATAGAGTAGATTTGAATCTCTTTTTTAGAATAATAAACAGAAAAAATCGTAATTTTATGTCAAACAATTAAACCTAAAGATTATGAAAAAGTTTTTTTTCATTGGAATAGCAATAACATATTTAGTTTACTCTTGTGCATCCAATCCCATCACAGGTAAAAAAGAACTTAATTTTGTATCCAACGATAATTTATTTGCTACTTCTTTTCAGGAGTACGGTACTTTTTTGAAAGACAATAAAGTCATTACAGGAACACCAGATGCCAAAAGAGTAGAAAGTGTTGGATTAAGAATTAAAGCTGCAGCAGAAAAGTACGCGAATTACAAAGGAAAACCAGAATATTTGAAAGGGTATCAATGGGAATATAATTTGGTCGATAGCAAAGATGTAAATGCATGGTGTATGCCAGGAGGGAAAATCGTTGTGTATTCGGGGATTTTACCAATAACCAAAGACGACAATGGATTAGCAACAGTTATGGGGCATGAAGTTTCTCACGCTATAGCAAATCACGGTGCACAAAGGATGAGTGCAGCACAACTACAGCAAATTGGTGCCGTAGGTCTTGCAGTAGCTACAGGAGGCCAAAGTGCCGAAAAACAGCAAATGTGGCAACAATATTATGGTTTAGGAACCGAAGTAGGAGCAATGCTTCCTTTTAGCAGAAGCCATGAAAGCGAAGCCGACAGATTGGGGCTAATTTTGATGACTATTGCCGGATTTAATCCAGATGAGACTATTGCTTTTTGGCAAAGGATGGCTGCACAATCCGGTGGAGCTGCACAATCAGAATTCTTTAGCACACACCCTTCTGATGCTACTCGTATAGCCAATTTGCAAAAATTAATACCTGAAGCAAAAGAGATTGCTGCCAAGGTCAATGCTACTAAATAATTATCAGATTCAGAAAAATTACATTTTAAAATTCTTCAAGCTATTCTCAAAAGGAGTAGCTTTTTTAATATCTAATTTCAAGAATGGATTCAGTAATTTAAAATAAAAAATTAATCTGTGAAAAAACGTCATTTGTTATTGTTCCAATCAAAAAATAAATAAATTCGCAAATAAAAAACTAACATGGCAGATTTAGCAAAAGGAAGCAAAAAGTTATTGAACGCATGGGCATTTTACGATTGGGCCAATTCGGTATATCCGTTGGTTATTTCGTCAGCCATTTTCCCAATATTTTATGAGGCTTTATTTTCTGGAAGAGATCATTATATTGAGGTATTCGGAATGAATTTAAAAAACTCGGCATTGATAAGCTTTGTTACTGCAGCGGCATTCCTAATGGTTGCTTTTTTTTCGCCATTATTATCTGGAATTGCCGATTATGTTGGAAATAAAAAATCCTTCATGAAATTTTTCTGTTATATGGGAGCACTTTCATGCATTGGTCTCAATTGGTTTAGCCTAGAAAATATCTACGTTGGATTGTTTTTTTACTTTTTTGGTTTAATCGGTTTTTGGGGAAGTTTGGTTTTTTATAACTCTTACTTACCTGATATTGCTTTTACCGAACAACAGGATGCCGTAAGTGCCAAAGGGTATTCCCTTGGATACATTGGAAGTGTGATTCTACTAATTGTAAATCTAGCTATGGTAATGATGCCTGATACTTTTGGAATAACTGGAAGTACTAAAGGAGAAGCTGCAATGAAAGCCATGAAATATTCCTTTGTAATGGTAGGAATCTGGTGGATGTTATTCAGTCAATATACTTATTATTTTTTGCCAAAAGGAAACAAAAATGAAGCTAGAAAAGTGACAAAAGCTGTTGTATTCAATGGTTTTAAGGAATTGAAAAAAGTATGGGGATTATTAGAAAGCAACATACCGTTAAAAAGATATTTGGCTAGCTTTTTTGTCTACAGTATGGCTGTTCAAACCGTAATGCTCATTGCAACCTATTTTGGTTCTCAAGAAATCGCTTGGGAATCTCCGAGCCAAAGCCAAACCGGACTGATAATCTGTATTTTATTAATTCAGATTATCGCTATTTGTGGAGCTATTTTAACTTCAAAAGCATCTGCCAAATTCGGAAACATACCGACACTTATTGTCATCAATTGTTTTTGGGCAATACTTTGTTCGGCTGCTTTTTTTATAAAAACTCCTAATCAGTTTTATATAATGGCTGCATTGGTAGGACTTGTTATGGGAGGAATTCAGGCTTTGTCTCGTTCAACATATTCCAAACTTTTACCTGAGACGGAAGATACAGCATCTTTTTTCAGTTTTTATGATGTAACCGAAAAAATTGGAATTGTAATTGGAATGTGTGTTTATGGTGCCATTGACCAAATTACCGGAAGCCCAAGATTGGCAATTGTGTTCCTGACTGCATTTTTTATAATTGGAATCTTTCTTTTGAAAAGAGTTCCGAAGAAGGAAATTGGTGAATAGTGAATAGTCCTTAGTTTGTGTTATAATTTTCTAATTACTAAGGACTATTCACTAATTACTCTATTTATATTTTTGTAATATCACCGGAGCCACTCACTTTTGTGTCTTTTTGTTGAGGGTTTCCTTTGTATTCAATATCGCCTGAACCCGAAACTCTTGCATATAGGCTTTCACTGCAATTCAATTTCATATCTCCAGAACCAGAAACGGTTACATTTGCTTTTTTAGTTAATAAATTAACTGCATCTATATCCCCAGAACCTGATACTTTTGAAGTAAAATTATCCGAACTTCCTTTTAAAACAATATCTCCTGAACCGCTCAAATTAATTTCAAAATCGGTGTTTTTAACATCTAACGTCAAATCACCAGAACCAGATAATTTAGCCTTAAATACAGGGGAAACAATTGAAGTTTTCGTTGTAATATCACCAGATCCAGATAAACTTAGAGCATTTATTTGCTCAATAGGTACAGTCACAGTAACATCTTTTTTGGTATCGAAGCTTACTTTATCATTATAAATTTTCAATACATTACCGCTGACTTCTATTTTTACATGAGGAAGAATATTTTCCTCACCTTCAATTGTTATTGCTCCTTCGGTTCCAGAGACCAAAACCACATCGTAAAAACCAGAAACACTTATTTCATCATACCCCGCAGTTGTTCTTTTCTCGGTAATTACCTTTCCGTTTCCTTTTATTTTGGTTTGCGCAATTCCAGTTACTGAAAGAAACAGTACGCTTAAAAAAATTAATAGAGTTGATTTTTTCATTTTTTTTCTAAATTAAATTAATGTTTTATTAAATTCCTCATTGTCATTGATTATTGAAATTGCAATTGTTATTGATTTTCTTTTTTATTCAATTTCACGTTACCATAACTTGCCGAAATAGTAACCTTGTTTTCTCCTTTTTTCTTGTAAAAACCACCTATTTTCTTAGAAGTATTGGTTTCTTCTCTAGAATTAACAGTCATTTCATTATCCGACTTAAAATCTCCATATCGCAATGAAACATCAAAATCAAAAGCATAATTAGGATTAAAACCTACATTCACACCGGTATAAGCTGCTTCAATACTAACATTTCCAGCTTTGGACTGAATTGCATCAACTGAAATATTACTGTATCGGGCGCTCATTTTTAATTGATTAAATAAAGAGCCTACATAAATGGTCAAATAATTTCCGTTACCGTCCAAGGTATTTACTTTTTTGATTTTCACGCTACCATATCTGCTGGTATATTTTAGGTCATTTCCTTGTTCAATTTCAATTTCAGAATAGTCAGAAAGCAAATCGAGTTTGTTTACTTCATCCATTTTCAGACCCGAATATTTTGATGTAACAGCACCGCTTTTTATGAATTCCATCGTCGAATTAGAACAATAACTAATTTGTATTGTATTACTGTTTCCGTTCAGTTTTCCCAAATTAATTTTTCCATAACTGCAGTTAATATCAGTAGCAGCAAACAAATCCGAAGTTCCTATATTTCCGTACTTGTTATTCAGTTTTACGGATCCGTTTTTAGGAATTTTTACAGTATAATTAATTTCAAAATTATTGTTTTTACCATTGTTTTTTGAGCTGATATTATCAAAAACAGTTTTGGCCGTAACCAAACTCTTTAAAGCCGTAAAATCAACATTGATACCATCCAACTTTTGGTTAACCCATTTTTCATCATTACCGCTTACTTTAATAAGGACTTCAATTTCTATTTTATCCTCATTCCATGTGGCAACAAAAATATTTCCATAAGAATTATCAATATTCAACCCGGCATCGCTATTCACAACATAAGCTTTACTTATTGTTTTTTGTTTGGTATAATTAAAACCATCATTCGAAAATCCCAAAAAAGGAATTAACAAAAGGAATAATTGCAGTATGTTAAATTGTTTTTTCATCTTTCAATTTTTTTAATTTTTCGGTTTGTTCAATATTTTGCAAAACACTTTGCAAAAACGAAATTCGGGTTTGTAGGTTGCTTATCATCGCATAAATAATAGGTTTACATTCACCATTTACTTCCAATTCATGCTTAATTTTTTCATAATCACTATCAAGCGATTTCATTTGCTGCAAAGCATCACTTATAATTTTTTCATTTTCAGGTGATTTTTTTGCTTCAATTTGTTCCAATTGACGTTCAATCAAAACAGTAAAAATAGAATCTGTTTGTTTGGTTTCTTTCGAAGCAAATTTCAGTTCCTGACGATTATCCGCTTTCGGATAAAACATAGTAATTCCAAGCAGCACAACAACAGAAGCGGCTATAGCATAAATAAGCCCAAAATTCCTTTTTCTCTTTTTCAGATTCAATTTTTCCGAAAACCGATTAAAGTGTTGAGAATCCAACTCTTGGACATCCCATTGATTTTCAAAATTTTCAAATAATTGGTCTAATTTTTCATTTTCATTTTTCATGACTCACTCAATTTTTTTCTTAAACTTTCTTTGGCTCTGCTCAATGTCGTTCTGCAATTGGCGTAGCTTATTTTAAGAATTTCACTTATTTCTTCCTGGTCATAACCTTCTATATAAAATAGTGTCAAAACCATGCTGTAATTGTATTTTAAGGACTGAATCGCATCCAGAACTTGTTTAACTTTTAAATCATTAAAATTTAATTTTTCTTCCCAGTCAGTATCTGTTTCTTCTAATTTGTAAAGTGTTTTTTCAAAATCTTCTGTTTTAAATGGATTATTCTTTTTGTAAAAATCAATACTGTAATTCACAATTATCCGTTTGAGCCAGGCGCCAAAAGCCACTTCTTGTTTAAAATCATGTATTTTGGTAAAGGCTTTCAAAAAACCTTCCTGCATAACATCTTCGGCAAAATGCTCGTCTTTCACAATTCGATAGGCCACATTATACATCGCCTTGCAATAGCGATTATAAATCTCGAATTGTGCTTTCTGATTGTTCGCTTTGCATAACGAAACTAATTCCTCGATATTTTGACTGTTCAGACTCAATTAAATAATTATGATTTATACCAAAGACAGAAGATTTTTTGGTTTGTTACACTTTGATAAAAATAATTTATTTTAAACAGAAATTTGTTTCCATTAAATTTTTTATTTGGGCGTGCCCCAAGGGTCGGGCTATCCGTTCCCGCTTTTTTTCTTGATAAAAAAATCAAGGAAAAAGAGCTCCACTTCTATCCCTCACGCGAAATGTCATTAAGTTAAGGATATAAAACCATCGTTTTGTCATTCCGCGGTACGAGGAATCTCACTAGTGACTCACGTTATGTGATTTCTCCTTCGTCGAAATGACATAAAAAACGCTTAACTTAATGACATTGCCTTCACGCGGCATTCTGCGACTCAACATCATTTTTATTAAATAAAATAATTTCGTTTTCATAATTTCTTTCGATAGCGCGAGCGTCCCGCTCGCGCCCATTCCAATTTATACAACCATTAAACACTTTTTTCCAACCTTTATATGCAGGTACGAGCGGGACGCTCGCGCTAGCTTTGGAATTAACCAAGCGTGAGATTCCTTCGGATGACAAAACTGAACGTAATAACACTAAATATTCTAAAAAGAGCAATAATTATTTATTAAGAAAAATTATTATATAAAATTTTCTTTGGCACAATGATTGCCTTATTTTAAAGTTCAATATTTATGCACGCATATTAGGGTAAAATATTGTTGTGATACCTTATATTTGCGCTCCGATTTGTAACATTAATGACAAAAAGACTTAAATAACGTTATGTCAAACCATAAAACACTAACTATTGACAATCTGTCACTTCAGGAATTTGATTCTGAAGCCGAATTAATTCCATTATTGACTCCAGAAGACGAGGAAGAAATGAATAATGAAGAACTACCAGATTCTTTGCCAATTCTGCCTTTACGCAATACAGTTTTATTTCCGGGTGTAGTTATTCCTATTTCGGCAGGAAGAGATAAATCCATAAAATTAATCAATGATGCCAATGCAGGCGGTAAAATCATTGGTGTTGTGGCACAACTCAATGAGGAAGACGAAGATCCAACTATTGATGATATCAACAAAATTGGTACTGTTGCCCGTATTTTGCGCGTTTTAAAAATGCCCGATGGTAACGTAACTGTTATTCTGCAAGGAAAAAAACGTTTCGAAATATCCGAAATCAAATCAGAACAACCTTATCTTAAGGCAACTATAAAAGAAGTTCCTGAAAAAAGACCAACTAAAAAAGATTCTGAATTCAATGCCATAATTGAATCTGTAAAAGAATTGGCTGTTAAAATAATCAGCGAAAGCCCAAATATTCCAACAGAAGCCACATTTGCAATAAAAAATATTGGCAGTCCATCATTTTTAATCAATTTTGTTTCTTCTAACATGAATTTGTTGGTTAAGGAAAAACAAGAATTATTATCTATAAACGGATTGAAAGAGCGTGCTTTGGAAACATTGCGCTATATGAATGTCGAGTTGCAAAAACTGGAATTGAAAAATGATATTCAATCCAAAGTTCGTTTTGACCTTGACCAACAGCAAAGAGAATATTTCTTGCACCAGCAAATGAAAACCATCCAAGAGGAATTGGGGGGCGTTTCGCAGGAGGAAGAAATGGACGAAATGAGTCTGAAAGCCAAAACAAAGAAATGGGATGAAAAAACGCAAAACCATTTCGATAAGGAATTATCGAAAATGCGTAGAATGAATCCGCAAGCTCCTGATTTTGGTATTCAAAGAAATTACCTGGAATTATTTTTGGAATTGCCTTGGAACGAATTTTCAAAAGATAATTTCGATTTAAAACACGCTCAAAAAGTATTAGACAAAGATCATTTTGGTTTAGAAGATGTCAAGAAAAGAATGATTGAGCATTTAGCCGTGCTTAAACTAAGAAATGATATGAAATCCCCAATTATCTGTTTAGCAGGGCCTCCAGGAGTTGGTAAAACATCTATTGGTAGATCTGTAGCCGAGGCATTGGGGAGAGAATATGTTCGCATTTCTCTAGGTGGATTGCGTGACGAAGCCGAAATTCGTGGACACAGAAAAACATATATCGGTGCTATGCCTGGACGAATTATCCAAAGTTTGAAAAAAGCTGGAACATCCAACCCGGTGTTCGTTTTGGACGAAATTGACAAATTATCCTCCAGTCATAACGGAGATCCGTCTTCGGCATTATTGGAAGTTTTGGATCCAGAGCAAAACAACGCTTTTTATGATAATTTCCTAGAAATGGGTTATGATTTGTCCAAAGTGATGTTCATTGCTACTTCAAACAATATGGCCGCTATTCAGCCTGCTTTGGTGGATAGAATGGAAGTTATAAAAATGTCGGGGTATACAACTGAAGAAAAGATAGAAATAGCCAGAAAACATTTATTCCCTAAGCAATTGACAGCGCACGGGTTAACCGCCAAACATTTGAGTATTGGTAAAAAACAATTAGAAAAAATTGTCGAAGGTTATACACGTGAATCTGGTGTTCGTGGATTGGAAAATAAAATTGCGCAAATCGTTCGTAATGCTGCCAAATCAGTTGCGATGGAGGAGGAGTACAATAAAAAAATTACCGACGAAGATATTATAAAAGTCTTGGGAGTTCCTAGATTGGAAAGAGATAAATACGAGAATAATGAAGTAGCCGGTGTTGTTACCGGTTTGGCATGGACAAGTGTTGGTGGCGATATTCTTTTCATAGAATCATTACTTTCTCCTGGAAAAGGTTCAATGACCATTACCGGAAATTTAGGAAATGTCATGAAAGAATCGGCAACAATTGCTTTGGAATACATCAAAGCCAACGCCGAATTATTGGGATTAAATCCTGAAATACTTACCAAATACAATATTCACTTGCATGTTCCGGAAGGAGCAACTCCAAAAGATGGCCCAAGTGCCGGTATTGCTATGCTGACGTCATTGGTTTCTTTACTTACTCAAAAACGAGTGAAGAAAAATCTAGCCATGACAGGAGAAATAACCTTGAGAGGAAAAGTATTGCCTGTTGGTGGTATTAAAGAAAAAATATTGGCCGCCAAAAGAGCCAATATTAAAGAAATAATCCTGTGTCATGAAAACAAAAGCGATATTGACGAAATCAAAGCGGAGTACTTAGAAGGACTTACATTTCATTATGTAAAAGAGATGAGCGAAGTTTTGAATTTGGCTATAACAAAAGACAAGGTGAAAAACGCAAAAGACTTGAAATAAAATCGGTTACCGAATATTTCATTCCTAATAAAAGTCCAAAATCCACTCCTGAAGTAAACAGGAAGACGGAATTTGGACTTTGTTTTTTAAGGCTTTTCTCTTTAATTTTTGTATGTTTGATGCCGATAACTTCGGGGTGAATTTTTGACATTCCCTTTTCAAATATCGTATGTCCCAAAAACTTTCATTTTACTTTTTATCCTTAATTTGTTTTGCGACATACGGACAAATAGGAGGGAAGCATACTTATGAGTTTTTAAATCTTGTTACTTCGCCAAGACAGGCGGCTTTGGGCGGGAAGGTTATTACTATTTATGATGAAGATGTGAATCAGGCACTTTTCAATCCCGCAGCCATCAATCAGGAAATGGACAACCACTTATCCTTAAATTATGGCAATTATTACCAGGAAGTAACTTATGGTACTGCATCATACGCTTATACTTACGACCAACACATACAAACCTTTCAGGCCGGAATAAATTATATTAATTACGGAAAATTTGATGGTTATGATGAAAATGGTTTGCCAACTTCATCATTTACCGGTAGCGAAATAGCGCTTTCTTTGGGTTATGCTTACAATATTCCTTATACCGACATTCACTTGGGCGCCAACGCCAAATTAATCGAATCTACCCTGGAAACTTATAATTCTTTTGGTGCAGCCATAGATTTAGGAATGGTTTATATCGATGAAAAAAATGATGTAAACTGGGCGCTGACTTTGAAGAATATCGGAACCCAATTTACTACTTATGACGGCAATAGGGAAAGTTTGCCATTTGAAATAATCGCCGGAGTTTCACAGGAATTGGAACACGTTCCGATACGCTGGCATTTTACCCTCGAAAACTTGCAACAATGGAATCTGGCTTTTTCAAATCCTGTTCGCTCACAAACTTCAATTGATGGTACTGTTGAAGAAGAAAAAATCTCATTTTTCAATAATGCTTTGCGACATATGATTTTTGGAGCTGAATTTTTTCCAAAAAAAGCTTTTAATCTTAGATTGGGGTATAATTTTAGGAGAGCTGAAGAACTACGAATAGAAGAACAACGCAATTTCTCGGGACTTGCCGTTGGTTTTGGTCTCAAACTGAATAAATTAAAATTTAATTACTCTTATTCGAAATATACTTTGGCAGGAAATACCAGTTTATTTGGATTGATTGTTAATTTTGGGGAATGATTTTGATGACAGAAGAAAGAGTAAAGAATAAAGAGTAAAGAACTAAAAAATACTTAAAAATAAATAATGAAAAAAATAACCATAGCAATAGACGGATTTTCATCCACTGGGAAAAGTACTTTGGCGAAGCAACTTGCCAAACATTTGGGATATGTATATGTAGATACTGGTGCGATGTACCGAGCTGTGGCATTGTATGCAATGCAGAACAATTACATTGGAACTGATTTTTTTGATAAAGAAAAATTAATAAGCAGCTTGCCTTCGATAAAATTACATTTCAAATTCAATTCCGAATTGGGTTTTGCCGAAATGTACCTGAACGATATCAATGTTGAAACTGAAATTCGTACTTTGGAAGTTTCCAACTTTGTAAGTTCTGTAGCCGCAATTTCTGAAGTTCGCACCAAATTAGTAGAACAACAACAGGAAATGGGTAAGGAAAAAGGAATTGTTATGGATGGCCGAGATATAGGAACCGTCGTTTTTCCAAATGCCGAACTCAAAATATTCATGACCGCAGGGGCAGATACCCGTGCGCAAAGACGTTACGATGAATTAAAGGCAAAAGGTGATTCTGTTTCCTACGAAGAAGTATTAAAGAATGTGGTTGAACGTGACTATATTGATACTCATAGAGTTGACTCTCCTCTTGTAATGGCTGACGACGCAATTGAAGTGGATAATTCTTATCTGGATCGTAAAGAACAATTTGACGCCGTTTTAGAGTTGGTAAACGATGTTATTAATGCTGTATAATTTTTTGGAAATATCAATTTTAATGGTAGATTTACGCGCCACAAAATTCTACAAATAAAAAATACAGATCGTCTTATGGGAATTAAAAACAGGTTGATATTAATGAGTTTTCTCCAATTTTTTGTTTGGGGAGCTTGGTTAATTACAATTGCAAATTATTGGTTTGGAACCAAAAACTGGGAAGGTACTCAATTTGGTTTGGTCTTTGGAACAATGGGAATCGCTTCTCTTTTTATGCCAACTATATCCGGTATTATTGCTGACAGGTGGATTAATGCCGAAAAATTATATGGGATACTTCATATTTCCTATGGAGCAGTTTTATTTTATATTCCAAAAGTTACTACACCAGACACCTTTATATATATTATGCTTTTGGCGATGTGTTGTTACATGCCAACTATTGCTTTGAGTAATTCCATATCTTATAATGCACTGAAAACAAACAACAAAGATGTCGTTAAGGATTTTCCGCCTATTCGTGTTTTTGGAACTATCGGTTTTATTGTCGCGATGTGGATTACCAATCTGACCGGAAATAAAGCAACTGCCTATCAATTTTATATTGCTGGAATCGCCGCCGTTGCATTAGGATTGTATTCATTTACTTTGCCAAAATGCAAACCGCAACGATTACTAAAAGAGGATGCCTCACTGATGGAAACATTGGGATTGGGTTCTTTCAAGTTATTTGCCGATTACAAAATGGCTTTGTTTTTTATTTTTTCGATGTTTTTGGGAGGAGCTTTACAATTGACTAACGCTTATGGCGATGTCTTTTTAGATGAATTCAAACATTTCCCAATATACGCCGATTCATTTGTGGTGAAATATTCAACTATTATTATGTCTATTTCCCAAATTTCTGAGACTTTATTCATTCTTGCTATTCCATTTTTCTTGAAACGTTTTGGAATTAAACAAGTAATGCTTATCAGTATGCTAGCATGGGTATTGCGTTTTGGCCTATTTGCGTTTGGAGATCCTGTTCAAGGATTGTGGATGATTATATTGTCCTGTATCGTTTATGGAATGGCATTTGATTTCTTTAATATATCCGGGTCATTGTTTGTGGAAACTCATACCGATGCCAAAAATCGTTCTTCAGCACAAGGTTTATTTATGATGATGACCAATGGAGTTGGGGCAATTTTGGGAAGCTTTACCTCTGGCTGGGCAATTGATCGCTTTTTTACAAAATCTTTTAACACAACTTCAGAGTTAGCTTCTTTTTTACATACAGATAGCGCAAATCCAAAAATGCTTGAGTTTGTAAAAAGTCAAGGAAACGCTGTTTCTGCAGATGGATTATTTCAAAATGTTATTATGATGAAAGACTGGCATATGATTTGGCTGGCTTTTGCAGCTTATTCGCTAATCATTGCGATAGCATTTGCTGTTTTGTTCAAACACGAGCATAAACCGATTCCTTTGGAAAACTTAAGTCATTAATATAAACAAACCCGACAGAAAATTGAATTTGTCGGGTTTGTTGTTTTTTAACTAAATCAAAACAATATTATTGTCATTAATCTTATAAGTTTGGATTTAAGATTTTCGTCAAGTATGTATAAACTTGTAACCAAAAGCTATTTGCAAAGTTTGTCATTGCGAGGAAAAACTATGGGTTTGTTACTTCTTATGAAATACTAGACTTCTAACCTAACCCCGATTGAAGCGAAAATCCTTATAAGCCGGGGTTCGGCTTATAAGATTGTAGTGAAAAGCGGGACTACACTTCCTGAAAAAAACGAAATCCTGTGCTCCTTCAATAATAGATTGATAATCACTCGCATTTTGTTTTGCAGTTTCAGAAAAATGAATTAATTTTGCACACCTTTTGACGGATAAGAGTTTCCTTTAGGTATCAAATAATTAAAGTAAAACAACTTCTGTATTTTTCTTTCGCATGGAGAAACTCGAGAAAAAACAGAATACAAATTTTTTATCAGCATGTCTGAACAATTAAAATCACAAGAAGAGTTTTTAGCAAATTTCAACTGGCATAACTTCGAAGAAGGTATCGATGCTGTGGATGAGAAAAACTTGTTGGAATTCGAAGAACTAGTATCAAAAACTTTTATCGCTACTGACCAAGAAGAAGTAGTAGAAGGAGTAGTTGTGAGAATTACAGATAGAGACGTTATCGTTGATATCAACGCAAAATCGGAAGGTGTTATTTCATTAAATGAATTCCGTTACAATCCAAATTTAAAAGTAGGTGACAAAGTAGAGGTATTAATTGACATCCGTGAGGACAAAACTGGTCAACTAGTATTATCACACAGAAAAGCACGTACTATCAAATCATGGGATAGAGTTATTGCTGCAAACGAAACAGGTGAAATCGTTAATGGTTTTGTAAAATGCAGAACTAAAGGTGGTATGATCGTTGATGTTTTCGGAATTGAAGCATTCTTACCAGGATCTCAAATTGATGTTAAGCCAATTAGAGATTACGATGTATATGTAAACAAAATGATGGAATTCAAAGTGGTAAAAATCAACCACGAATTCAAAAACGTTGTTGTATCTCATAAAGCGCTTATTGAAGCTGATATCGAAGTACAGAAAAAAGAAATTATCGGTCAATTACAAAAAGGACAAGTATTGGAAGGTGTTGTTAAAAACATCACTTCATACGGTGTGTTTATTGACTTAGGTGGTGTTGATGGATTAATCCACATTACTGACCTTTCTTGGTCAAGAATCAACCACCCAAGTGAAGTTCTTGAATTAGACCAAAAATTGAACGTTGTAATCCTTGATTTCGATGATGAGAAAACAAGAATTCAATTAGGATTGAAACAATTGAACGCTCACCCTTGGGATGCTTTGAACGCTGATTTGAAAATTGGTGACAAAGTTTCTGGTAAAGTAGTTGTAATCGCTGATTACGGTGCATTTATCGAAGTTGCTGAAGGTGTTGAAGGTTTAATCCACGTTTCTGAAATGTCTTGGTCTACACACTTACGTTCTGCTCAAGATTTCGTAAAAGTAGGGGATGTTGTTGAAGCTGTTGTATTGACTCTTGACAGAGATGATCGTAAGATGTCTTTGGGTATCAAACAATTGACTCAAGATCCTTGGACTGATATCACTTCTAAATACCCAGTAGGTTCTAAACATACAGGTATCGTTAGAAACTTTACAAACTTTGGAATTTTCGTAGAATTAGAAGAAGGAATCGATGGATTAATTTACATCTCTGACCTTTCTTGGACTAAGAAAATCAAACACCCATCTGAATTTGTAAATGTTGGTGAAAAACTTGATGTAGTTGTATTAGAATTAGATGTTGATGGACGTAAATTATCTTTAGGTCACAAACAAACTACTGCTAATCCTTGGGATCAATACGAAGATTCTTTTGCTGTAGGAACTATCCACAATGGTGAAATTTCTGAAATCGTTGACAAAGGAGCTACTGTAGAATTCGGAGATGATATCGTTGCTTTCATTCCAACTCGTCACCTTGAAAAAGAAGACGGAAAAAAATTGAAAAAAGGTGATACTGCTGATTTCAAAGTAATCGAGTTCAATAAAGAATTCAAAAGAGTAGTTGCTTCTCACACTGCTATCTTCCGTGAAGAAGAAGAGAAAAATGTGAAAGCTGCAACTGAAAATACTTCATCTAACTCTACAACAAATGCACCAGCTGCAACTCTTGGAGATAACAATGATGTATTAGCTGCATTGAAAGCTAAAATGGAAAAATCAGAGAAAAAATAATTCTTAGATTTTTTGAATATAGAGAATCCCGACATAGTCGGGATTTTTTTTATATACTAATTAGCCATAACTCAACATATCTGTTTTCTATAAAATTAAATCTCGACTACTACTTTTAACACCGAATTAAATTAAAATCAAAAAGACTTTATTTTGTATGAAAATGTCTATTTTTGAATAAATAATATAATTTATGGTTAAAAAACTACACTTACCCGTTCCCTTTTTTGCCCTATTCATTCTCTTTTTTTGTCCAAAAAGTGTTCTTGCCCAATGTGCTGGAAATGATAACGTAATGCTTACCGTTTGTGATATCGCAAATACGTCTAGTAAAACAATTGATTTGTTCTCACAATTGGGAGGAAATCCAACTCTAGGCGGAACTTGGAGAGATGATGACAAATCTGGCGGATTAAACAAGATTACAGGAGTTTTAAATGCTCAACAAATTTTAAAAAGCGGCATCTATCATTATACCTATACAGTTACCAATGTTTCTGGCTGTGTTGACAATACCGCCACCGTGACTGTAACAATAGGTGGATATACTGGGGTTCCCGCGCCCAATTCCTCTATTTGTAGTTCTGAAACAAGCTATAATTTATTTCAGGTTTTTAATGGTAATTTTCCAGATCCACAAATTAGTGGAACATGGACAGACAATGATGGGTCGGGAGGATTGAGCCCTACAACAGGCGTTTTGAATGCTTCGGTTGCCATTCCAGATGACACTTATTCTTATACGTATACAATACCCGCAATAGGGTCATGTGTTGCACCGCCTCCTTCAACAATCTATGTGTCGATTTACCGTTCTCCAAAACCTGGGATTCCAACTAATTTACAATTGTGTTCCAATCAATTAGCTTCTTACACAAATCTTGATTTAAATAGCCAATTGGCAGATGAAGACGCTGATGGAATCTGGACTGAATTTGGAACTTCTGAAATAAATAATGATACAGATTCTTTTATCAACATTCAAAATATATACAATACTAGAGGTCCTGGAATATATGCTTTTACTTATACCGTAAAATCAAATAATACTGTTTGTAAAGATCTTTCATCAACTGTTAGTATCACTATTGAAAAACAACTTGATTTCACAGGGGCGACATTAACTGTAAACTCTGATAAATGTGAGAATGAAATTCCAACCGCCACTTACAATGCTATCTTAACACAAGGTACTCAAACCATTCCAAATGGCTCTTATGAAGTTACTTATAGTATATCTGGAATTGCTGCACCAATAAAAACTACACAGTTTTTTTCAGGAGGTGTGTTGAACTTCCCAATTCCTTCAGTAAATTTTCAGCAAGTTCAAGATTACACCATTAGTATCATAAACATAAAAGATGTAAACAGTCTAGGACTTTGCAATAATATTATTGGTACAATAGAAGACGTATTGCATATATATCCAATTCCTAAAATCAATAGCGCCACACTTACTATAGCTCCGATTTGTCAAACTTTTGACGCACAAGTAGATTTTTCAGGGACATCAAATCTTACTGATGGAAGTTATAATATCATTTATAATATAAGCGGAGGGAATACTGCCACCGCTATAAATGCAGTACTTAATATCAGCAGTGGATTAGGCACTTTTACAATTCCAAAGAATTTGATTCCAAATGCTGGTACAAGCACTGTAACAATTACCAAAATTACGAATGCAATCACTGGTTGTACCAATACAGCTGCACTTAGCAAATCCTTTACAATAAATCCGCTACCGGATGCTACCAATCTTACAGCAACAATCAAAAATATTTGCCAAGGACAAACTGCAAACGTAAAACTTTCTGGTTTGGGAACTTTAACGTCAATTTCGATTGATTATATACTTTCTGGCGCAAATGTTTCAGGTTTACAAACTATTCTTTTGACAGTAACGGGTGGAGAGGCTAATTTCATAATTCCAATAAATAATCTGCAAAATGTTGGACTAACTTCTTTTACGATAACTAACTTGGCTAATACAATAACAGGATGTTCATCGGCAATTAATAACAAGACTGATTTTACTGTAAACCCTATCCCTAGTATTCCTGTTGCTAATGATCAAAAGTTTTGTACTTCAGACAATGCAAAAGTTTCTAATTTAATTCCGCAAGGAAGTCAATACCAGTGGTTTGATTCTGCAACAAGTACAGTTCCTCTGAGTAATACAACTCCATTAATTTCTGGAAATTATTTTGTCAAAGAAGTAAATACAACAACAGGATGTGAATCGCCTTTGAAAACAATTACTGTCATTATCAATTCAACTCCACAAATTAACAATGCAACATTGGCTATTGCTTCCATTTGCCAAGGATATTCAGCAAATGTAAATTTCTCCGGCACTTCCAATCTTACCGATGGAAATTATAATATTCTTTATAATTTATCAGGAAACAATATAGCGACTGCAATTCCTGCAACTTTGAATATTACTGCAGGTCAAGCAACTTTTGCTATTGCTCCAAATTTAATTCCAAATTCAGGAAATACAACGATTACCATAACCAACATAACCAACAATTTGACCCTTTGCACTAACACATCAACATTATCAAAAAGTTTTGCTGTAAACGCTATTCCTGATACAAGTAATATGGCTGTTACTGTAAATAACGTTTGTTTGGGACAAGCTGCAAGTGTAACTATTACAGGATTAAGGACTTTGACAAATGTTTCTTTGACTTATGCAGTATCTGGAGCAAATACTATTGCTTCACAAACAATTCCTTTGGTAGTAAGTAATGGAAATACAAATTTTTCAATTCCAGCAACCAACCTTCAGAATACAGGAATCAATACTTTGGTTTTAACCAATATAATGAATGTCGGAAATGGCTGTTCATCTGTAATAAATTCTCTTTCTAAAAATTTTACTGTAAATGCCATACCTAATAGTCCAACAGCTAGTAATCAAAAATTTTGCGAAACTGATTTGGCAACTGTCGCTAATTTAGTTCCAAACGGAAATCAATACAAATGGTATGATACTGCGACAAGTACAACACCTTTGCCTGCAAATAAACCATTGACAACAAAAAATTATTTTGTCAAAGAATCTAATGCCTCCGGTTGCGAATCGTTGGCAACCACCATTAGTGTTCAGATAAACACTGTTCCAATACCAGTTTTAAAGTCGAATGGAAACCAATTCTGCGGAATAAACAAGCCTACCATTTTTAATTTGTCAAACAATACAACTGCTTCGTCAAATTTAACTTGGTTTGATACTCAGTCAAATGGAACAGCACTTCCAAATACACATTTACTCGAAGAAGGAGTTACTTATTATGGATTTGATTATGATACAACAACTAAATGTTATTCCAGTCCGCTATCAACAATCGTTACATTAACCAATTGCTCAGTAACTCCTGAAGGCTTAAAAATCCCTGATGGCTTTTCGCCAAATGGAGATGGAGTAAATGATACTTTTCAAATCACAGATATCGAATTTTCATTTCCAAATTATACATTAGAAATTTTCAACAGATACGGAAATGTGATGTTCAAGGGAGACAATAACAAACCAGCTTGGGATGGTAAAAATTCCAATTCAAGTTTCATTAGCGGTGATGCCCCAACAGGAGTTTACTTTTATATTATCAATTATAATAAAGATAATTTACCTCCAAAACAAGGTCAACTTTATTTAAACCGATAATTCATTTTTACCAATAAATTTATTCTGATGAAAAAAATAGTACTTCTTGTGTTTATATTCCTTTCCGCACTAAAGGCAACAGCACAGCAAGACCCACATTTTACACAATATATGAATAATATGAGTGTAATAAATCCTGCATATACGACAGCAACTCCTGCAATTCTTAATTTAGGAAGTTTGTACCGTTACCAATGGGCAGGAATAGAGGGAGCACCCAAAACCCTGACCTTATTTGCACATACACCTATAAACAAAAAAATAGAAACAGGCTTATCGCTAGTGTCTGACAATATTGGAAATGGAGCCAAAAAAGAAACTAATTTCTATGCCGATTTTGCCTATGTTCTTCAATTGAATGAAAAGCAAAAACTTTCATTTGGGCTAAAAGCTGGATTTTCGTCGATAAGTACCAATTTTAATGGTTTTCAATTGAATAGTGGTGATATTTCTACAGATAAAGCATTTGCAGAAAACATAAACGAAACAGTGCCCAATATTGGAGTAGGAGCTTACTATTTTGGAGATAATTATTATATAGGTGTTTCAGCTCCAAACCTGCTTTCGTCTGAACATATCAAATCAAGATCAACTTCAAATTCCTTTGGACCGCAGGAAATCCATACTTATTTGACAGGAGGATATGTTTTTGACATCAACCAAGCTTTTAAATTCAAACCGGCTGCAATGGCAATATTTGTAAAAGGAGCACCAGTTTCTGTCGATTTAACGGCTAATGTATTGTATAATGAAAAATTCGAATTTGGAGCTGCCTACCGTTTTGATGATTCTGTAAGTTTATTGATGAATGTGAATGTTACTCCAAGTTTGAGAATAGGCTATTCTTATGATTATATCACTTCCAATCTGAGTCAATTCAGTTCTGGTTCACATGAAATTGTCCTGCTGTATAACTTGGATTTATTAGGCAAAGGATACGATAAATCACCCAGATTTTTCTAAAAAAGAATAAAATATGAAACATATATATATACTCCTCATCGTATTTTCAATCCAATTCATACAAGCGCAACAGCAAGATTTGGAAAGAGCTAACCGTTTTTTTAATAAAACATATTATAGCGAAGCCATTCCTTTGTACGAAAAAATCAGTAACAAAATCCAAACACAGGAAGTGATTCAAAACTTAGGAGATTGTTATTTCTTTACAAATGATTTCGATAATGCTCAAAAACAATATGCAATTTTGGTTCATAGCAATAACAAAAACCTTTCCGAAGATGTTTATTTTCGATACACCCAAACATTGAAAGCCAAAGGAAAATACAACGAAGCCAATGATGTTATGCGAAAGTTTTATTCGGCTTCAAATAATAGTAGAGCAATCGAAAAGTTGGAAAGTGATATCAAAACCTTAAAAAATGTTAGTGCTATTGGCAACAGATATACTATTCAAAATTTGCCATTAAATACCGAGAATTCGGAGTTTGGAGCGGTTGTATTTGGTGATAAATTGGTTTTTGCAGCAGTCAAAAAGAAACCTAATTTATTCGACAAAACCTACAAATGGAATAATGAATTATATCTCAATTTGGTCAGTATTCCATTAAAAAATATAAATGTTAGTGATTCTTCGATTACTTATTTTTCAAAAGATTTAAAATCACCAATGCACGAATCAAATGCTATTTTTACTAAAGATGGGAAATTCATGTATTTTACCCGAAACAATTCTAACAATGGAAGTAGAGCGAAAAATGCTGACAAAATTTCAAACATTCAAATTTTCAGAGCTGAATTTGTAAAAGATAAATGGACGAATATTACGGCGTTACCTTTTAATAGTCCTAATTATTCTGTTGAGCATCCTGCTTTGAGTCCAGATGAAAAAACACTTTATTTTGCATCAGACATGCCGGGAACATTGGGTTCTTTTGATATTTATAAAGTTTCTATAGAAGGAACAACGTACGGAACTCCAATTAATTTGGGAGAGAACATTAATACTTCCAAAAGAGAACAATTTCCATTTGTTTCGAAAGACAATAAATTATATTTTTCTTCAAATGGTCGTGAAAGTTACGGAGCTTTGGATGTTTTTGTTTCTGATATTCAAAACAATTCGTATTCTAAAGCTTCAAATGTTGGACTTCCGTTGAATTCAGGTTATGATGATTTTGCCTTTACCATCAATTCTGATACCAAAGAAGGATATTTTTCGTCGGATAGACCGGGAGGAAAAGGAAAAGATGATATTTATTCTTTAAAAGAAACCAAAGAACTTATTATAGAAGACTGCAAACAATATATCGCAGGAATCATCACCGACACTGATTCGCATCTTGCGCTGAAAAATGCTACGGTAGTTTTAAAAAACAGTTCCAATCAAGAGCTTGAAAAAGGAATAACTGATGCCGATGGAAAATTTAATTTTACAATTGAATGTGAATCAAATTACTCAATAGTAGCAACCAAAGAAAATTATACCGAAAATTCAAAATCGTTCCATTCTTCGGCTGAAAGAAAAAAATCAAACGATGGTTCTATGGATATTCGATCTTTGGAAATTATCAAAAAAGAAGAGCAAATTGCATTTGAGAAAAAAAAGGCAGACGATTTACTCAAAGCACAGCAATTGAAAGCGGCTGAATTAGTGTCAATTCAACAAAAAAAGAAAGCAGATGCGATAGCACTTCAAGAAAAGAAAACTGCTGAAGCCAACGCTCTCAAACAAAAGAAAAAAGAAGATGCTATTGCTCTTGAGGAAAAAAGATTGGCAAACTTAGCTACTGCTGAACAATTAAAAAAAGAAAAATTAGAAGCCGATAAAAAGACAAAAGAAATAGCGGCAGCTAAGAAAAAAGAAAAAACAGAAGCGATTGTAGCCACCGAAAAAGATGTGGTAAAAGACAAAGACCGTTTAATCATCAAAACCGATCCTATTTATTTTGATTACAATATGTGGTACATTCGAAAAGAATCAAAAAAAATATTGAATCGGGTCGCTGAATTAATGAATAAATATCCTGAAATGGTTGTAGAAATTGGTTCACATACAGACAATCGTGGTAACGCAAAATTCAATGAAGACCTTTCTCAAAAAAGAGCTGATGCAACTCGAAATTACATTATAGAACAAGGGATTCCTAAAAACAGAATTTATGCCAAAGGTTATGGGGAATCTGTTCCAATTGTAAAATGTGTTCCCGAAGATTCTTGCGATGAAGAACAACACGAATTGAACAGAAGAAGTGAATTTGTGATTAAAAATTTATAAAAAATAGGCCACGGATTACACGGATTGTCACGGATTTTTTTTTAATCTGTGTGAAATCCGTTCAATCCGTGTAATCTGTGACCCATTTCGCAAAGATGTTTTGCAAAAAAAATCCCAATTCATTTCTGAACTAGGATTAAAAAATATTTTGGTTTGAAATTACCTCAAACTTGCTCCAAGCTCTGCTTCAAAATTCTTGATTAGTTTGCTCATAATTTTATCAATTTGAACATCTTCAAGAGTTTTCGCAGTATCCTGAATAGTAAAACTCAACGCATAGGATTTTTTCCCTTCGGGTAAATTTTTACCTTCGTAAACATCAAACAAATTAATGTCTTTTAACAACAATTTTTCTGTTTGTCTAGCTACAGAATAAATTGCATCGTAAGTCACATTTTGATTTACCATCAAAGCTAAATCCCTGCGAACTTCTGGATATTTTGGAATTTCAGTATATTTAATTTTATTTGACATTAATTTCAAAATCGTTGCCCAATTAAAATCAGCGAAGAACACTTCTTGTTTAATTCCAAAATGTTTTAAAATTGATTTTTTAACCACTCCAAACTCAACAATTGTTTCATTTCCTATACCGAAAGCAATTCCTTCTGAAAAGACATCAGTATTTACCGGAACACTTTTTGAATTTGAAATTCCTAGCCTTGACAATATTGCTTCAACATAACCTTTGAACAAAAAGAAATCCGATGGTTTTTGTGCATTTGTCCAAGTTTCCTGATTTCTGTTTCCTGTTTGGAATAAAGTCAAATGCTTGATTTCCTCATAACCGGATAAAAATTTATGGTAGGATTTACCAAACTCAAATAATTTTAAATCCGAATTTTTACGATTTATATTATAAGATATCGCTTCCAAACCAGAAAACAACAACGACTGACGCATAGCTGCTAAATCACTGCTCAATGGGTTAAGCATCGTTACGTTGTATTCTTCTTTTAACGCATCCGAAAGCTGAACATAAGAAGCTGTCGTCAATGAATTAGCCATCATTTCATGAAACCCTTGAGAATTCAATTGTGTAGCAATGATGTTTTGCACCTTATAATCCTCGTTTCTTGGAGAATTAGAAACGGTAGCATTTAATTTTTTAGAGAATACAATATTGTTATAGCCATACACTCTTAAAATTTCTTCGATAACATCAATTTCTCTTTGAACATCAACACGATAGGGAGGAATGGTCAATCCCAAACCGGCGTCTGAAACACTATTTACTTTTATCTCCAATGAAGCCAAAATCTGTTTAATAGTATCTTTTGGCAATTCCTGACCAATAATTCTCGCTACATTTTTGAAATTCAAAAAGACGCTGAAGCCTTCTATTTTCTTTGGGTAAATATCAATGATATCTGCCGTAATTTCACCACCAGAAACTTCCTGTATCAATAATGCGGCTCTTTTCAAAGCATATTCTGTGATACTTGGATCAATTCCTCTTTCAAATCGGAAAGAAGCATCAGTATTTAATTGATGTCTTTTTGCAGATTTTCGAATACTTACCGGGTTAAAATAAGCACTTTCAAGGAAAATAGAAGTAGTTGTCTCCGTCACACCTGATTTTTTTCCTCCAAAAACACCTGCAATACACATAGGCCCTTTTTCATCACAAATCATTAAATCCTCTTCATGCAACGTTCTTTCAATATCATCCAAAGTAGTGAATTTGGTCCCTGCCGGAAGTGTTTTCACGATAACTTTTCCGTTGATTTTTGAAGCATCAAAAGCATGTAGCGGCTGCCCCAAATCATGCAATACATAATTGGTTACATCCACTATATTATTTTTTGGATTGATTCCAATTGCTTTCAGTCTGTTTTTTAACCATTCTGGAGAATCTTTCACGGTAATCCCAGAAATTGTAACCCCGCAATATCTTGGCGCAAGGTGCGTATCTTTTACATCAACATCAATTTTCAGGATTCTTTTATCAACTCTAAAATTGCTTACTGATGGAGTAATTAATTCTACATGAGTACCTTTTTGAATTAAACCTGCTCTCAAGTCACGGGCAGTCCCAAAATGACTCATTGCATCGGCACGATTTGGTGTCAAACCTATCTCAAAAACTTCGTCATTTTCAATTTTAAAAACTGCCGAAGCCAATGTTCCCGCTGCAATTGAATTATCTAGAACCATAATTCCGTCGTGACTTTCACCAAGACCCAATTCATCTTCGGCACAAATCATTCCGTGACTTTCCTGTCCTCTGATTTTTCCTTTTTTAATGGTAAAAGAATTCCCCTCTTTATCATACAAAACGGTACCAATAGTTGCTACTGGAACTTTTTGTCCTGCATCGACATTACTGGCTCCACATACAATTTGAACAGGAACGCCATCGCCCAAATCTACAGTGGTCACTTTCAAACGATCAGCATCAGGATGAGGCACACAAGTAAGTACGTGACCTACAACGATACCTTCCAATCCGCCTTTTACCGATTGGTATTTCTCTACTACTTCTACTTCCAGACCTAAATCAGTCAATAATGCAGCCGTTTCTTCTGATTTCCAATCAATTTTTATGAATTGTTTTAACCAGTTATAAGATATTTTCATGTTTATTTTTTTTCAAGAATGCAAATATAATCAATGTTAAGCTAGGCACAAAGTTAGTCAATGCCAAAAATCGATTCAATTCCAACAAATTTTGAAACTCTTACTATAATATTTCCTCAATGTGCTTTTTGATATTTGTGGAAATTTTTGTAGTTGGCAAATCATTATCATCATAACCAAAAGGTTCTTCGATTTCTTCAGAAATTAATTCGATACTGGCCAATACATAAAAAATCAAACAAGCAAATGGTATTATGTAATATCCCAAAGTAAAAACATAAGCATAGGGCAGTGTCAATACAAAAATAAAAATGAATTTTTTGATAAAAGTACTGTACGAATAGGGGATAGGCGTGTTTTTTATTCTTTCACAAGAGCCACAAATATCTGTAAAAGATTGAATTTCACCATTCAAAATAATCAATTGATCTCCTGTTATTTTGTGGGAAACATACAAATCATTAATCTTTTGATACAACATTTTTGCAATTTGATTGGGCCTGTGTTTATGATGATCCAAATCCAAATCTACATGATCAAATAATTGCATACTGGTTTCCTCGTCTTTTAAATGCTTGTTTAACATGGAAGCATAACTCGGAATTAGTCTTCTAAAGTAAGCCAAATCCTTTTCGTCCTTTAGCATAACGGAAAGTTTCATAGCCAGATTCCGGCTATTATTGACCAAAGATCCCCATAATTTTCGACCTTCCCACCAGCGATCATAAGCTGAATTGATTCGGTAAGCCAACAACAAAGAGATTACAAAGCCCAAAGAAGTATGAATTACTGTCAGATTTTTGACATTACTGGACTCTTCGAGCTTAAAACATTCAATTTCTAAATAAGCGATAGCACCAGAATACAACCCAATTAAAATCATATACGGCAAAAGCTCTCTTAACGTATCTGATTTTTGAAAACGAAAAATATAAGCAATCCAAACTTTGGGATTATACGATATCATAAAATCTTTTTGATATCAAAAATAACTAAAAATTAAGATTTCCAGCTAATTCCCTCAAAGTAATTTCTGATAGTTTGGCTTGAAATTGAGCGCTACTCAAACGAATTTTTGAATTAATATGATTCAACTGAGCCGCTCTAAATTCGACAGAAGTAATCGTTCCAATTTTAAACTTTTCGGCCGTAATTTCTAAGTTCTGTTTTGCAATGGCTGTATTATTTTCTTCCAAGTCAATCAAGTCCAAATTGGTTAAATACACTTGGTAAGCAACCGTTAGATTACTTCTCAACTGAGTCAATTGCTGATCGATTGCCAGTTTAGAATTATCAATTTGCATTTTGGCAATTTTTTCATTTCTGTTTTGCGAATTTCCATCAAACAAATTCAAAGCCGCAGTAAATCCGTAATTTAAACCGTGAGCAGAGGATTGAGAAGTAAATCCCAAACTCGATTGTGTATCATTGAAATTATACCCAGTATTCAATCTGACTGTAGGATAACGCTCTCCTTTTATTTGTTTCAAATCCAGTTCAGATATCTTTTTATTGATAATTTGCATTTCTAATTCGGGGTTTTGCTTTTCGGCAAGAGCCAACAATTCATCAAGTTTTAATTGTCTGTCTACCTGGATACCTTCTGAAACTCTAAAATCAGTATTCAAATCTCTTGCTAAAATCTGATTCAAAAGTGTTTTTGCATTGGCGTAAGTTTGCTTTTCTTTTACCAAATTCCCAAGATCGGTATTCAAATCCACTTGTGCATTTAAGACATCAAGTTTTGAATTTTTACCAATAGTATAACGGTTTTTAGTAAACTCAAGTCTCTTTTTCGAAATAACAATAGTCGAATCCAAATCAGACAATTTTTGTTGTTCCTGAATTAAATCATGATAAACCGAATTGACACTGCTCACTTTGCTAATTATCGTCAATTTCATCTGAGCGTCGCTCATGTTTTTGAATTCTTTTAATTGATCATATTTGGCAAACATTTTCATTCCGTCAAAAATAGTCCAGCCAAGATTTACGCCATAATTCAGACTGTTATTTTTGGCATTATCCAATGAAGTAGTCGTTCCATCCTGACGCGTTTGTGATGAGTTTTTAACGCTATTGTCATCCGTCACCGAAGCTGTAATGCTTGGCAACATACCGGCATTTCCGTAAGCAACATTGGTTTCATTTATTTTTAAATTATTTTGTGCAATCTTTATTTCAAAATTATTTTCCAATGCTATTTTAATTGCATTTTCAAGAGTTAACACTTCCTGTGCATTTCCTGTCGAAAAGCAAAGGAAAAACAGAAGAAAGCTTTTAATAAACAATTTGGTATTCATTTTTTTAAGTATTTTTTATTTAAAGATGCTAAGATTCTAAGTTTTTTTCAGATTTGTAATTCCCTAAGAATCTCAGAAAAAAACTTAGCTTCTTAGTTTCTTAGCATCTCAGAATCTTAGAAACTATTTTTTCACCTCACGTTCATATTCATCAATATGGTCAAATTCCGGATAATGTTTACGGGCTTTGGACCACATTGAATACAAGGCAGGAATTACAAATAAAGTAAGAACCAATGAGAAAATTGTTCCTCCCACAATTACAACTCCCATACCAATTCTACTTGTGGCCGCAGCTCCCAGCGACAATGCAATTGGCAAAGCTCCCAACGAAATAGCCAAACTGGTCATCAAAATAGGACGCAACCTTGCTTCTGAAGCTTCAATAATTGCTTCCATTTTTGGTTTTCCTTGTTCCCTCAGCTGATTGGCAAATTCGACAATCAGGATTCCGTTCTTGGTTACCAATCCAATTAACATAATGGTTCCAATCTGACTAAAAATATTCCAGGTCTGATTGAACAACCAAAGTGAAAATAACGCTCCAGCAACCGCCATGGGTACTGTCAGGATAATAATGAAAGGATCTACAAAACTTTCAAATTGTGCTGCCAATATCAAGAAAATCAACAGTAAAGCCAATCCAAAGGCAAAAGAAGTATTCGAACTACTCTCCACAAAATCCCTAGATTCTCCCCCTAAATCGGTGGTAAATGAGTCATCAAGAACTTTGGCCTTAATTTCATTCATTGCGTCGATTCCATCGCTAAGACTTTTGCCTGGAGCTAGACTTGCCGAAACAGTTGCTGACATATATCGATTGTTGTGATACAACTGGGGTGGATTACTTTGTTCAACAATTTTTACAACATTATCCATTTGGATCAATTCGCCCTTATTGTTTTTGACATACATCGATGTTAAATCCAATGGCTTTGAACGATCTTCTTTTTCAAACTGACCAATTACCTGGTATTGTTTTCCGTTTCTGATAAAATAACCAAAACGCTGACCGCTCAATGAAAGTTGCAAAGTTTGCGCAACATCTTTTACAGAAATTCCCAAACTCTCTGCTTTTTCCCTGTCAATCGAAACATTAATTTCAGGCTTATTGAATTTTAAATTCACATCTGTCGTAGAGAAAACATCGCTTTTTGCCGCTTCGTCCATAAACAAAGGAATTTTTTCTCTTAGTTTTTCAAAATTTGGGGCCTGAATAATGTATTGAACCGGCATACCACCACGCCTGTTTACAGCAATTGTTGGCTGTTCCATCACTGAGGTTTTTGCTTCTGAATAATTATTAGTCCATTTAGTAAGCTTTTCAGCAATTTCTTTTTGTTTTAATTTTCTTTTATCAGAATCAACCAAAGCGATACGAACCCTTCCTGTATTAACTGCCGTTGAAATAAATCCTGGCGAGGTAATCACCAATGCAACTTTTTTCTCCGGAATAGAATCATCAATCAACCTTGAAATTTCCTGCATAAAACGATCCGTATATTCATAGGATGCTCCTTCAGGCATTGTTATAGTCATCCCTAAAGAACTACGGTCATCATAAGGTGCCGTTTCTTTTTTCAGAATATTAAAAAACAGATAAATCAATCCAAAACAAACAATAAGAATCGGGAAACTCAACCATCTTTTTTTCATAAAACGGGTTAGAGCATTGGCATAACCTGTATTTAGTTTCACAAAATAAGGTTCAGTAAGCTCATAAAATTTTGATTTTTTTTGATGGCCTCCTTTCATCAAGTAAGCATTCAACATTGGAGTAAGTGTCAGAGACACAAAAGCCGAAATCAATACTGCGGCTCCAATAACGACCCCAAATTCACGGAACAAGCGTCCCACAAATCCTTCGAGAAAAATTACCGGCAAAAATACCGCCGCCAAAGTAATGGATATCGATATTACAGCAAAGAAAATCTCGTTTGATCCTTTTATAGCAGCTTCAATAGGAGACATTCCTTCTTCCACTTTCTTGAAAATATTCTCGGTAACCACAATACCGTCATCTACAACCAATCCTGTGGCGAGAACAATTGCCAACAAGGTTAATACGTTTATCGAAAAGCCAAAAAGCCACATAATAAAAAACGTCGCTATCAACGATACAGGAATATCTATCAAAGGTCTAAAAGCAATTGCCCAATCCCTGAAAAACAAAAAGATAATTAAAATCACCAGTATAATTGAAATCCCAAGCGTTTCGGCAACTTCAATCACTGATTTTTTTACAAAAACAGTATTGTCAATTGCAATGTTTAATTTAATATCACTTGGCAAATCTTTTTTTAGGCGTTCGTATTGTTTATAAAATTCTTTTGCAATATCCAGATAATTAGCTCCCGGCTGGGGAACAATGGCCACACCAACAAGGGGAGTACCAGATTGTGTCATTTTGGTCTCTACATTTTCCGGTCCCAATTCGGCGATACCAATATCACTGAAACGTACTATTTTTTCTCCTTCTGAACGAATAATAATATTATTGAATTCATCTGGTTTTGAAAGATTTCCTATCGTTTTTACAGTTAGTTCTGTGTTATTTCCTGTGATTTTCCCCGAAGGCAATTCCACATTCTGACTGTTCAGAGCATCGCGAACTTCGGCGACAGTGCAACCGTAGGAAGCCAATTTTTCGGGATTAATCCACAATCGCATGGCATATCTTTTTTGTCCCCAAATTTGAACACCACTAACTCCAGGAATTGTTTCCAATCGCTGTCCAATTACATTTTCGGCGTAATCACTCAGGTCCAATGCGCTTCGAGTATCACTCTGTACGGTCATCGAGATAATGGCATCACTATTTGCATCTGCTTTGGAAACAACTGGTGGTGCATCAATATCCTGGGGCAGATTACGCATTGCCTGCGAAACTTTGTCACGAACATCATTGGCAGCTTCCTCGAGATTTTTGTCCAAATTAAATTCAACTGTAATATTACTGCTTCCTTGTGAACTCGACGAAGTAATGTTACGGATTCCGTCAATTGAATTGATTGCTTTTTCAAGAGGCTCAGTAATTTGGGATTCGATAATATCTGAATTGGCTCCTGTATAACTGGTACGGATGGAAACCTGGGCGGGATCTATCGAAGGAAATTCCCTAACGCCCAAATAAGTGTAACCGATAATACCAAATAATATAATCGCTAAGTTCATAACGATTGTCATTACAGGTCTTTTTATGCTTAAAGTGGATAAACTCATAGAGATTTATGATTTAAGAATGCTGATTTCAGATTTTAGATTTGTTCTAAAGTCAGCTATGTTTATTATCTAATAATATACTCGTTATTTATTCATGATTTCATCTTAAAATTTTTAAAGTTCAGTCTATAAAAATCTGAAATCAAAAATCGTTAATCATCAATCAAAAATCTATTTTTTAAGATTTAAAACCACCTTAACCTTAGTAGAATCCTTTAAAGCCATTACGCCACTGGTCAATATAGTGTCACCTGATTTTAAACCAGAAAGAATCAAAACAGATGCATCTGTTCTTGTAGCGGTTTCTACCTTAACTTCTTTGGCCATTCCATTTTTGGCAATAAATACTTTTTTTCCATCCTGTATTGGAATAATCGCTTCTGTAGGCACAACTATCGCGTCTTTGATAATACTTAGAGGCAATGCAACATTGGCAAAAGTTCCCGGCAATAATTTTCCTTTGCTGTTTTCTGTTATTGCTCTTACTTGTAAAGTACGGGTTGTAACTGACACTTCTGGTTCTATTGCATAAACTTTGGCAGTAAATTGCTCTGTTGAACCTTCGACCGTAAAAGTTAAAGTGGTATTTGTTTTTACTTGTGAAGCATATTTTTCTGGAATCGAAAAAGTGATTTTCAATTGACTTATGTTAACCAATTTGGCAACCAAAACAGTTGGTGTGATATAAGTTCCGGGAGAAATGGCTCTAAGTCCAATTTTTCCTGAAAAAGGAGCTCGAACCGATGTTTTAGAGATTTGGGCTTTGATTAACTGTGTTTGAGCCTGAGCCGATTTATAATCACTTCTTGCTATATCATATTCTTCTTGGCTGATGGCTTCTTTTTGCAAAAGCAATTTGGCTCTTCTTTCATTTTCGGCTGCCAATCCTTCTTTGGTGCTTGCTTGAGCCAACTGAGCCTTTAATTCAATATCATTTACTTTGAACAAAAGTTGCCCTTTGGTTACATTGCTGCCTTCCTGAAAATAAATGCCTTCGACAATTCCGGAAACCTCTGAATGAATTTCAATTTGCTCATTGGCCTCAAGAGAACCCGAAAGCGATAAATTATTGTCAAATGTTTTAGGATTAACAATAACACCTGTTACTGTAGTAGGTTTATTTTTGTCGTCTTTGTCTTTTCCTCCTTTGCCTTTTGAATTATTTGAAGAAATTCTGTAGGCTATAAATCCACCAAACCCTATTATTAATATGGCATATACAAGATTTTTTATTTTCATTTTTTTAATATAAAAGAAGTTTAACGTATCCTTTTGCAAGGTTTAAACAAAATTAGGTTTTAGAATTGTTAAAAATAGAATTGTTAATTTTTATTTAACGTTTGTACATACAAATATTAAAATTAAGCAAAATTCCATTTTCAAGTTATTTTGACATTTAAAAAAAGAAAAGGTTTAATTGAAAAGTTTCTAAGTTTCTAAGAAACTAAGATTCTAAGTTACTTTTTTTAGTTAGAAAGATTCTGAGTTGCTAAGATTCTAAGTTTATTCATCAGATTATTGAAAATTTAGCTCTTAAAAAAAAGCTTAGAATCTTAGCAACTCAGAATCTTAGAATCTTCAAAAAAAAAAAAAAAACTCAACTAATATAATTCCAGATATTTTTCTTTTTAGTTAATTCAATAAAAACCGCTTTCAGAATTGCATTCTCCGGTTTTTCGAGAGGTCCGTCATCTTTCAAAATCTTGATAGCATAGTTTCGTGCTAACATCAAAATATCTCGATCCCGAACAATATCAGCAATTTGAAGATTCAGCACACCGCTTTGTTGCGTTCCCATCAAGTCACCTGGGCCACGTAGTTTTAGGTCAACTTCTGCAATTTCAAAACCGTCATTGGTACTCACCATCGTTTCCATTCGGGTTTTGCTGTCGCTCGACAGTTTGAACGAAGTCAACAAAATACAATAGCTTTGTTCGGCTCCACGTCCCACGCGACCCCGCAATTGATGAAGCTGAGAGAGACCGAAACGTTCGGCACTTTCGATAATCATTACACTTGCATTGGGAACATTTACACCAACTTCGATAACCGTTGTGGCAACCATGATATTGGTTTTTCCTTCGGCGAAACGTTTCATTTCAGAATCTTTTTCGTCAGGTTTCATTTTTCCGTGAAGGATTGAAACAGAATATTGGGGCAATGGAAAATCACGAGAAATACTTTCGTAACCATCCATCAAATCTTTGTAATCCATTTTTTCCGACTCCTGAATGAGCGGATAAACGATGTAAATTTGACGTCCCAATGCAATTTCGTCTCGAATAAATTTCCAGACTTTCAGTCGGTTGGAATCATACCGATGCACTGTTTGTATCGGTTTTCTGCCCGGAGGCAACTCATCAATAACCGAAATATCCAAATCACCGTAGAGGCTCATCGCCAGAGTTCGTGGAATAGGAGTGGCCGTCATGACTAAAATATGTGGCGGAACCGGTTCGCCTTGATTGGTGGAATTAGGATTGGATTTCTTCCATAATTTGGAACGTTGTTCGACACCAAAGCGATGTTGCTCATCGATAACCGCCAAACCTAAATTTTGGAATTTTACTTTGTCTTCCAATAAAGCATGCGTACCAATAAGTATTTGCAAAGTACCGTTTTCTAGTTCTTCGTATATAATTCTTCGGGCGGCAATTTTGGTAGAACCGGTCAGGATTTTTATGTTGATATTCATCGAAGCTGCCAATTTTGACAATCCAATAAAATGCTGATTAGCCAAAATCTCTGTAGGCGCCATCAAACAGGCCTGATAGCCATTATCCAAAGCCAAAAGCATACTCATAAAAGCCACAATGGTTTTCCCAGAACCCACATCACCCTGCAATAATCGGTTCATTTGGGCATTGCTTCCCATGTCAATTCTTATTTCCTTGATTACTCTTTTTTGGGCATTTGTCAAATCAAATGGCAAATGATTTTGATAAAATTCATTGAAAAACTCACCCACTTTCGTAAACGGAAAACCTTTTATTTTGTGTTTCCGAATCAAATTTTTCGTAATCAATTGCAATTGAATGAAGAACAATTCTTCAAATTTTAATCTGAATTGGGCTTTCGCCAAAATATCGGCACTTTTGGGAAAATGTATATTGAATAAAGCCGCATTTTTTGGAATCAGCTTGAGTTCATTTATCAAATACACCGGCAACGTTTCGCTGAATAAAGCTTGTGTTTCCAGAAACAATTGCTGCATCATTTTGTTCACCACGCGATTCGTTATTCCTCGATTTGCCAAGGTTTCAGTCGAAGGATAAACAGGTTGCATCGCTGAACGCAGACTTTTTTCATGTTCGCTCAACAACTCAATTTCGGGATGCGCCATACTGTAATTATTCCCATATTGGGCGCATTTTCCAAAAATAACACAAACCACATTGAGTTTCAAACTCTCCTTTATCCATTTGAGCCCCTGAAACCAGTTAAGTTCCATTTGTCCTGTATCATCTACAAATGTGGCTACCAAACGCTTTTGGTTTCGACCAAATTCCACTGTTTTGATATTAATGATTTTGCCAATAATCTGCACTTCGGCAATATTATTCTGCAACTCATTAATCTTATAATACCGAGTGCGGTCAATATAGCGATTCGGGAAAAAATTGACCAAATCCCCGTATTTAAAAATCCCCAATTCCTTACGCAACAACGCTCCCCGAGTGGGGCCAACGCCTTTGAGATATTCTATGGGAGTTTCCAGGAGATTATTGGACATTTGATTTAGGATTGCAAATTTTAGATTTATGAATTTAGATTTATAAAGTCGATACGCTTTATTCTATGTTTCTTTATTCTTTTAAAAAGGCGAAGATAGTTTTTTGTTGGGAAATTTGGAAATCGAAACTTTTGTAATAGTATAGGAAAATTTTTATATTTGTAGAAATATATTATCATATAATTATATACTAACATTTAAAACTGAAACTAAATACACTCTCACAATGAAAAAAAGAATACTTTATTTGATAGCATTCCTTGCAATGTTTGGAATCAATTCAAAACTATTTGCGCAAAGGCAAATCATTGACATCACTTCAAAAGTAAATGACGATAAAAGCATAGATTTGTCTTACACAAAAGAAAAGCCTGGAACTTATACCGTAATCTTAGAATTTTCTAATGTCGAAAATTGTGATGTAACGAATTACAAAACAGAAATCTATGGAAATTCAGGTTATTTATACAAGTTAAAACCGACAAATACTGGAAGAGGAATTAGATATTCAATGAAATATTACACTATGATGGGAAAGCAAAATCCTAAGGTTGACAGTTTATTTCAATATACGCTCCCTTTCAAAAACGGAAAAAAAGTAAAAATTTATGAAGCAGGAAATATTGGCGAAAAATATTTAGGACAAGAAAAAAAATTTAATTGGAAGTCTTATGTGGTAAAACCAAAAGATCAAGATACCATTTGTAATATGAGAAAAGGGATTGTCGTAGACATAATAAATGATTATGCTGATAACTCAACATCAGATGACCCTTATTATACCAGTAAAAGAAACTCTGTAGTTGTCGAACATGCAGATGGTACTTTTGCCGTTTATAAAGGATTCAAAAAGAACGCAATTTTTGTAAAGTTAGGAGAAACAGTTTATCCACAAACAGAATTGGGTTTAATCGAAAAATATGATTTGAATGGGTATAGACTTGACTTTTCGGTTTACTTTTCAACAGATAAAAATATTGATGAAAATAAGAATCAAACCTTAAAAAGCTTCAAGAGTAGGTACAAATACATTACACCACATTTTGTTACACCAGAAGGAACTATTACAATTGAAAGTGGAAAAGAGTATACAGCATTATTGAATGAATCAGTTATTACACAAGAATTTTCACGTTCTGAAAAGAAAAAATATGCCAAAACACATTCATTGTCAAATTAAATTCATCTTTTAAATTTTTAAAATTTGATTTAAAATTTAGAAAAGATATTTTTGACCAATAAAATTTAAAAAAAATGACAACTCATCTCGCACTTCTCAGAGGAATAAATGTTTCCGGTCATAATATGATAAAAATGGATGCATTGAAAACAACTTTGGAAGCCATTGGTTTTCAAAATGTGCAAACGTACATTCAATCTGGAAATGTTTTTGTGGATTGCGAAGAAGAAAATGCAGCGGCAGTTGGCTTCAAAATAAAACAGGAAATTTTTAAGGTTTTCGGTCACGAAGTTCCAACGGTTGTTATTGGCAAAAAAGATTTGGAAAACTGTTTCAAAAACAATCCTTTTTTAAAAGAAAAAGAAGCTGATACCAAAAAATTGTATGTTGCTTTTCTTTCGATTCCACAGCGAAGCGAAAGCCTTAACGATTTAAAAATGAGTCAGGTAAAACCAGATGAAGCCAGTATTGACGAAAACCGAATTTACATTAAATATGCTGTTGGAGCCGGAAAAACACGATTTGACCAAAAATACATCGAGAAAAAACTCAACGTAATAGCCACCATCCGAAACTGGAATACCGTTACGCAATTGCTAAAAATGTATGAGGAGAGGTAAATTAAAAGTTATTTTTCATTAATAAATCACAATACCAAAACCCATAATCAAAAGCGTCAGAAGTTGAAGTATCACAAGCGGTATCGGATGAATCTTCTTCTTTTGGCTTTTCGTATTTGCGATAGACAACTTCGCCTATTTCATATTCAATCGGTTTAGAAAAAATTGGTCCATCAAAAGTAAAGGTGTGAAATTCTCCGTTTTCTCCGCATATATCAACATTTTCGGGTAAATCATTTATAAAATCCTGATCAATAATTCGTCCCACAAAACTTTTATCTAAAAATCGTTCGTTGACACAAACCACAATAGTTTTGAATCCTAATGTGATGAATTCCTGAATCAAATCACGGGTAGGAATTTTCCAAAGCGGAAAAATGCCTTCAAAACCCATTTCTGCTAATTTATCTTCTCTGTATTTTCGCAAATCTTCCAGAAAAATATCTCCAAAAACAGAATGGGTAATGCCTTGATCTTTTAATTTAGACAACGTGTTATTCATAACGGCTTCGTACACTTCCATGGTTGGCATTTCGGGAATTTGCATAATTTCAAGCGGTAATCCAATACTTTTAGCTTGTTGTTCTAATAATTCCACCCGAACGCCATGCATCGAAATACGCTGGAATTGTTGGTTTACACTCGTTAACAAACAACTGATTTCGTAATCCTTATTTTGTAGAATTTTGTACAATGCTAAAGCAGAATCTTTTCCGCTGCTCCAATTAAATAGGGCTTTCTTTTTCAATGGGTTTATTTTGAATTATTTGTTGCAGTAGAGACGTTGCACTGCAACGTCTCTACAACAGATACGAAAACAAATTTACCACGATTTGTTGATTAAACCTTTGTAACTTTGAATAACTTAGCTACAAATTCAATTTATAATGAAATTCCTTTTCCTATTTCTATCCACATTTGTATTTGCACAACAAACAAAATACGTTGATTTTAAAACTGTTAATGGATATATTACCATTAATCCCGTGAATAAAAGCGTTAACGGAAATGTTACATACAAATTTGAAGTTCTGAAACCTATTGATACTATCAAAATTGATGCACAAAATATGACTTTTTCGGAGGTTAAATTAAAAGGAAATACTATCCCATTTACAACAAACGGAAAAGAATTGCTATTGATTTATCCGTTCCAAAAAGGAAAAAATTCCATAGAGTTTTCGTACGCAGCTACTCCAAAACAAACCATGTATTTTGTAGGTTCCGAAGAAACAGATAATCTGGAAATTTGGACACAGGGACAAGGAAAATACACTAGTCATTGGTTTCCGAGTTTTGATGATGTCAACGAGAAAGTAATTTTTAATATGAATATTGCATTTGATTCCAAATATCAGGTTTTGGCTAATGGCATTTTAAAAAAGAAAATGGCTGATAAAAATAAAATCATTTGGAGTTATCAAATGAAAAAACCAATGAGTTCTTATTTACTGGCACTAGCTATCGGAAAATTTGATAAAAACACTCAAAAATCAAAATCAGACATCCAGATAGAAATGTATCTAAATTCAAAAAATATTGAAAAACAAGAACCTACCTATCGTTACTCAAAGGAAATATTTAATTTCCTGGAAAAAGAAATAGGAGTGAAGTACCCATGGAAAATCTATCGGCAGATTCCGGTTTCAGAGTTTTTGTATGCAGGCATGGAAAACACGAGTTCGACACTATTTTCTACTCGTTATGTCGTTGATTCTATTGGTTTTGAAGACAGAAGCTATACCAATGTCAATGCGCATGAGCTAGCACATCAGTGGTTTGGGGATTTGGTTACGGCACAAAGCGGAAAAGATCATTGGCTTCAGGAAGGATTTGCAACTTATTATGCTTTATTGGCCGAAAAGGAAATTTACGGCGAAGATTATTTTTATTCTAAATTATATGAATCGTCAATGCAACTTAAACAAGCCTCTAAAACAGATACCATTCCGGTACTGAATGCCAAAGCCAGTTCGTTGTCGTTTTATCAAAAAGGGGCGTGGGCATTACATGTTTTACGGGTAGGAATAGGGGAGGAAGCATTCAGAAAAGCAGTGAAAAATTATTTAAAAAAATATGCTTATCAAAATGTGACAACACAAAATTTCTTTGATGAAATCAAAAAAGTATCCAATTATGATTTGGATTCTTTTAGTAAAGTATGGCTTGAATCATCAGGTTTCAATAGTGAAATAGCCAATCAGTTACTATCCAAAAACAAATCAATGCAAATACAACTTGAAGTTAACAAACTTAGGAGTAAACCATTGGCTGAGAAATATGATTTTTTTGAAAAAACCCTTCAATCAGATGTCTATTTTACAGTAAAAGCTTCTATCGTCGGTCAATTGATGAAGGAGAAATTTGAAGACAAAAAACAATTATTACGATTAGCATTGCAAACTCAAAATCTTCAAGTTCGCCAAGCTGTTGCGAGCACTCTGCAGAAAATTCCAGAAGAATTCAGAACTGATTATGAAAATTTCCTTAATGACAAATCCTATCAAACACAAGAGTTGGCATTGTTTTATTTATGGAATAACTTTGAAAACAAAAGAGCTGGGTATATGGAAAGAACTAAAAATTGGGTAGGATTTAATGACTTTAATTTACGTATTTTGTGGTTATCGTTGGCCATTTCGACACCTGAATATTCTGCCAATAAAGAAACTTATCTTAACGAATTACTGAATTATTCTTCACCAAATTATGAAGCCACAACAAGACAAAACGCTTTGGAATACTTAATCAATTTTGACATTATCAACGAGACTGTTTTAAAGAATTTAGTTAATTCAACGACACATCATATGTGGCAATTTTCTAAATTTGGAAGAGATAACATTCGAATATTATTGAAGAATAAAGACATAAGAACTGTTTTTCAGTCAATATTACCTAGTTTAAATGAAAAAGAACAATTTCAATTGAATAGATTACTTAAAGAAGATTCTAAGTAGCTAAGTTTCTAAGAATCTAAGATTTCAACTTAGAGTAAGAAAACTCAGAATTAGTATCTTAGAAGCTAAAAAAAAAACTTAGAGTCTTAGAAACTTAGCCTCTTAGAAACTTAAAAAAAAATCATGCGAGCATTAGTCATTTCAGGAGGTGGAAGTAAAGGCGCTTTTGCGGGTGGTGTCGCCCAATATCTGTTGCAAAACAAAGGACATCACTATGACTTATTTTTGGGAACTTCAACAGGAAGCCTGCTGATTCCTCATTTGGCTTTGGGAAATATAGACAAACTCCACTCGATTTATACTAATGTCAATATGGATAAGATATTTGACATCAATCCATTTATAATCAAAAAGAAACAAAGACAGAATTACATAACAATCAATCACATCAATGTCCTCCGACAATTTTTGAGAGGAAAGCGAACCTTTGGCGAAAGCCGAAATCTTCAAAAATTAATCAGAGCCGATTTCTCTATTTCCGAATTTGAACACCTTAAATCATTACCTGTTGATGTAATCGTTACAGTTACTAATATTTCCAGAAACAAACCCGAATATAAATCGATAAAAGACTGTAGTTATGATGAATTTTGCGATTGGATTTGGATTTCAAGCAACTATCTTCCTTTCATGAGTCTCGTCAAAAAGAACGGTTGCGAGTACGGAGATGGTGGTTTCTCGAGTTTGATTCCAATTGGCGAAGCTATAAACAGAGGAGCTACAGAAATTGATGTTATTATTCTGGAAACCGAAATTAAAATTACCAAAACCATCTTGGGGAAAAATCCTTTTTCGCTGCTCATCAATTTGTTTTTATTCACGCTGGACCAAGTAGGAAAACTCGATTTGTCAAACGGAAAACTCGCAGCAAAAAATAAAAACGTAAAACTCAATTTATACTACACACCAACCAAACTAACCAACAACGCCTTAATTTTTGATCAGAAGAAAATGAAAAAATGGTGGAGTCTCGGTTACAGATATGCCCAAAATAAAAGCGAAATTATGAGTGATAATAAATAGTTGCTAAAATAGATTCTAAGATTCTAAGTTTCTGAGATACTAAGATTTTTACATTAGAAATTTTAAAAAAAACTTAGAATCTTAGCCTCTTAGAATCTTAGAAACTCAAACTACCACATCTGGCTCACTTCTTTTTTAATATAAGCCAATGCTGCATTGCTTGGTGCTTGTTTTTCGAGCAAATCATTTAATAAAACTTCTCTCAATTTATCGGCGCCATTTACATCAGGACTCAAAGCAACTTTTCGAATCATCTGAATGGTGGAATTCTTAGCTGTGGAAATGATTGTCCAGCACTCATCAGTCATATAGATTTGTTGTGCCAAATTGTGCTCGAATTCTTGATCGATTTGGGCAATAATAAAATTGGCATAATCATTTTTATCTGTCGAAATTGGAGAAATTCTAATCAATAAATTAGAAAGACTAATACGTTCCAAAAACAAAGCCATACGCTCATAAGCCTGCAAGCGCAAAGGCATAGCGTTTTTCTGTCCTTCTTTCATTAATAAATAACGACGTCTTCCTTCTTCATTTTTGGTGTGTAAATTAAAAAAGTAATAAGCAACCATCCCTGTGATAATGGCAGGCAGAGTATAACTCAGTAATTCAATCATTTTTGATAATTCCATTTGTTTTCAATTTTAAAAAAAAGCAAAAATAATGTTTTGGGACTAAATCTACGGCTATTTTACACATTAATAAAAAGCAGAATAGTATTTTTGTGGGCGCTCGCAAAGTCAATAAAAAAAAGAATTAATTAACTAATCTGACAGTATCCTTTTTTGGGAAAACATACTAGCCAAAATCAAAATATATGGAAACTTACATTATTATATTACTTTGTTTAGCAGCCTTTTTTGCGGGATTTATCGATGCTATAGTTGGCGGTGGCGGGCTTATTCAAACTCCAGTAGGATTAATACTTATGCCCAACCTTCCTGTATCGACAGTTATTGGATCCCTTAAAATACCAGCTTTCAGTGGCACCTCTTTTGCCGCTTATCAATATGTAAAAAAAGTAACTATTAATTGGAGAATCCTGATTATCATGATGCTATTAGCTTGTCCATCTGCATTTTTAGGATCAACAATATTGACCTATGTAAGCAACGATTTTATGAAACCTTTATTACTTGTAGTTTTATCATTATTAGCAATTTATACTTACGCCAAGAAAAATTTCGGGCAGCACCAAGAGAGAGATATTTCTGTTAGAACCCAAATTCTGAATGCTGTAGGAATCAGTTTTGTGGTTGGTTTCTACGATGGATTCATAGGTCCTGGAACGGGAAGCTTTCTTGTCGTTGCCTTTATCGCCATAATGGGATTTGATTTTCTGCACGCCTCTGCCAATGCCAAGATGGTCAATCTAGCGACCAATTTTGGTTCCATCTGCCTCTTTATGCTTAAAGGAAAAATCATTTGGACTATCGCCTTACCGATGGCTGCCAGCAATGCAATAGGAGGGTGGACAGGCGCGAAACTCGCTATCAACCGGGGAAATAAATTCATCCGAATCTTTTTCCTTGTTGTTGTAATAGGAACCTTGATTCGCTTTGCTTACGATGTGTTTTTTAAATAAAACCGCAATAAAAGTCCTTTATTCCTTCGAAATATTTTTTATCACAATATTTTTGAAATCAATTGGTGAACTCTCATAATTCAAAGAAATTTTACCTTCGATAGAAGTTGCTTCCACACATTCGTTTATCAATTTTCCGTTCAAATATTGGGTAATTTTACCATTGAATGATTTAATTACGCAAGTATTCCATTCTCCATAAGGTTGTTCATTTGCAAGAAATTTGGGAGAAACAACACTTGCTCCGGCTTCAATCAATTTTCCATTTACTTTTGCAGTTACGTTATCCAAAAAAATGAAATCACCAGTAGAATTTTCTTTTATCTGAAATTGAATTCCTTTTGGCCAAATCCTGTCTGATGCATCCAGCGGAATATTATACATCACGCCACTATTTTTAAGGCTTTTTCTTTTATTAAACTTTTCTTCAATATTCCATCGGTATTCTAATGTGAGTTCAAAATTTTTATAACTTTTTTTCGTCATCAAACAACTATTTTCATCACCATACATGCGTATCATGCCGTCAGAAAACTCATAGACTTTTGAAGGTTCCTGTCTTTCAGAATTTGATTTGGTAAAAGCATACCAATCATTCATTGTCAGGCTCGTTTGCTTTACAGCACATGAATTTAAAATAAAAAGAAGAGCAGTTACAATAGTTGTCTTTTTGAACATAAGTATAATTTTAAAACGAATTTTGTTCGTGTATTTGTAAATCTATTAAAAATCAGAAATCTTTTCTTGATAAAAAATTGGTTTCAAAAATAGCCTTTTTGCAAAGACAAAAACATTATTTATGAAGAAAAAATTTTAACTTTCTTCATTAAAAAAATTACATTTAAATTGCGAGACACAAAAAAAGGAGAACAACTTTCTCCTTTTTTTATCTTTATTTTTCTTCACATTTCACTTTAGAAAATTTAAACTTTACCTTTTCAAAATCTATTGGAGTGTCTTTGGAAAAAAACGAACGTCCCAAATACGTTTCAATTTTTCCGCTACCCAGTATGAGTTCTTCCCCTTTTTTTAGCATCGCCATTGGGTTCTTAAAAGTTGTTGCTTTATTCGTAACCATGGAAAATGTATAGTCGACAAACAATGTATCTCCATGGTATTTCCCCGAAATTTCACCAACTTTTGCAGGGTGACCAAAAAATTTCATCACCATATTCCCGCTAACGTTGCCGTTTTTTAAATTATTAATTTTCAAGTCTATTGTATCTTGTTCATACAAAGCCTTGTAACACTCAACACTTATTGGCTTTTCGGCCAGCTTTTTTTCAGTTTCAGCTTCTTTTGGGGCTTGATCTTTTTTACAACTCACAAATCCAATACAAGCAATCAATAAACAAAACATCCTCAGATTTTTCATAGAAATAAATATTTTAGTTAGAATTATAGTAATAGTACTGCTAATTTACGAATAAATTGTGCTTATTGATTCAGCTAAACCATTATATATTTAACAAAGAACAATTCAGAAACAAGCTTTGTATCCAAAATAGGAATCCATTTTTTATCAAAAATATCAAAATAATCAATGTTAATTTTAAACTAAATGTTCTATTGCCAGCAGTCAATATCCCAATATTGGCATCATACTTGCTTATAACAATCGTGTAGATTCAAATATATTGGCGAAATGTCTAGATAAATTTGAGACATCAGGCAAAAATATATTTAATAAATTAATGCAATCATGAAAAGCAAAACAGAATTTTTGAAGGAAGATATTATTCCGGAAAATCAATTTATAGACCAAAATAAAACTAGGTCAATGGCTCAGCAAAATAACTATTATAAAGTAAAACAAAAAGGAAATACTTTATCTTCCCTTAAAGTCTTTAAAGGAAAAGTTGAAGTGTTTTATCAAATTAAGGATAACAAACATCTTGACAATAAATCAGAATTACTTTTAGTTTCTCAAAGGATGCTGTCGTTTTTAAAATTTACTACCGTTTTTTTTATTTTAATTTTGATATTATTTGTTCTCAAAAATAAAGGTGTAGAAGTATAAAAACCAATCTAATTTAAGGTTTAAAAAACTTTTAGAATAAAAATTACTATTTAAGTACCACTTCAAAGAATAGGAGTTTTTTGTCTCCGGAAGCAATTCTGTTTTCTCAAAATTCACACTTCAAAATGAATATTTAACAAAATAACAGTGTTAAAATTCAGAATGTGATCAAAAAATTAAGTTTAATTATCAAAAATTCATCTCTGATTATTGTTTAAAAAAATACGTTTGTAAAAGTTAATTCTGAAACTGAAGAAAAAAACAGTGATTCACAATTATCATTCAACTTTTGTTTCTTACTCATATAAAATCAGATGAAAAATAAATCTTTTTTAGCATTTGACCTTGGAGCAACAAGCGGTCGCACAATTTTGGGAACAATTGAGCAAGGACGTCTTCAAATGAAAGAACTAACGCGTTTTTCTAACCAAACACTTCAAATTGGAAACCACAGTCATTGGAACATTTATTCCCTGTTTGAGCATTTAAAAACAGGACTGGCAGCCGCAAAACGAGAAGGGGTTCCTATCACCTCAATAGGTATCGATACTTGGGGAGTCGATTTTGCTTTGATTGCCGAAGACGGTTCTATCCTCGGAATTCCATATGCATACCGTGACCCACATACTATAGGAATGCCTGAAAAATATTTCCAATTAATATCACACGAAAAAGTATATGGCCTTACCGGAATTCAAATAATGAATTTCAATAGCTTGTATCAACTTTTTGCGTTAAGCCAAGCAAAAAATTCATTACTAAAGAGTGCAAAAGAAATATTATTCATACCCGATGCACTGGCCTATATGCTTACTGGCAACAAGGTTGTGGAGTATACCATAGCATCAACTTCGCAAATACTAAATCCAAAAACCAAAGAAATTGAGCCCGAATTACTAGTAAAAGCAGGTGTTTCTCCCTCAATTCTTGGTGATATTGTCATGCCCGGCCATTTAATAGGTCGTCTAAGAGATGATTTGGCTACAGAAAGTGAATTAGGTAAAGTCAAAGTGCTTGCTGTGGCGGGACACGATACCGCATCAGCAGTAGCTGCAGTGCCGGCATTAAACGAAAACTTCGCCTATTTAAGCTCAGGAACATGGTCATTGATGGGGATTGAAGTGAAAGATCCGATTATTAACGCAACTACTCTTGCATTAAACTTCACCAACGAAGGCGGGGTTGAAGGAACTACCCGTTTTTTGAAAAATATTACAGGTATGTGGTTATTAGAACAATGCCTTAAAGATTGGAAAAAAGAAGGTATCACATACGCCTACGAAAAATTAGTTCAAATGACGACTTCGGTTCCTGCTTTTCAATCAATCATTGATCCGGATTATGAGTCATTTGCAAACCCTTCTTGCATGCCTACAGCCATTGCTGAATATTGCTGGCAAACCAATCAAATAGTGCCTTCAACACATGCCGAATTTGTTCGCTGCATTTTTGAAAGCCTTTCGTTAAAATACAATTACGTATTAGAAAAACTAAAAGATTTGGCACCTTTCCCGATTGAAAAATTACATGTAATAGGGGGTGGGTCAAAAAATCCGTTGTTAAATCAATGGACAGCCAATGCAACAGGAATAACGGTATTGGCAGGACCTTCTGAAGCCACAGCTATCGGAAACATAATGATTCAGGCCAAAGCTGCTGGTTGTGTGAACTCGCTTCAGGAAATGCGTCAAATTATTTGTAACTCAATACAATTGGATGAATTTATTCCTGAAAATCAGACTATTTGGAACGAAGCTTACCAAAAATTCCTGACTATTACCAAATTAAATCAGGAAACTTCTGTGCAACATATTTAGAAAGAAAAAATAAACATTAAGAAAACAAATTATATACAAATGAAAAAGTTAGATATTAAGCTAATGCATCCGGTTGAACAGATTGATATGGTAATCGGGAGAATTTATCAAAAAGGAATGACCACTACATCGGGTGGAAACATTTCTATTCGAGATAAAAATGGGGATATTTGGATAACACCATCAGCTGTTGACAAAGGAGATTTGACTCCAAAAGATATCGTTTGTGTCAAACAAGACGGAAGCATTGTAGGTTTACACAAGCCATCATCAGAATTTCCTTTTCATAAAGCCATATATGCCGCACGTCCCGATATAAATGCCATCATTCATGCACATCCTCCGGGATTGGTAGCTTTTAGTATTACTCGTCAAGTTCCTAATACCAATATTACTCCCCATTTTCGCTCGGTTTGTGGCAAAATAGGTTATGCACCTTATGGTTGCCCTGGTAGTGAAGATTTGGGTGAAAAAATTGCCAATCAGTTTATTAATACTGATAGCAAAGCTGTTATTATGGAAAATCATGGCGTGGTTTTAGGAGGTTCGGATATGTTGGATGCTTACCAAAGATTTGAAACGCTGGAACTATGCTGTTGTATCATCGTAAATGCTGGAAAACTAGGAAAAGTGACCGCATTGACAGATGAGCAAATACAACAATACAGAGCACAAATTCCACAAAAAGCGACCCGTTTTTCAGATCCTGGATATCCTTCTGATGAACTTGCTATTCGTAGAGATATGGTAAAGATTATCCATCGTGCTTGCGAACAGGGATTAATGATTTCGACTTTTGGAACGGTTTCTGCCCGTTGGAACAAAAATGACTTTTTGATTACTCCACACAATGTTTCTCGCTGGAACATCACGGCCGATAATATTATTCAGGTAAAAGACGGAATGACCGAGGATAATAAAAACCCAAGTTATCAAGTGGCGTTGCACAAACGTATTTATGAGCAAAATCCACACATTAATTCTATTATCACCACTCAGGCTCCCAATTTGATGGCGCATGCGGTGAGCGGAACCAAATTTGATGTTCGCACCATTCCAGAAAGCTGGATTTTCCTTCAAGATGTACCTACAGTTCCTTTTGGTTCTTTGTTTGAAGACATTGATGAAATGGCTAATATGTTTGACAAAAACCGAGTTGTTTTAATCGAAAATGACTGTGTTGTGGTTACCGGAGATCAATTATTAAACACTTTTGATTATTTGGAAGTAGCTGAGTTTAGTGCCAATTCATTAGTCATGGCAGCTTCAGTTGGACCTTTGTGCCCAATGGGAGATGAAGAAATAGATGAATTGAGAGTTGCATTCAAAGCACTGATAAGAGAATAAATGAGTGAATAGTGAGTAGCTTAAATACTCGACTTTAATTGTTGGTTTTTGTCTCTAGTCTAGAATGCTTTGTTGACTATTTACTATTCACTAATCACTAAATCGCAAATAATAAAACAATAATATATAAAAAATTATGAGCAACATTAAGCGAGTCATTTTAAATAAAATGTCCTATTATGGGGCGGGAAGCCGTTCTGTTCTTGCAAGTGAAATCAAAAAAAGAGGTCTGAGAAAAATTTTTATTGTTACCGATAAAGATTTAATCAAATTTGGAGTGGTAGAAAAAGTTACCGCAATTTTGGATTCTGCAAAAATAAAATACTGCATTTTTTCAAATGTAAAACAAAATCCAACTGTCGCCCAAGTAAAAGAAGGTTTAGCTAGTTTTGGCTCTTGTGGAGCCGATACTATTGTAGCCATCGGAGGTGGATCGCCAATCGATACTGCCAAAGCGATTGCTATTATCTCAAATAACCCTGAATTTTCTGATGTGGTTTCTTTGGAAGGCGTGGCTGATACCAAAAACAAATGTGTGCCAATTATTGCATTACCAACAACCGCTGGGACTGCTGCCGAAGTGACTATCAATTACGTAATCACTGACGAACAAAATGTGAAGAAAATGGTTTGTGTAGATCCAAATGCGATACCGATTCTTTCTATTGTTGATGCAGAATTGATGCTGACTTTGCCTGCAAGCGTAACTGCTGCAACGGGGATGGACGCTTTGACTCACGCTATCGAAGGATATATTACCAAAGGCGCTTGGGAAATGTCGGATATGTTCGAATTGAAAGCGATTGAAATGATTACTAAACATTTGCCTACGGCAGTAAAAAATCCTTCTGATGTAACGGCTCGAGACGGTATGGCTGTTGCTCAATACATTGCCGGAATGGGATTCTCGAACGTTGGATTAGGTTTGGTTCACGGAATGGCGCACCCACTTGGCGCTTATTATGACATTCCTCACGGTGTTGCCAATGCGTTATTGTTGCCAATTGTTATGGAATTCAACACCAAATCGTCTATTGGGAAATATGCCGAAATTGCTCGTGCTATGGGAGTTTCTGTTGTAGGTTTATCAACTGAAGAAGCAGCTCAAGCAGCCGTAAAAGCTGTAAAAGATCTTGCCATAGAAGTAGGAATTCCCGAAAAATTGCGTCTGTTGAATGTAAAAGAAGAAGATTTGAAAAGTCTTTCCAAATCGGCTTTCGAAGACGTTTGTACCCCTGGAAACCCAACCGATGTTACGATTGAAGACATCTTGGAACTTTATAAAAAAGCATTTTAACTGAAATACTAACGAGTGTTATTATAAATATCTGATTTACACCTTTTTTAGAATAACAAAATTATCTATTTCGTAAAAAAACCGAAAATGAAAAAAGAACAAATTAACCAAGCATTTGAATATGCTAAAACTCGATACGCCAATTTTGGTATCGATGTTGAAAAAGCAATTGCCGATATGGATAAACTATCCATTTCGCTACATTGCTGGCAAGCCGATGATGTAACGGGATTTGAAACCGGCAACGATGAATTGACCGGTGGAATCCAAGTTACAGGTAATTATCCTGGAAAAGCAAGAACAATAGCCGAACTTCGTGCCGATATTGACAAAGCAATGTCTCTGATTCCGGGTGAACACCGTGTGAACATTCACGCTTTATATGGCGATTTTGGTGGTGAAGTGGTAGATCGTAACCAAATTGAGATTAAACATTTTCAAAGCTGGATTGACTGGGCCAAAGAAAAAGGATACAAACTCGACTTTAATGCGACTTGTTTCTCTCATGAAAAATCGGCTGACGGATTTACTTTGTCACATCCAGATCCAGCTATTCGTGAATTTTGGATTGAACACGTTATTCGTTGTCGTAAGATTGCCGAAGAAATGGGGCATCAGTTAGGTTCAAAATGTATTCACAACATTTGGGTTCCGGACGGTTCAAAAGATTTGGTGGCCAATCGTTTGCAATACCGTCAAAATTTAAAAGATTCATTGGATAAAATTTTTGAATATAAAACCAATGATGACTATATGCTGGACAGCGTCGAATGTAAATTGTTCGGAATTGGCAGCGAAAGTTTTGTTGTTGGTTCTCATGAATTTTACATGGGTTATGGAATTGCAAATAATAAATTAATCACACTTGATGCCGGACATTTCCACCCGACAGAAGTAATTTCGGATAAAATTTCGTCTTTATTATTATTTTCAAAAGAAGTTTTACTGCACGTAAGCCGAGGAGTTCGTTGGGATAGTGACCACGTGGTGATTTTAAACGATGAACTACAAGCCATTGCTCAGGAAATTATCCGTGCCAAAGCATTGGAACGCGTTCACGTAGGACTTGATTTCTTTGATGGTTCTATCAACAGAATTGGTGCCTATGTAATTGGAGTTCGTGCCACACAAAAAGCATTTTTACAAGCATTACTCGAACCAATTGAACAATTGCGTGACTATGAGAAAAAAGGTCAAAATTTCGAACGCCTAGCACTTTTGGAAGAAGCCAAATCGTTACCTTGGGCTGCCGTTTTTGATTATTATTGCGCCTCAAAAGGAATTCCTGCTGCCGAAGATTATATCGCCGACATTCAGGAATACGAGAAAAACGTAACATCAAAAAGATAAAACCTAGCTCCCTAGGGCAAACGCATGAGTTTTTTAAATAACCGCAAATTCGCAAATTTATTCCTTGCAAACTTGAATTTTGTAGTTTTAGAAAAACTAATTTGTGTAAATTCCACTGAAGGTGGCTAATTTATAATAAGAATTTTTATAAAAATTTGCGAATCTGCGGTAAAAATAACTCATACATTTACCCTGATCACTCCCCAACTTCTGACAAAATGAAGTTGGGGAGTTTTTTTTTAAAACATGATTAAAATCAGAATTCAGGGAGTACCTATTATTTAATTTTGTAAAAGGTTTGAAATTTTACTCTCATTATAATCGATACCCCCATGTTTTACAGTGACTTGAACAATAGTGTTAATTATCCGATAACATCACATGAAGATGAATTATGGGGACTAACCATCACAACTGTTGGTCATCAGAACATTAACGAAAAACAACAATATCCACCCGAAAAACATCCTCTAGATTACTATTTTAATGTTGGAAAAGGAAGAATTCTGAACGAATATCAATTACTGTATATCACAAATGGCAATGGTGTTTTTACGTATGGAAATTCCAAAGAATCCTATTTTATTACTGAAGGAAAAATGTTTTTCCTAATGCCTGGAGTTTGGCATACGTACAAACCCATGGAAAACACCGGATGGAATGAATATTGGATTGGTTTCAAAGGAAAAATGATTGAAAAGATTGTGAAAGAAGGTTTCTTTTTGAACAAACCACCAGTTTTTCATATCGGCATGAATGAAGAAATCATTGATTTGTATTACAAAGCCATTGAAATCGCACACGAGGAGCGAGCCGGATTTCAGCAAGCATTGTGCGGTATTGTCATGAATATTTTGGGTTTAATGTATTACCGTGATAGAACTAGGGATTTTGAAGACGAAGAACTCATCAACAAAATCAACAAAGCCAAAGTGATAATGCGCGAAGAGGTTTATAAAAACATTACGGCAGAGGATATTGCAAAAAACTTAGGAATCAGTTACTCTGGATTTCGTAGAGCTTTTAAAGAGTTAACAGGAACTTCTCCTTCAAAATATATGCTCGAATTAAAATTAAACGAAGCCAAACTTTTATTGTACAGCACCAATCAGCCAATAAAAGAAATATCCTATAGCTTAAACTTCGAAAACCCTGATTATTTCCCAATTTTCTTTAAAAAAAGAACTGGAAAAACGCCAAGCGAATATCGGAATTTGGTATGCGCAAATGGTGTTTAGTTTCGGATGATAGGAAATAGAGAAAAGAGTATAGATAGCAGAAAGCAGAAAGCTGAAAACAGAAAGCAGAAAGCTGAAAACAGAAAGCAGAAGGCAGAAGATAGGAAGCAGGAAATCTGTAATCTTTAATCTGCAATCTTTAATCTGCAATCTTTAATCTGCAATCTTTAATCTGCAATCTAAAATCTATACTCTATTTTCTATATTCTCCTTTTAAAAAAAACCAACTTATCAACTAAATATCTGACAATCAATTATTTTATGTAACTTTATTATGCCAAAAACATAAAAAAGATGCATCCAATAAAAATAATACTCGTTTTTTTGATTGTTCTCTTGAGTAGTGTATCCTGCAAACAGGAGAAAGATAAATCCGTTTTAATATCCAAAAAAGATACAACATGGTATAATTTTAATTCTGAGAACGAATTTCTTGGATTAGGGAAACAACAGTTTGGTGATCTTGACAGCATGGTTGCACGCCGAAGAATTCGCGCTTTGGTTCCCTATACTCATCTTTACTATTCCATTAATTTAGACAAAAGAAGCGGAATCGCCTTTGAAGCTTTGACACTTTTTGAAAATAAAATAAATGAACATTTACATCTAAAACCCCATCAAGTACGAATTATTTTCATACCGGTAAACCGCAGTCAGGTGATACCACTTTTAGAACAAGGCTACGGCGATATAGGTTATGCAGGCTTAGCCATTACAGAAGAACGAAAAAAAAAGGTCGATTTTTCAATTCCTTCAATTACAGGACTCAAAGAAATTATTGTTGGTGGAACAAAATCACCAAAACTTAACTCACTCGCAGACCTCTCGGGTAAAGAAGTTTATCTCCGTGAAGGCAGTAGTTATGAATCTGCAGTCGTGAAATTAAATGATTCACTAAAAAACAAAGGAATAAAACCAATCATTATCAAAAGTATTGATCCTTATTTGGAATCTGAAGATATTCTAGAAATGATTAATTCGGGTGTAATTCCTTTTTCGGCGATGGTCGATGATGTTGCACAACTTTGGGCTAAGGTGATGCCAAATTTAGTTTTATATGAGAAAATTCCATTAGCACGAAATATTTCTTATGGAATGGTTTTTAGAAAAAACTCACCAAAATTGAAAAAAGCTACCGATATTTTTTTAGAAAAAAATGCAAAGGGGACATTGATAGGAAATACTCTTTATAACAAATATGTAAAAAACACCGATCTTCTGCCCGAAATTTATACAAAAAAAACATTCTCACAAGTAAATGTTCTCAAAGCTCCATTCCTGAAATATGCAGACCGATACCAACTCGACTGGCTACTTTTGGTTGCACAAGGTTATCAGGAATCAGGTTTAAATCAGGCGTTGGTAAGTCACAAAGGAGCGGTAGGAATAATGCAAGTATTACCTAAAACAGCAGCAGGTAAGCCTTTCTATATAAGAAACATAAACAAAATTGACAATAATGTACACGCAGGCGTCAAATACATGAGATTCTTAATTGACCGGTATTTCAGTGATCCTAAAATCGATAAATTAAACCGTCATTTGCTCGCATTGGCAGCTTATAATGCTGGTCCTGCACGTGTAATACAATTACGAGCAATAGCTAAAACCAAAGGACTAAACCCGGACCTCTGGTTTGACAATGTTGAACTTATCGCCGCCAATGAAATAGGACAGGAAACCGTACAGTATGTAAGCAATATTTATAAATTTTATGCCTCGTATAGAGCGTTGAGTTATTACGCCGAACAACGTGGTAAAAAACTGAGACCTTAACAGTTTTGGATTTATTAATACTGTATAAATCCTGATTTTATTTTTAATTGTATTTAATAATTGATATTGTTGTTTGACATTGTCATTGATATTGAATTATTGATTCTAAAATTCTTATTTTTGCCTCAAACAGAATTTTTCTATGCAAAAATATATAGAACAGCTCAACGAGGCTCAACGTCAACCCGTACTGCAAAAAGATGGTCCTATGATTATTATTGCGGGTGCCGGATCGGGGAAAACTCGTGTACTTACCATCAGAATCGCTTATTTAATGCATCAAGGTGTTGATCCATTCAATATATTGGCGCTTACTTTTACCAACAAAGCAGCCCGGGAAATGAAAAAACGTATCTCGGATATTGTTGGCGCAAGCGAGGCCAAAAACCTATGGATGGGAACTTTTCACTCTGTTTTTGCCCGAATTTTACGTTCCGAAGCCGAACATTTGGGCTATCCATCAAACTTTACAATCTATGATTCGCAAGATTCTTTACGTGCCATTTCGGGTATTATCAAAGAAATGCAATTGGATAAAGATATTTACAAACCCAAACAGGTTTTGAGCAGAATTTCTAGTTTTAAGAATAGTTTGATTACCGTAAAAGCCTATTTCAACGACCCCGATTTACAAGAAGCTGATGCGATGAGCAAAAAACCTAGAATGGGAGAAATCTACAAAAACTATGTGGATCGATGCTTTAAGTCGGGTGCTATGGATTTTGATGATTTATTATTAAAAACCAATGAATTACTGACTCGTTTCCCCGAAGTTCTGGCAAAATATCAAAACCGTTTTCGATACCTTTTGGTAGATGAGTACCAAGATACCAATCATTCTCAGTACCTTATTGTTCGCGCTTTATCTGATAAATTTCAGAATATTTGCGTAGTAGGGGATGATGCTCAGAGTATTTACGCCTTCCGCGGAGCGAATATCAATAACATTCTGAACTTCCAAAAAGATTATGAAGGCGTAAAAACCTTTAGATTGGAACAAAATTACCGTTCGACCAAAAATATTGTGGAAGCTGCCAATACTATTATTGACAAAAACAAAGTAAAACTAGACAAGGTGGTTTGGACCGCCAATGAATTTGGTCCAAAAATAAAAGTACACCGCAGTATTACTGATAATGAAGAAGGCCGTTTTGTGGCGAGTACGATTTGGGAACAAAAAATGAATCACCAAATGAACAATGGTGAATTTGCTGTTTTATATCGTACCAATGCACAATCCCGAGCCATTGAAGACGCTTTGCGAAAAAGAGATATTCCGTACAGAATTTATGGTGGATTGTCTTTTTACCAAAGAAAAGAGGTCAAAGATGTGTTGTGCTACCTTAGATTGGTTGTAAACCCAAAAGATGAAGAAGCGTTGATTCGTGTTATAAACTATCCTGCGCGCGGTATCGGAAACACAACAATTGAAAAACTGACAATTGCTGCAAATCACTACAAACGTTCAATTTTTGAAGTGATGCAAAATATTGAACGAATTGACTTGAAACTAAATTCGTCGACCAAAAATAAATTGCTTGATTTTGTAACAATGGTTCAAAGTTTTCAGGTGATTAACGAAAATCAGGATGCGTTTTACCTTACTGATCATGTAGCCAAAAAAACAGGTTTGATTCAGGAACTAAAGAAAGATGCGACTCCCGAAGGAATGGCTCGTATTCAGAATATTGAAGAATTATTGAACGGGATAAAGGATTTTACTGAAGGTCAAAAAGAGGTTGACGGTGCTCGTGGTTCATTGGCAGAATTTCTGGAAGACGTAGCACTAGCCACCGATTTGGATAAAGATACGAGTGATGAAGATCGTGTTGCTTTGATGACTATCCATTTGGCCAAAGGACTTGAATTTCCTCATGTGTTCATTGTAGGAATGGAAGAAGATTTGTTCCCAAGCGCCATGAGTATGAGTACCCGAAGTGAGCTTGAAGAAGAGCGACGTTTATTCTATGTAGCCTTAACCCGTGCGGAGCATCAGGCGTATTTAACGTATGCGCAATCCCGTTACCGCTGGGGAAAACTGACTGATAGCGACCCCTCCCGTTTTATTGAGGAAATAAACGGACAGTATCTGGAATACCTTACGGCTCCCGAAAACAATTACCGCTACAAGCCAATGATTGACAGTGATATTTTTGGTGATGTGGATAAATCCAAATTGCGCTTGGCAAAACCGGTTGGAAGTACTCCTCCAAAACACATTACAGATAACGAACCAAAATCGGATATTAATTTACGTAAACTGAAACCTGTTTCGAGCGGTCCTGCAATTAATTCTGCAACTGGAAACGCTAATTTATTTGATAATAAACTGGTTGCTGGAAATGTAGTAATGCACGAACGATTTGGGAAGGGACAAGTCATCAATCTCGAGGGAATTGGAGCCGACAAAAAAGCCGAAATCAAATTTGAAGTTGGTGGCTTAAAAAAATTATTGTTACGCTTTGCAAAATTAGAAATCATAGGTTAGAAAAAATGTTTCAAGTTTAAGGTTTCAAGTTATGCATAACGTAAACTTGAAACCTTAAACTTGAAAGATTAAACTTTTAAAAACAAAACAAAAAAAATGGCACAGCTAGTAAAAATTTACCCCGACAAACCAAGTGAAGCAGCCGTTGCTAAAGTGGTAAAAGTACTTCGCGATGGAGGTTTGGTAATTTATCCAACCGATACTGTTTATGGATTGGGTTGCGATATTACCAATTCACGTGCTCTTGAAAAAATTGCCAAAATAAAAGGAGTAAAGCTGGAAAAAGCCAATTTCTCGTTTATTTGCCACGATTTAAGCAACTTATCAGATTATGTTAAGCAAATAGACACTTCAACATTCAAACTACTAAAAAGAGCTCTACCAGGACCTTATACTTTTATTCTTCCCGGCAACAATAGTCTTCCAAAAGAATTCAAAAAGAAAACAACTGTTGGTATTCGTATTCCTGATAATTCCATTGCTTTAGAAATAGTCCGTCAACTTGGAAATCCAATTGTTTCGACCTCCATTCGTGACGAAGACGAAGTTATTGAATATACCACCGACCCAGAATTAATTTTCGAAAAATGGCAAAATCTTGTCGATATTGTTATAGATGGCGGTTACGGAGACAACGTTGGTTCAACTATTATTGATGTCTCTGGACACGAACCTATAGTAGTGAGAGAAGGAAAAGGGAGTATTGATATTATTTAAAATTATTTACCATTCACTAGCCAATAAATGCATTTCACTATCTTTATTTTTTTATAAAATTCAAATCATACGACTTTTGATTTGAATTTTAAAAAACAATGATATGAAAGCATTTAAAAAGTTTTGTTTATTGACGATTATACCTTTACTAATAATCTCAATTGTTTCCATAATTCTTAGTGGATCGTTTGCTAATCTGAAGGTATGGAGAATTAATGCTGCTATTTTTGAAATTTTTGTTTCTATTTCTTTTGGATACGTTTATGTTTTTGAAAAGCGACAACAGAAAAAAGAAGATACTATTAGAAATTTATTAATTTCAGCTTTATTTATTTTTACTTCGGTATTTTGCTTTATTTCATTTTCTAACAAGCTATTTCTTAGCCAAAATAATTTTCAAGTTGTATTTCTCCAAACATTATTCGCTGTTTCTATTTTTTTTCTGGAATTCCTAATTTTCTTTATTTATTTATCAAAAACAAATGAATTAGTTCTTGATGAAAAACCAATGTTTTATTTAAAATTAGTTTTAGGAATAAGTTTGTTGGAATTTGTTGTGGTATTTATATTAACAGCGCTTCCAATACATCAAAATTTCAATGTTCATTTATTTTTTTTATCATTAAAAACACTTTCAACCTGTTTAATTCTTACCACAATAGCATTTCTAGTAATTTTCGGAATATGCAATTTTCCTTTTTTTAGACAACACTATTTAATAACAACCCTTACAGCATCGCTAATATCTTGTTATTTTAAGGGTATGATTATTAATTTTTATCCTATTTCATTATTTTCGTCATCGGCGATAGTCGTTGTAATGCTTTATAGTAACAAGTTGAAAAACGATTACTTCAAAATAAAAAGTTTAACCAATTCTTTTTCAAAAAAAGAAGCCGAATACCAGCAATTAAAAAATCAGGTGAATCCTCATTTTTTATTCAATAATTTGAACACTCTGATTTCTTTTATTGAAATAAACCCTAAAAAAGCTGTTGAATTTGGACATCATTTATCGAATACTTACCGTCATTATCTAAAGAATCAAAATGATGATTTTGTCTTGCTAAAAGAAGAATTGGAATTCATAAAAGAATATCTCGAAATTTATAAAGCAAAATTTGAAAATGCATTTACGTTTGAAATCAATGTCCTGCCAAAAGAAAACGAGTACATTTTATCTTTATCATTACAGGAAATTATCGACAATATTTTTAAGCATAATTCAATGGAAGAAGATAGTCCTTTGAAAATTAAAATATTAACATCATCTAACGGATTACTATTAGAGAATTCGGTCTCAAATAAGGTTACTGACCAATCGAATCAAGTTGGGTTGCAAAATATCAATAAGAGATATAAAATTTTGACAAATAAGGAAATTCAGATTGTGAGCGACCAAAGTATGTTTCAGGTAAATATTCCAATTTTAATACTAGAAGCCTAATGACAGCAGTAATTATAGAAGATGAAATTCCGGGAGGAAAACGATTGGAAAAACTATTAATTGATAAAAAATTCACCGTTTTAATCATTCTGACTTCGGTTGCAAATGCTTTAAAATGGCTTGAAGAAAACAATCATCCTGATTTAGTTTTTATGGACATCAAATTAAGAGATGGAAATTGCTTTCGAATATTGGACAAGATTCAGATAAAATCTAAAATTGTTTTCACAACAGCTTATGATGAATTTGCCTTAAAGGCATTCAATTATAACGCTATTGATTATCTGCTAAAACCAATTGACGAGTCTAAGCTAGACAAAATGATTCTAAAATACGAATCTTTTAAAATAGATTTCCAAAATGATTTGGACTGGACAACTTTGGAAAAAAATATCGAAAATAAATTTAAGTCCTCTTTTTTAGTTTCATCAGGTAATTATATCAAAAAAATAGAGACATTTGAAGTAATTTGTTTTTTTAGTGACGCCAACTCTACATTCATTTTAACCAATCAAAATAGACAATTTACAATCAATAATTCTTTGGACAACATTGAACAACAACTTCATTCTTATTCTTTTTTCAGAATCAGCCGAAAGTTCATTATCAATAAAAAGTATATCTCAGGCTTAGAAAATACTTCACAAATTAAACTTCTAATTCCCGAAGCAAATGATTTTGAATTTAAAGTCAGCCGTTTAAAATCAAAGTCTTTTTTAGAATGGTATAAAAAATAAAAAAAAACGCCCGGAAAAAATCCGAGGCGTTTTTCAGTGAATATATATAGAATAATTATTTTTGAACTGGCGCAGATGTCGTAGATCCTGGCTTTTTCATTTCTTTTTCTACCATATCATAGAACTGATCGATTTTTGGCATTACGTAGATACGAGTTCTTCTGTTTTTAGCTTTGTTCTCTGGAGAATCATTTGGCACCAAAGGAACGTATGAACTTCTACCAGCAGCGATTAACTGTTCTGGTTTCACACCTAAATCTTTAGACAAAATACGGATAATTGCAGTAGAACGTTTAACACTCAAATCCCAGTTATCAATTAAACAAGAGTTTCCTTTTAACACATCAGTATCAGTGTGTCCTTCAACCATACATTCAAAGTCTGGTTTATCATTAACAACTTTTGCAACTTTAGCCAAAACTCCTTTTGCTTTGTCATTTACTTCATAGCTACCGCTTTTGAATAACATTTTATCAGAGATAGAGATGAAAACAACTCCTTTATCAACGTTGATTTCGATATCTTTATCATCCATACCAACAACTGATTTTAAGCTGGTAACAACTGCAAGAGTAACGCTGTCTTTTTTGGTAAGAGCGTCTTGCATTCTGCTGATTTTTAAATCTTTTTCTTTGATAGATTCTAGGGCTTTTTCGATATTTTCTGCTCCTTTAGTAGACAAAACTGTCATATCTTTTGATGTACTTATCAAATGTTGATTCGTTTCTCTCAAACCAGCTACAGTAGCAGAAAGACCTGCTTTTTCTTCTAAACAAGAGTTAAGTTTTACAGTGGCAGTATTAAGCAAATCTTGTGTTTCTTTTTGTTTAGCCTCCAAAGCGGCATATTCTTTTTTGGACACACAAGATGTTAAAAGTGCCAAAACTGATAATGTAAGCATTATTTTTTTCATAATGTAAAATTTAATTAAACGTGAATTACAAAGTTAGTTTTTAATATTAATTTTTAAATGTAAATATTTGTTAAATATAGTCAGCAAAAACTGTGCCATTCTTGATATAATAACCATAAACAACACTTTTTATCTTAAAGTATGTTTCGATCTGATTTTTTTCTCTTTTTCTGTAATTTTTCAAAAACAAGCCATAAAAAGAAAAATGTCCACGAATAATTGCCAAGCAATGAACGAATTGACCTCCTGCAATAAATTTAACTCCTGCGACACCATCCAAAAACAATCTGGCGACAAGGATTTGAAACAGTTCATTTTTAGGTAAATTCTTAGTCAACATCAATAATGAATTTCTAAAATTAAGAAATGTTTTTTTAGGATTCGCCTGTTGCAAAGTGGCTCCGCCCACATGATAAACGATTGATTCTGGACAATATTTTATTTTATATCCTTTATTAATAGTTCGCCAGCATAAATCAATTTCTTCCTGGTGGGCAAAAAAGTCCTCATCAAACCCTTTCATTTCCCTATAAACATTCTTTCTGATGAAAAAACAAGCTCCAGAAGCCCAAAAAATTTCCATTGCATCGTTGTACTGCCCGTTATCTTTTTCCAAAGTATCAAAAATACGTCCGCGACAAAAAGGATAACCAAACTTATCTATAAAACCGCCGGCTGCACCAGCATATTCAAAATAGTTTTTCTTTTTAAAATCTAATATTTTGGGTTGAATTATTGCTGTTTCGATTTCATCCGAAAAAGTTTTTAATATTGGATTCAACCAATTTTCAGTAACTTCAATATCCGAATTCACCAGGGCATAAATTTCTTCTTCTACCTGTTGCAAGGCTTCATTATAACCACCCGCAAATCCTTTATTGCTATTGTTTTGAATAATTTTAATATCGGGAAAATTATTTTTTACAAATTGAATAGATTCATCAGTTGATGCGTTATCAGCAACATAAATCGTTGCTTCGGGCGAAAATTGGCTAACAGAAGGCAGAAACTGCTCCAAAAGTTTTACACCATTCCAATTCAATATTACTACTGCTATTTTTTTCAAACAAGGTTTTATTTAACCGCAAAGTTCGCAAAGTTCTTTATTTGCAAATTTCACAAAATTTATATTTTTAAGTTCGCAAAAACAGAATTAAAAAAGGATACAATAAAGCCTTATTTAGAACTGTGTAAAAGTCTTAACTCTTTACTCTTTTTTCTTTATTCTATTTTCTTTATTCTATTTTCTTTCCTCTATTTTATTCTCTCCATAAGTAGGCAACTCTCTCAAAAACTCATATTTTTCATTTTCGAAATCCATCTGGCAAAAATAATGATTTAGACCATTGGTGACCATTAAAAATTCTGCATCCAAAGTCATATTATATCGTGCGATTTGATCAAAAACAGCTTGTGAGATTTTAACTTCGGGCGCTTTACATTCTATTAAGACAAAAATAGTTCCGTTGGGATTAAAAACTACTACATCATAACGCTTTCTCAAACCATTGACCATTAAAACTTTCTCAACATTAATCAATGATTTTGGGTATTTTTTTTCTTCCAATAAAAAACTCACTACATGCTGACGAACCCATTCTTCGGGTGTCAGAATGATAAATTTTTTCCTGATAACATCAAAAATGGACAGTTTATTTTCGCTATTTTTGAAACGAAAACTATAGGAAGGAAAGTTGAGATTTTGCATGAAGCAAAAATAATAAATAGTTTAAAAGTTTAAGGTTTAAAGTTGTTTAAATAAAACCCAAAAGGGAATTTTACGTCAAAAACATTAAACTTTTTAAACCTTTAAACATTAAACAAAAATCAAATGGACGAAGTTATTAAGATTGTAAATGATATAAAAGGAGGCAATATCAAACCTATCTATTTTTTGATGGGGGAAGAGCCTTATTATATCGACAAATTATCAGAATATATAGAAACAAATGTTTTATCTGAAGAGGAAAAAGGCTTTAACCAAACCGTTTTATACGGAAGAGATGTCAGCATAGAAGATATTGTTTCTACAGCCAAACGCTACCCCATGATGGCTGATCGTCAGGTCGTAATTATAAAAGAAGCTCAGGAATTATCAAGAACAATAGACAAAATTGAAAGTTATGTCGAAAACCCAATGCCATCAACGGTTTTGGTTTTTTGCTATAAATATAAAACGCTAGACAAACGAAAGAAAGTCACTAAACTTTTGGCTAAAAACGGAATTGTATATGAAAGTAAAAAGCTGTACGAAAATCAAGTAGGAGACTGGATTAAGCGTGTATTGGCCGGAAAGAAATACACTATTGAACCCAAAGCATCTGCCATGTTGGTTGAATTTTTGGGAACTGATTTGAGTACCATCAACAAAGAGCTTGAAAAACTTCAAATCATACTACCCGCCGGAAGTACAATTTCGGCGAAAGACATCGAAGAAAATATTGGATTCAGTAAAGATTACAACGTTTTTGAATTACGAAAAGCCATTGGCGAACGCGACCAACTGAAGGCCTACAAAATTGCTGAGAATTTTGCCCAAAATCCAAAAGACAATCCAATTGTAATGACAGTCGGTTTGGTTTTTAGTTTTTTTGTACAATTATTGAAATACCATGGATTGAAGGACAAAAATCCAAAGAATGTAGCTTCAGTACTAGGAGTTAATCCTTTTTTCCTGAAAGATTATGATGTGGCCATCAAAAACTACCCAATGAAAAAAGTAAGCCAAATAGTGGCTTCATTGCGTGACACTGATGTAAAAAGCAAGGGTGTGGGTGCCAATAGCTTATCACAGGCCGATTTATTAAGAGAAATGCTCTACAAAATATTCAATTAAACATTTGCAAAATGTCTAGCTTCAAAATAAAAATCCATTTACTAATTGTTTTTCTTCTCACTATAAATTTTGCCATGAGCCAAAATTCAAAAATAAACACGATTCAATATGCTTCTTTTGAAGAGTATCCGGTTTATTTAAAAGACGATTTAGGCGTTGTTTATACCACAGATAAGACCACAATTAAGTTGTGGAGTCCTAATGTCTCTGAAGCAAAAATCAATCTCTATAAAGAAGGCAATGGAGGAGAAGCAATCGCAGTAAAAAACCTTGATTACGACACCAAAACAGGAGTTTGGCAAGTTGTTCTAAACGGCAATTATCACAATACCTATTATACATTACAGGCAAAATACAATAACGGAAATTGGTCCAAAGAAATGCCAGATCCGTATGCAAAAGGAGTTGGTGTAAACGGGAATCGCGGGTTAATTTTCGACCCAAAACTAACCAATCCGTCTAATTGGAATACAGACAAACAACCTCCTTTAAAATCGGTTTCAGACATTATATTGTATGAGGCTCATGTTCGGGATTTTTCAATCGACCCTTCATCAGGAATAAAAAACAAAGGAAAATTTCTTGGAATTGCAGAAAAAAATACCAGAAATTCTTTTGGTGAAACAACAGGATTAGATCATTTACAAGAAATGGGAATTACACATTTGCATTTACTTCCGGTGTTTGATTTCAAATCTGTTGATGAAACTGCATTGGAAAAAAACCAATATAATTGGGGATATGACCCACAGAATTACAATTCATTAGAAGGTTCTTATTCAACTAACCCTTTTGATGGTTTGGTGCGAATGAAAGAATACAAACAAATGATTTTGGCTTTGCATAAGGCGAATATCCGTTTAATAATGGATGTTGTTTATAATCATACGAGTTCGACCGATATTTTTGATCAATTGGTTCCCGGATATTACTATAGAAACTGGCCTGATGGAAAGCGTTCCGATGCATCGGCTTGCGGAAATGAATTTGCCTCAGACCGCATTATGGCTCGACAATTCATGTTGGAATCACTTAAATATTGGGTTAAAGAATATCATGTTGATGGCTTTCGATTTGATTTGATGGGGATTTATGACATCGAAACGATGAATAGTATTTCTGCCGAATTAAAGAAAATTGATCCGACTATTTTTCTGTATGGAGAAGGATGGACCGCCGGTGATTCACCTTTATCCATAGAAAAAAGAGCTATAAAAAACAATGTAAAAAAACTAAATGACATTGCCATTTTCTCAGATGACTTAAGGGATGCAGTAAAGGGACATTGGTCGAATGTCATCGAAAAAGGTTTTGTGAGCGGTAATCCAAACTACAAAGAAGTTATTCAATTTGGCATTGTAGCTTCTACCAATCATCCGCAGATAAAATATGATTCCAAAAGGGGATATGCCCAATTTTCTTATGCTGACAAACCTACAAAAGTAATTGGCTACGTGTCTTGTCACGACAACAACACGCTGTACGACAAACTAAAAATCGCTAATCCAAAAGCCTCTGAAAAAGAATTGGTTCAAATGGACAAACTAGCAAATACCATTGTTTTGACTTCACAAAGTATTCCGTTCCTACACATGGGAGCCGAAATGAAACGCACCAAAATGGGAGTGGAGAACTCCTATAAATCACCCGATAGCATCAACAAAATAGATTGGAACTGGAAGCACGAAAACAAAGACCTAGTTCAATATTATGAAAATCTGATAACGCTTAGAAAAAATCATCCTGCATTCAAAATGACTTCAGAAAAAATGATTCAGGAAAATTTAGAATTTTTGACGCTCGATTCTCCTTTATTGGTTGGATATACATTAAAAAACAATGCCAATGGGGATAACTGGAAAAATATCAGAGTGTATTTTAACGGTGATGAAGAAGAAACTAAACAGTATATTGACGGTACTTGGAAACTCATTTGCAATGGCGAGATAATCAACCAAAACGGAATAGAAACTATTAACGACCAATCGGTAACAATTCCCGGCAGAAGTGCAGTAATTTTGTATCAGGATTAACATTTAAAAATTTAAATATCCTAAAAAATACCGATATTTGCACCATTCAAAAACAAATACTACAATCATGGGAATGAATAAAAATACTATTTTAGGATGGGCTACTCTTATAATGATACTCATGGGAATATTACTTATAGCATTAGGCTTTTTTAAATACAGAGATGTTTCTGGTTGGGGGTTTGCTGCCGTTGGAATAGGGTTTTTCTCCATTGCCTGGGTATTTAGTTCATTAAAAGGCAGGTTGTAATTTTTATTCAAAAAACCCATGCTTATTCAAACATAATTATCGAAAAATTCAACAGAAGCCATTACAAAATTGTATTGGCTTTTCTTTTGCTTTTTACAATCGGATATTATACTCCTTTTTTTGTAAATCGAAATCATTTTAAAACATAACAAATGAAAACAATCAATACCCAAACAAAATTAATTTTAGGACTGCAACACGTTTTGGCGATGTTTGGAGCAACTGTATTAGTTCCTTTTTTGACAGGCCTTAATCCGTCGATAGCTTTACTTACCGCAGGTATTGGAACACTTTTATTCCACCTATGCACGAAGCGAATTGTTCCTGTATTCCTTGGATCATCATTTGCATTTATTGGTGCTTTAACATTAGTACTGAAAGAAGATGGAATTGCTCACGTAAAAGGCGGCGTAATTGCGGCAGGATTTGTGTACATCTTCATGGCAGGAATGGTCAAAGCTTTTGGCGTGGAGAAAATAAAATCTTATTTCCCTCCAGTGGTTGTAGGTCCCATAATTATGGTAATTGGTTTGCGGCTTAGCCCAGTTGCTTTATCTATGGCGGGTTATAAAAATGGGACTTTTGACATGAACAGTCTTATTATTGCCTCAGTTGTAATTGTTTCAATGATAAGCATTTCGATATTAGAAAAATCTTTTTTCCGGTTGGTTCCCATATTAATTTCTGTCGTTTTGGGATACATTACCGCTATAATGTTAGGAATGGTTGATTTTTCAGGTTTCGGTAAGGCAAGTTGGATTGGCTTTTCAGATGCTGCCATGAAAGATTTATTGACACTTCCTGTTTTTTCAACGGCTTCCATTATTGCTATTGCCCCCATAGCCTTGGTTGTTTTTATCGAACATATTGGTGATATTTCAACAAATGGAGCCGTTGTAGGAAAAGATTTCTTTGAAAACCCCGGAATTCCAAGAACATTATTAGGTGATGGAGTGGCAACTATCGTTGCCGGATTTTTGGGTGGTCCGGCAAACACCACGTATGGTGAAAACACAGGAGTTTTGGCCGTCACAAAAGTTTACGATCCAGCCATTCTGAGAATTGCGGCAGTCTATGCCATATTACTTGGTATAATTGGCAAATTCGGAATGGTCTTGCAGAGTATCCCAACCCCAGTCATGGGAGGAATCTCAATTATTTTGTTTGGAATGATTGCTTCAGTAGGCGTGAGAACTGTCGTAAATGCAGATATTGATTTTTCACACTCCAGAAATCTAATTATTGCATCATTGATTTTTGTATTGGGAATTGCAATTGACAATATAGTTGTTTCAGGTAGCTTTTCACTTTCGGGACTTACCATTGCGGCGATTATCGGAGTTGTGCTAAACAGAATCTTACCAAAAGATAAGTTAGATTCTGATTCAGATATAGAAACTGTGAGTGAGTAGTTTATAAGGATAACCAAAAGTTGATTTTTTTCTTACAAAACTTTTTTCAACATTTCAATAATCCATAAACTTGTCATTAAACAAATTACATGTCAGACGATAAAAAAATAATTTTTTCAATGCAATTAGTACTGCAGTGGGAATTGTCAGAAATGATTTCTTCTTAATTTTTTAGTTAAAATTTAATTTTTCTATTAGATTTTTCTCTATCATCCACTTCTACGCAAATATTAAAAACATAAATTTTTCTTTTTCTATAAAACAACATAACCACGTCATATAAATTAAAAACATAACACTCTTATGCATTACTGGAAAAAACGGTCAAATTGACCACCTCTTTCCAGTATAAATTGACCACCAGTTCCAGAGCAAACTGACCACCCCATTCCAGTTCAAATTGACCACCTAATTTTGGGGTAAATTAATTATTAAAAACTACAGACTTTTTCATGTCGTTAGAACCATACATTCGCAAAAAAAAAGCGGATTATGGCAAACAAAATAACAGACATGAGTAAAATTAGAAAAGTAATTAAATTCTATTGTGATGGAAAAAGTAAGTTATTTATAAGTAGCTACTTATCCCTTTCTAGGAATACGGTAAAGAAGTATATTTCTTTATTTGAAGTTCTCGGATTAAACTTTGAATTTATTGATAAAAAAACAGATGCTGAACTAGAACTTTTGTTTTCACAGACTACTGTGGAATCAATTAGTCCCAAATTACAAACACTCCATAATTATTTTCCTAAAATGGAGCGTGAGCTAAAAAAAGTTGGCGTTACCATACAACATATGTGGGAACAATATGCTGCCATAAACCCTGATGGTTACAGGAGTTCTCAATTTGCTCATTATTACAAAGTATGGAGTAAACAAGTCAATCCAGTGATGCATATGAATCATAAATCCGGTGATAAAATGTATGTTGATTATGCTGGAAAAACACTATCCATTATTGATAGCGACACTGGAGAAATCAAAGAAGTACAATTCTTTGTGGCTATATTAGGGGCTAGTCAATACACCTATGCTGAAGCTTCTATGAGCCAGCAAAAGGAAGATTTTGTTACTTCTGTAGAAAATGCCATGCGCTTTTTTGAAGGCACTCCTGCAGCAATTGTTCCAGATAATTTAAAATCTGCAGTAATAAAAAGCAGTCGTTTTGAGCCAACAATTAATGAAACTTTAGCCGACTTAGCGGAACATTACGAAACTACAATCTTGCCAACTAGAGCTTATAAACCTAGAGATAAGTCATTAGTTGAAGGGGCTGTAAAGATATTATACAGAAGAATTTATGTAACACTAAAAGAAACCAAATTCTTTTCTCTAGAAGAATTAAACCAACAGATATGGGATTTATTAGACATTCATAATAATCGAAAACTAACAGGTCGTCCTTACTCACGAAAAGAATTGTTTGTAGAAGATGAGAAACAAAAACTGCGTCCACTACCACAAGAACGCTTTGAAATCAAATATCAATCCTTTGCAACGGTAATGCAAAATGGTCATGTCCAATTAAGTCAAGACAAAAATTATTACAGCGTTCCGTATCAATATGTAAAGAAAAAAACGAAACTCTTGTACACAAGATCAACCGTAGAGATCTATTATAAATACAATCGAATAGCGGTTCATCAGCGAAATTACAAACCTTATGTCTATACCACAACTCCAGAACATTTAGCCAGTTCACATCAGTTTGTAGCTCAGTGGAGTGCTGCTCGATTCATTGATTGGGCAGGTAGTATTGATGAGTCAGTAGGAGAATATATTATGCAGATAATCGAAAGCAGAAACCATCCTGAACAGGCTTATAAAAGTTGTTTAGGAATACTAAACTTTGAAAAAAAGGTTGGTAAGCAGCGATTAATAAATGCCTGTAAACGAGCGCTTGACTTTAGAATTTACAATTTTAAGACCATCCAAAATATTTTAGAAAACAACTTAGATCGTATTGATTTAGAACAGGAACCTGAGCATGAACTTCCGAACCACGGAAACATAAGAGGCAAACAGTATTATAATTAAATTAAATCTTAAAAACATGAATGAATCCACAGTAACAAAAATGAGACAAATGAAACTTTACGGAATGTTTAATGCTTTTAAAACAGCGATTGAAAGCGGAAGAACAGACCACTACACACTCGATCAATTTGTATCGATGATTATTGATGCTGAATGGGACGAAAGGCACAATCGTCGTATAGAACGCAGTATAAAGAATGCTAAATTCCATTACAAATCAAATATTGAAAATGTCAATTTTGATGTATCCCGCAATCTTGACCGGAATACAGTTCTTCGTCTGGCAGAATGCGAATTTGTTGAAAAAAATGAAAACATCTTAATCACAGGAAGTACAGGTGTAGGCAAAAGTTATTTAGGTACCGCATTGGGTTACCAAGCCTGTATTCATGGCTATAAAGTAAGCTATTTTAATACTTCGAAGCTGTTTGCTAAATTAAAAATGGCCAAAGCAGATGGTTCTTACCTAAGAGAACTTGCCAAAATTGAAAGGCAAGACGTTATCATACTTGACGATTTTGGACTCCAGGCATTAGATAGTCAAAACCGAATTACACTTTTGGAGATTATTGAAGACAGGCATAATAACGGTTCTATAATTGTTACATCGCAAATTCCTGTACAAGGTTGGTATGATATAATTGGCGAAAAAACTATAGCTGACGCAATTTTGGATAGACTTATACATCAAGCCCACAGACTCGAATTGCATGGGGAATCTATGAGAAAGAAAAGAGGAATAAACAAGGAATAATATTTTAAGTATATTTGAGTACTAATTAGCGCATGAAAAAAAGTAGTTTTTTATGAAAACGGGGTGGTCACTTTGCTCCGGAATTAGGTGGTCATTTTGAATTGGAATCAGGTGGTCACTTTAAATTGGAATTGGGTGGTCAATATCACTGGAATTTACAGTATAGCCCATCATCGTTTATTAATAAACCATATCTATTTATTAACGCCACCACTACTTAAAGATTAAGATATTAACCTGCTGACTTACTACTCTGGTGATTAAATGTCATAGTTGCTTTTATATTCAGCGTGCCTCCCGTTAAAGCGATATAATGTAGTGCCCGGTGCAGATGTAAGGCGTCCTCACTACAAGAATTCTATTTTTATTTAATGCCGGTTATTTTTATTTAATTTTTCTTAATTGCTTTCTATTGGAAGAGCGAGAGTTTAACTCGCTCGTTCTAAACTTGTATATAAGTTTTTTATCTTCTTAAATTATATATAAAGAAATGAGTTGTTCCTTTTCGTTTTTTTTAATTTAATTTTTCAACTTTTATTTTCAATGTATCAATCTGAATTTTCAACCTCAACTTTTCTTTCTTTTTAATATCAGTTTCCTTGTTCAATCTTTCTTGATTTTTGGAAATAGCATCATTCCACTTTTTAATCTTTTCAAAGTCAATCATCTATTCTGTCTAATTTTTCTATTAGAATTAATTCCATCAAGTTGAATAAAGTTCTTTCAGGATAAAGATGTAAGTTTTTATATTTTACTATTTCAGCATCTTGCTTATTCAATAATCTTTGAACCTTTGATTTAGGAACCTTCAAAACATTTTTAATTGTTTGAATGTCATAGAGTTTTCTATTTCCTTTTATTACGAATATTACCATTTGTTTTTATTTTATATTTTTTTTGAAGTGAACGATATTCTTTGATTAAATCATCAATAGTTTCATCATTCTCCGTTGGTTCTTCATCGTCTTGAACTTCATCATTTTCTTCTTCGCCATAGCCCATAATTTTATCAAATTCTGCAATGACTTCTTTGTCGGATACATTCGTTTCTTCTTCAGGGAGTTCTTGAATTTTAGCATTATATTTCTCCTTGAGAAATTTTAAAAAGTTGGTATGAAGATGTTTGTATTTCATTTTTCTGTATTTATATTTTTTGAGTTGGTTGATTTGGTTTAGTTCAACAATAAATTATATATAAAACAGAAAATCCATTCTTTTAGAGAGAATGGATTTTTTATAGTTGATTAGAAAGTTCTATTATTGAAACCGCCAATTTTGTTTCTACAGGTTATGTCAAATAATCAGTTATAAATATTGATTTGTTAAATAACTTTTTGAATTACCAAACCAGCTTCATCGCTAGCATCCGTATCAACACCACTTTTAATGTAATTTTGAGTGGTTTTTAGCTCGGTATGGGCAAGCGCGTTGCTTATTTTATAGACATCAACATTTTCTTTCAGAAGAATAGAAACAAAAGTGTTTCTAGCAACGTGAGAACTTAATTTAATAACATATTTCCATCTGTCTTTTATTTTGATTGGAATATGATTATTATAAATTTCTGTTATTTTATAAAGACTTAGATTATAAGCATTTCTAATCGCCCTATATTTTTGAAATTGGGTATATGTCAAAACATCACCTTTTTTATAATCTTCAAAAAGAGGAACAGATTTATTATTCAACAGATTTAAAAACACAAATTCATTGTCATCTTTATTATTTATGACTTCCTGCATATGTTCTATAAAAATATTATTAATATCTTCAATCGTTTCAATCCTTAAGTCAATGATTTGTTTTATGTTAGAATCTGCAGTTTTAATAGTATAGCCTTTGTAACCTTCATATATGGAACTGTTTGAAGGAAAACCGATTTGAGGACAACTTTCAATTATTTTTTCTTCTAATTGTTTTACTGTAAATTGACCTTGTCCTAAAATACTTTTATCTGAAACTTTTATAGTCTCAATCATTTCCTTGTATTTACCAATCTCACCTAATGTTTCAGCTAGTATCAACATTATTTTTAAGCCTATAGCAATCTTTAATTGAGTATTAGTCTTCATCATTTTATAAGATAATCTCCCGTTTTTAAAATCACCATATCTAATAAAAACAACATCAGAGCATCGCATTCCATTACTCAAAATTTGAAAATAGAATATATTTCTTGCTATTTTCAATTTGTTATCTAATTCTAATTCCATTAATGCTTGAACTTGATTTATTGTTAATGGATTTTTTTCAGTTTTATTACCGGATTCATTTTTGATTAATGCAAAAGGATTTCTAGTAAAAGCATAATGTCCAGTATTATAGGCATCGTGATAAACTGATTTGATAACTTTAAAATAATTTCTCACTCCATTTTCTGTAAGTTTTCTGGGGTCAGAAACAGACAAACAGTAATTTTTAAACTTTACAAAAAACTCAGGTGTTAATTCATCAAAATATAAATCATCCTTTCCTAGTTTGGTGAGATATTTTTTTAATTTTCTCAATACATTTAATACTGAATATCTGTGTCCTTCTGTCTTTTTTAGAGCCATTCTTTCTTCAAAATATTCAATGAATGAAAGTCTATCGTTAATTATTTTTTCAGTTTTTAATATTTCGGGAATAGAAATAACAGGTTTGTCTTTTTGTTTAGGTTTCTCAATAGGAATATTGTTTTCAAACTTATAAACTCCTTCTTTGATTTGAGAATTTATAGTATCAACCTCAAATTCTTTATTTGGTTCAAAAAGTTGAAATTTTTTATTAAAATGATCTTCATAATATTTAGCTTTTACTTTAATTCCTAAACTCTTTTTTTTCTTCCCACCATCAAAAGATTGTATGCCAATTATTCCAAATTCGTCATTTGGATTCTTTTTATTTAAAACTATCTTTGTTGCCATATATTTAAATTTTTATTGGGTATAAACATACAACTATTTTATTGTTTTATTTATAAAAGTGGGAACAAAAAGTGGGAAGTTTTAACTTTAAAAGTTGAATATTTGAGTAGTGAATAATTTTTAAATCATTGAAAATTAATTAATTAACAAAAATAAAAAAATATTATGTCAGACGATAAGAAAGTAATTTTCTCAATGCAAAAATTGAGTAAAACCTATCAGGGAGCAGATAAACCTGTTCTTAAAAATATCTATTTGAGTTTCTTTTACGGAGCAAAAATTGGGATTTTAGGTTTAAATGGTTCCGGTAAATCTTCCCTTTTGAAGATTATTGCAGGTGTTGATAAAAACTATCAGGGAGATGTTGTTTTTCAACCTGGTTATAAAGTAGGTTATTTAGAGCAAGAACCAATTTTGGATGATTCTAAAACGGTTATCGAAATCGTTCGTGAAGGAGCTGCCGAAACAATGGCTGTTTTGGATGAATACAACAAAATCAATGATTTATTTGGTCTTGAAGAAAACTATTCTGATCCGGATAAAATGGACAAATTGATGGAGCGTCAGGCAGCTTTGCAGGACAAAATTGATGCTCTTGGTGCATGGGAAATAGATACAAAATTGGAAATTGCCATGGACGCTTTACGTACTCCGGATGGTGATACACCAATCAAAAACCTTTCGGGAGGTGAGCGTCGTCGTGTGGCCTTGTGTCGTTTATTATTGCAACAACCGGATGTTTTGCTTCTTGATGAGCCTACCAACCACCTAGATGCAGAGTCTGTACTTTGGTTAGAACAACACTTGGCACAATATGCAGGAACTGTAATCGCAGTTACTCACGACCGTTATTTCCTTGATAATGTTGCCGGTTGGATTTTGGAATTGGATAGAGGAGAAGGTATTCCTTGGAAAGGAAATTATTCTTCTTGGCTAGACCAAAAATCAAAACGTTTGGAGCAAGAAGAAAAAGTAGCTTCAAAACGCAGAAAAACTCTTGAACGCGAGTTGGAATGGGTTCGTCAGGGAGCCAAAGGTCGTCAGACGAAACAAAAAGCTCGTTTGCAGAACTACGATAAACTTTTGAATGAAGACCAAAAACAATTGGATGAAAAATTGGAAATCTATATTCCAAATGGTCCACGTTTGGGTACCAATGTTATCGAAGCCAAGAATGTAGCCAAAGCTTTTGGAGATAAATTATTATATGATAATTTGAATTTTACTTTGCCGCAAGCAGGAATTGTTGGAATTATTGGACCAAATGGTGCCGGTAAATCAACTATTTTCAAAATGATTATGGGTGAACAACAAACAGATAGCGGAGCGTTTTCGGTTGGTGATACAGTGAAAATTGCTTACGTAGATCAAGCGCATTCTAATATTGATCCAAATAAATCCATTTGGGAAAACTTTGCCGATGGTCAGGAATTGATTATGATGGGCGGAAAACAAGTAAATTCAAGAGCTTATTTATCTCGTTTTAACTTTGGAGGTGGAGAACAAAACAAAAAAGTTTCTATGCTTTCTGGTGGAGAAAGAAACCGTCTGCATTTGGCTATGACTTTAAAAGAAGAAGGAAACGTACTTTTACTGGATGAGCCTACGAATGATTTGGACGTAAATACACTTCGTGCACTCGAAGAAGGTTTAGAGAATTTTGCAGGTTGTGCTGTTGTGATTTCGCACGACAGATGGTTCCTAGACAGAATTTGTACGCACATTCTAGCTTTTGAAGGTGATTCTGAAGTATATTTCTTCGAAGGAAGTTTCACCGAATACGAAGAAAACAAAAAGAAACGTTTGGGCGGTGATTTAACTCCAAAACGTTTGAAATACAGAAAATTAATTAGATAATAATTAATTTAAAATAAATTAGAAAGCCTCAAATTTTTTATTGAATTTAGACTGCACCCAAAAGTTTGGACAAATTTATAATTAATTTTTATAATAGTGAGCTCGATATTTTATCGGGCTCATTTTGTTTAAATTTGATTTGATTCTATCGTTATTGTAATAGTTAATATACTGTTTAATTTCAGTTTTTAATTCTTCTATTGTTCTAAACTTTGTTATATAAAAAAGTTCAGATTTTAATGTTCCAAAGAAGTTTTCAATAATGGCATTATCTAAACAATTTCCTTTTCTTGACATGCTCTGTATAATTCCTTTTTCTTTTAATAAGTGTTGATATTGTTTCATTTGATATTGCCAACCTTGATCAGAATGAAGAGTTAAATTAGCGTTATTTGGTATTTTCTTAAATGCTTTTTTAAGCATAGTTACCACTTGATTAAACACTGGTCGTTCTGTTAGTTCATAACTAATTATTTCTTGATTAAATAAATCTATAATCGGTGATAAATACAATTTTTTTCCAAAGACATTGAACTCTGTTATATCGGTTGCCCATTTTTGATTGGGAGCTGTAGCTTTAAAATTACGATTTAACAGATTCGGTGCAATTTTACCATTTTCTCCTTTATAGGATTTGTATTTCTTTACCCTGATAATACTTTTTAACCCTAACAAATTCATTAATCGTAAAACGGTTTTGTGATTAATAACGATTCCTTTGTTTTGAAGTTCATCTGTTATTCGTCTATACCCATAACGCCCTTTATGTCTGTGATAAATAGATTTTATTAACTCTTTAATTACTTTGTATTTATCTGGTATTTCAGGTTGTTTTTGATGATAATAAAAAGTACTTCGTGCCATATTAGCATGATTTAAAAGTGGTTTTAAATCATATTTATGCCTTAATTCCATTATGACTTGCGCTTTTTGGCTTTCTCTTCTGCTTGAATTAAGGCTTGTAACTTTTTTAAATAATCAAGTTCACAACGTAATGCTTCGTTTTCTAAAAGTAGTTCTTCTTCTCTAGTTAATGGTTTATCTGATGTATGCTTTTTAGGTTTATTATTGCTCATAGATTTTGGTCTGCCTCTGGGTTTAGTATATAATCCTTTCAATCCAAAATTACTAAAATCTTTTTGCCATTTGATTATTATAGATGAATCGGAAATATTAAATCTTAAAGCAGTTTCTTTCAATGAAAGTGATTCTTTATAAATAGATTGCAATACTTTTAACTTAATATCTAAAGCGTATTTTTTGTTCTTATAACTAATCAACCCAGATTCACCATAGATCTTATAAAAACTAACCCATTTACGAATATTAGATTCATCTGGACCTTTCAATTTAGAAACATGTCTACTTGAATAGCCATTATTTAAAACTAACTCAACACATTCTTTCTTAAATGCATAATCATATTTTGATTTTCTTTCCATAAAAATACCCCCAAATAGTGTCTAACTTTTTGGGGGCAGTGCACTTTGAGGCTTTTTTTATATTTTACTCTTTTTAACTGGAAACGATATTTCTAAAAAACAAAAGAGGATGTTCACAGAAAAAACATCCTCTTTTTTTAGACAAAAAAAACTAATCATTTCATTTTACAGGTTTTCATCCTCATAGTGTCTTTTTTTAAACCAATAATTACTAATACGAAACAACTACCATATAAACGTATTAACTTCACTATGATTTGAACGATGAACTCCTTATAAAAACATAAATATTAAGATGTGTCAAAATTACACCATCAATACCTTGCAGCACATGACATTTATCATGTTATGAAAATTATTTCAAAAATTTTATTTCTAACTTTGGAGAAGGTATCATACAACTCTCTTTTTTACCGTACCACTTGTAGCGATTCCGGGCGATATAATCATATACTCTGTTTCTGATTCCGATTGGAATAATTCTAAAAACTGCTCCAAAACACCAAAGACCACCCAAATTTTTGGCAATTTCAATCACTGCCGCTGATTTGTAATAATATGCAATTCCTGGTTCGTACAAAACAATGCTGTCAATATCCTTAGAATTGATTCCTATGTCATTCAGGATTTTCTGCCCTAATTCTGATTGTAATGACACAAAACGAAAAATATCTTTCGAGTCGTGCCGAATCACAAATTGCACCGCAGAATTACAGAGATTACAAACGCCATCGAAGAGAATTATTTTTTTATTTTTAGGAAGATTGAGCATATTTAGTTATCAGAATTGATTATTTCTTAGCCGCTTCCACCAATTCCAATTCGTCCAAACTTACTTTCGAAGTAAAGATGCCATAATTGACAATCGCTTTGTTTTTCTCAATAGAATCAATACTTCCAACCGATTTTCCGTCTAGCATTCGCACGCGATCTCCTACTTTCAAAATAGGTTTTGGTTTTTCAATAACGGGTTTTAATTTCTTTTCTTTCTTTTCCTTTCGAATTTCTTCGACAACAACAGTAACTTCTTTTATGACCTCCTTTTTCTTTTCGATAATCGCTTTAGCCTCTTTCGGTGTGGCTTTTTTGCGTTTGGAATTCTCTATTTCAACAATTTTCAAAAATTCGCCAATAAGGTCTTTTTTATTTTTGTTATTGAAATATTTTTCGGCAATATCTTCTATTTTTTGGCCAATATAAATTGTCTTTTGGTTGCTATCATATAATTCTTGGTAGCTTTCAAGTTTTTGCTTGATTTTCACATTGATGTCTTCCATCTTTTTGCTTTCTTCACGTGCTTTGGTTTCTTCCTCCTTTAGATTTATGGAGGTTTTTTCAAGCTTAGAACGCTCTTTTTGCAAATTGGCGATCGTTTTATCGAATCGGACTTTTCCGATTTCAATTTTCTTTTTCGCCCGATTGATTAATCCAAAAGGAATTCCGTTTTTCTGAGCCACTTCAAAAGTAAAAGAACTACCGGCTTGTCCTAAAACCAATTTATACATCGGTTCTAATGATTTTTCATCAAATAACATATTGGCGTTGGTTGCATAAGGCAATTCATTAGCCAAAATTTTAAGGTTCGAATAATGCGTAGTGATTAATCCGAAAGCCTCTCTATGATAAAATTCTTCAAGGAAAATTTCGGCGAGAGCACCTCCTAATTCAGGATCAGAACCGGTACCAAATTCATCAATTAAGAACATGGTTTTCTTGTTGCATTTTTTCAAAAAATAGTTCATGTTCTTCAATCGGTAACTGTATGTACTTAAGTGATTTTCAATAGATTGATTATCACCAATATCCGTAAGTATTCGGTCAAAAAGAAAAGTTTCACTACGCTCATGAACAGGTATCAACATACCCGATTGCAACATCAATTGAAGCAAACCAACTGTTTTCATCGATATGGTTTTACCACCCGCATTGGGACCCGAAATAACAATTATTCGTTTTTCCTGACTCAATTCGATTGTTTGCGGATGCGTAATTTCCTTCTTTTGTTTATTGGTCAGATACAAAATAGGGTGATAGGCTTCCCTGAAATACAGACGCCGATTCTCTGTAATTGTTGGCAAAATTCCGTTGATTCTATTGGCGTATTTTGCCTTGGCTGCTATCACGTCAATATCGCTCAGGAAATCCTGATACTGAATCAGCAACGGTAAAAACGGGCGAATAGCATTTGTTAATTGTTTTAATATTTTTGTGATTTCTTCTTTTTCCTCATATTCCAAGTTGCTTAGTTCACGGGAATATTTAAGAGTATTTTCGGGTTCGATGTAGGCAATACTTCCTGTTTTGGAACTCCCCAAAATAGAACCTTTTACTTTTCGGCGGTACATCGCCAAAACAGCCAAAACACGCCTGTTTTGAACAAAACTTTCTTTGATATCGTCCAAATACCCCAAACTGTTGTATTGAGTAAGTGCTGAACCAAAACTCTGATTCACTTTTCCCCGAACTAAATTCATTTCCCTTCTTATTTCCAAAAGTCGGGGAGAAGCATTGTCTTTTATCTCACCGTATTTATCGACAACCACATCGACAGCAGTAACAATCTCTTTGGTAAGTTGTATCCCAGAACTTTTTGCGCAAAGGCTTGGGTAATAATCGTTGAATTTATTTAAAAAAGCCAAAAGAACATTAGTCGTTTCGGATATGGTGGCGATTTTTCTAAAACTTCCCACTTCAAGAAAACTGTCCTCTATCGCAAGAAATTTGATTTCGTAAGTAATCGCGTCAAAACCGTGATTGGGAATGGCATTGTTATTTTGAAAAGAGGAAACATACTCCGATGTCTGCAATAAGGCACTCATCAAAGTTTCTTTTTCTCTAAAAGGGGTAATTTCCAAAGCTTTTTGTTTTCCAATATCGGTGTTGCACATTTCGGAAATCGTTTCGAGAACCGTAGGAAATTGTAAGTCTTGTAATGTTTTTTCGGTAATGGAGATCATTTATTAAATTGGTTTTACTGTACAAAAATAAGCTTATTTAAGAAAGAAACATAGCCTTATTTTGCTTTGGCTTTTAATAACATCTTACCGCGAAGAGCGCAAAGATTTTTGTTACTTTGACCATATTACGTAATGTTCGCAAAGCTTTGCGAACATTACGTTTTCAAAAACACTAATATTACTTTGCGCTCTTTGCGGCTAAACTATAATAAATATCAAAATCATCTTGCTTAAAAATTAATCAATCTACTTTCAAATCATCCTGTATCTTTGTCAAATAACTTTTGAACATGAATCTCAATTTAAATCCTTCCTGGCAAACTATTTTATCTGATGAAATAGCAAAACCTTATTTTACCGAATTGATGAATATTGTTGATCAGGAATATCAAAATTCCGTTTGTTTTCCTCCAAAAGAATTGATTTTTTCGGCTTTTAATAATTGTCTTTTTGAAAATATAAAAGTCGTTATTATTGGTCAGGATCCGTATCACGGAGACGGAGAAGCCAATGGCTTGTCGTTCTCGGTAAATGATTCGGTTAAAATTCCGCCTTCGTTGCGCAATATTTTCAGGGAAATCACAACCGATTTGGATTCGATTTTTATGCCTGCTACGGGAAACTTGGAGTTTTGGGCAAAACAAGGCGTTTTGTTGCTCAATGCATCGCTGACCGTGCGAA